>NZ_JBSFKQ010000011.1:0-201998 GCF_053598615.1 Kitasatospora sp. NPDC001095 | reverse complement strand
ACCACCCTGCCCGCGGGGGCCGGCGGCGCCCGCTAGACCCCCCGGTCCCCCCGCCGCGGCGGGGGAACCACCCCCGCCACCCTCACCGCCTTGGCCGGAGGCCTCCCTTGCGTTACGACAGTCCGCTCGAAGCCGTCGGCAACACCCCGCTGGTCCGCCTGCCGCGGCTGTCCGCCGCCGTCCCCGGCAACGCCGAGGGCCTGGTGAGCCTCTGGGCCAAGCTGGAGGACCGCAACCCCACCGGCTCGATCAAGGACCGCCCGGCCCTGCACATGATCGAGCGCGCCGAGGCCGACGGCCGGCTCACCCCCGGCTGCACCATCCTGGAGCCCACCAGCGGCAACACCGGCATCTCGCTGGCCATGGCCGCCAAGCTCAAGGGCTACCGGATGGTCTGCGTGATGCCCGAGAACACCAGCGAGGAACGGCGCGAGCTGCTCCGCATGTGGGGCGCCGAGATCATCTCCTCCCCGGCCGCCGGCGGCTCCAACACCGCCGTCCGGATCGCCAAGGAGACCGCCGCCGAGCACCCCGACTGGGTCATGCTCTACCAGTACGGCAACCCCGACAACGCGGGCGCCCACTACACCGGCACCGGCCCCGAGATCCTCGCCGACCTGCCGACCGTCACCCACTTCGTGGCCGGCCTCGGCACCACCGGCACCCTCATGGGCGTCGGCCGCTACCTGCGCGAGAAGGTCCCCGGCGTGAAGATCGTCGCCGCCGAGCCGCGCTACGACGACCTGGTGTACGGGCTGCGCAACCTGGACGAGGGCTTCGTCCCCGAGCTGTACGACGCCGAGGTGCTCACCACCCGCTTCTCCGTCGGCTCCGCGGACGCCGTCCGCCGCACCCGCGAACTCCTCCAGCAGGAGGGCATCTTCGCGGGCGTCTCGACCGGCGCCATCCTGCACGCGGCGATCGGCGTCGGCCGCAAGGCGGCGGCCGCGGGGGAGCGCGCGGACATCGTCTTCGTGGTCGCCGACGGCGGCTGGAAGTACCTGTCCACCGGCATCTACACCGCCGAGTCCACCGAGGCCGCGGTCGAGGCGCTGCAGGGCCAGCTCTGGGCCTGAGGCCCCAGCCTCAGCGGCTCTGAAGGGCCCGCTGGGTACGGGTCCAGACCTGCCGGTCCACCGCGCCGGCCCGGCGGCGGAACGCCGACAGCGGCACCTCGCGCAGCTCGTCGGTCTCCAGCCAGCTGGTCCGGTCCTGCCGGTCGCCCACCGAACCGGGCGGCAGCGCCAGCACGCCCGGGCGCTCGGCGCGGTGCCTGCTGGTGATCTTCGCGACGGTGGCGGTCCGGCCGTGCACCCGCACCACCAGGCACGGGCGGTCCTTGGAGCCGGGGCCGTCCTCGAACGGCACCTGCGCCCACCAGATCTCCTGCGGCTGCGGGTCGGCCCCCGTCCGCGGACGCGGCTGCGGCCCGGCGGGGCCGGACGGGCGCGGGGCCGGACGGGCGCGCCGCACCAGCGCCGCCGCGGCGGCGGCCAGCAGCGCGACGCCGAGCAGCGACAGGACGAGCCAGGCAGCGGTCATGCCGTTCATGCGGCGAACCGTACCGGGCCGGGGGCGCACGCCACCACCGTGCGGTCCGTGACGGTCCGGTGGTCGGCCGCCGGACGTTCGTCCGCCCATTTGTCCGCGCACTGCTCCCGGTTCGTCACGGAACTGCCACAATGCCCGTTCTGTGCCCGGGGTTCCGCCCGGTCCGGCCAGGCTGCGTCACGAACGTCCGCCCCCGTCCCCCCGGAGGTGCCCCCGTGACCCGTGGCCCCGAGCTGTGGTCCTACGCCGAGATCGCCCGCCACCTCAACGTCCGGCGCGAGACCGTCCGCAGCTACCGCCGGCACCGGCTGCTGCCCGATCCGGATGTGATCGATGGCAGCGGCCACCCGCGCTGGTACCCGTTCACCATCCGCACCTGGGCCCGCAACCGGCCCCGGCGGCGCTGATCCCCGGCCCGTCAACCGGCCCCGCTCCCGCCCCGGGCGTTCTGGTGATTCCGCCCACAGCCCGGCACGGGGACGGGGGCAAAGTGCCGCTCCGCCCTTACCCTCGACACACCAACGCAGTGCTACCGGCCGGTCCACCGGCCCCGGCCTGCCGTTTTCCATGCTGTTTTCCGTGGAGGACGGTGAAGCCGTTTTCCAGCAGCAGCCAGGACGTGTCGGGGCGGAGGGGCTCGGATGAAACTGACCGTGGTGGGGTGCTCGGGGAGCTTCCCGTCCGCCGACTCGCCCTGCTCCAGCTACCTGGTCGAGGCCGAGGGCTACCGCGTCGTCCTCGACCTCGGCAACGGGGCCCTCGGCGCCCTCCAGAAGTACGTCGGCCTCTACGACGTCGACGCCGTCCTGCTCAGCCACTTGCACGCCGACCACTGCGTCGACCTGTGCGCGTACTGGGTGGCCCGCAACTACCGCGCCGAGGGCTGCCCCGAACTGCTGCCCGTGTACGGCCCGGCCGGCACCGCCGAGCGGCTCGCCCGCGCCTACGACATGCCGGAGAACCCCGGGATGAAGGAGGTGTTCGAGTTCCGCACCCTCACCCCCGGCAGCTTCGAACTCGGCCCGTTCCGGGTCACCGTCGCCCAGGTCAACCACCCCGTCGACGCCTTCGCGTTCCGGCTGGAGCACGACGGCCGCTCGCTGGTCTACAGCGGGGACACCGGCGAGAGCGCCGAACTCGTCGAACTGGCCCGCGACACCGACCTCTTCCTCTGCGAGGCCGCGTACGTCGACGGGCGCGACACCTACCAGGCCGTCCACCTCAACGGCCGCGAGGCGGGCGAACACGCCGCCGCGGCCGGGGCCCGCCGGCTCGTCCTCACCCACATCCCGCCGTGGACCGACGCCGAACACAACCGGCGGGGCGCCGCGGCCGCCTACCCCGGGCCGGTCGAGGTCGCCCGGGCCGGCGCGGTGTACGAGGTCTGAGCAACTCGGCGCGGTGCCGGTGGGCGTGCCCGGCGTCGGCCCGCGGGTTCCCGGAAGAAACCCGGGAACCACCTGCAACCTCCGTGCATCCCGTACGTCTTGGCCGCACGCCTTGGCCGCACGGCATCTCCGCGTTCGGCGTCTTCGCGGGCGGCGCCGCGCCGGGCACGGAGCAGCCCGCCGCGGTCCGCTGACCGCCGTGGTCCGCTGACCGACGTGGACGGGAGCGCCGGCTGACCGTCCCTCCGTTCACGGCCCGCCCGGAACACCCGGGCGGGCCGTGCCCGTTCAGCGCCGCCCGGGCACCGGCAGTCCGAGGTGCTCCCGCAGGGTGGGGCCGGTGTAGTCGGTGCGGAACACCCCGCGCTCCTGGAGCAGCGGCACCACCCGGTCGACGAACTCGTCCAGGCCGCCCGGGGTGAGGTGCGGGACGAGGATGAAGCCGTCGGCCGCGTCGTTCTGCACGAAGTGGTCGATCTGCGCGGCGACGGTTGCCGGCGAGCCGATGAAGGACTGTCGGCCGGTCAGCTCGATCACCAGCTCGCGGCTGGTCAGCCTCTTCTCCGCGGCCACCGCCCGCCACCGTTCGGCGACGGCCACCGGGTCGACGTGCCGGACCCTGCCCTGGACCAGGTCGCTGTCCGGGTCGGGGTCGACGGTGGGCAGCGGTCCGTCCGGGTCGTGGTCGGACAGGTCGATGCCCCAGACCTGTTCCAGGAAGGCGATCGTGGTCTGCGTGCTGACCTGGGCCCGGCGGATCCCGTGGGCCCGTTCGGCCGCCTCGGCGTCGGTGTCGCCGAGGGCGAAGGTGGCCGCGGGCATGATCTTCAGCTCGTCCGGCTTGCGCCCGTACGCGCCGAGCCGGCGCTTGACGTCGGTGTGGAAGGCCTGGCCGTCGGCGAGGGTGGAGTGCCGGGAGAACACCACGTCGGCGGTGGCGGCGGCGAACTCCCGCCCCTCGTCGGAGTCCCCGGCCTGGATCACCACCGGGTGGCCCTGCGGCGGCCGTGGCAGCGAGAGCCGGCCCTCGACCTCGAACTGCGGCCCCGAGTGCCGGACGGTCTCCTCCCCGGCGTCCCAGAACTCCCGTGCCAGCTGGACGGATTCGGCGGCCCGGGTGTAGCGGTCGGCGCGGTCCAGGTAGCCGCCGCGGCGGAAGTTCTCCCCGGTGAAGGCGTCCGAGGAGGTGACCACGTTCCAGGCCGCGCGGCCGCCGGAGAGGTGGTCCAGCGAGGCGAAGCGGCGGGCGAGTTCGTACGGCTCGTTGAAGGTCGCGTTGACGGTGGCGGCCAGGCCGAGCCGTTCGGTGACGGCGGCCAGCGCGTTCAGCACGGTGATCGACTCGGGGCGGCCGACCACGTCCAGGTCGTGGATGCGGCCCTTGGACTCGCGCAGCCGCAGGCCCTCGGCGAGGAAGAAGAAGTCGAACTTCCCGCGCTCGGCGGTCTGCGCGAGGTGGCGGAAGGAGGAGAACTCGATGTGGCTGCCGGAGGCCGGATCGCTCCACACGGTGGTGTTGTTGACGCCGGGGAAGTGCGCGGCGAGGTGGATCTGCTTGAGCGGTCGGTCCGTCATCGGGTCACCTCGGCGAGGGCGGGGGAAGCGGTGGGGGCGTCCGTGGGGGCGTCGGCCGGGCGGGCGGCGTAGCGGCTGGCCGGGCGGGCCAGGCCGAGGTGGTCGCGCAGGGTGCGGCCGGTGTACTCGGCGCGCAGCAGTCCGGCGGCGCGCAGCGCGGGGGCGATCCGGTCGGCCAGCGCGGCCAGGTCGCGCGGGGGGTCGGCGGGGGAGAGGTGGAAGCCGTCGACGCCGGTGCCGGTCGCGGTGAGCTCGGCGAGCAGCCGCTCGTCGGCGGCGCGGTCGGCCAGGGCGGAGAGGCCGGCGTCGAGCCGGGCGAGGATGCGCAGGCCCTCGCCGGCCCGCAGCCGCAGTTCGGTGGCGGCGGTCAGCCGGGCGGCGCGGTCGGGGGCGTCGAGCAGGACGACGTCGGCGTGCCGGACCGCGGCGGCGACCCGGGCGCGCCCGCCCGGGGAGGCGTCCGGCGCGAGGTCGGCGGCGGAGAGGGGCACCGCGACCACCGGGCGGCCCTGGGGCGGGCGCGGGGTGATGGACGGGCCGCGGACCGAGAAGCGCGGGCCCGTGAAGTCGATGTAGTGCACCTTGTCGCGGTCGATGAACCGCCCGGTGGCGGTGTCGCGGATCTCCGCGTCGTCCTCCCAGCTGTCCCAGAGCCGGGCGGCCACCTCGACGGCGTCGGCGGCCTCGGCCCACAGCTCGTCCTCGGCGGCGACCGGTCGGCGGCCGAAGGCCCGGGCCTCGGCCTCGGTCGTGGAGACGCCGACCAGCCAGCCTGCCCGGCCCTCGCTCGCCCAGTCCAGGGTGTTGACCGAGATCGAGGTGTGGAAGGGCTCGGTGTGGGTGGTGGTGACGGTCGGCACCAGGCCGACCCGGCCGGTCAGCGGGGCGATCCGGGCGAGGGCGGCGAGCGCGTCGGGGCGGCTTGGCGCGGCGGCGAAGGAGTCGTCGAGGGTGACGAAGTCCAGGGTGGCCCGCTCGGCGAGACGGGCGAGGTAGGCGTAGTGCCCGGCGTCGAAGCGGCCGGGGCTGTCGAGGGCGGCGGACAGGTGCAACTGGCGGGGCATGGTGAGCCTGACTTCCTCGTGCGGACGCGTGCGCGCACCGGAGCGGCCCGTGCCGGGGCGCGGGTGCGCGGGGCGCGCGGGAGCGCGGTGGCGGCCCGCGGGCGGAGCCCGTACGGGCGGGGGAGGGAAGGACCGGCGCCGGGCGGGTCGTCAGCCGGGCGGCGGCGGGGGAACGGTCAGCTCAGCCGCGACACGCCGCGGACCACACGCGACCGAAGTCGATGTGGCTGCGGGTGACCAGCGGGCACGAGGCGTTCACCGCTTCAGTTGACCAGGGCCTCCGGCGATTCGTCAACCGCCGTTTCCGTCCGTGGACACGGCCGCTCGGCGGACCCGGGATCACGCGGGGCGGGCCCGGGTACGCCGAAGGCCCCGCCCGGCCGCTGGTGGGACAGCGGCGGGGCGGGGCCCTCGAGGCGTGCGGTGACGCGGGCGTCGGACTTCAGGCGTCGGGCCTCAGGCCTTGGTGACGTCCTCGATCTCGTCGTCGTCCTCGCGACCGGGGGTCTTGAGGTCGAACCTGGCGATCGCGAAGCGGAACAGGAAGTAGTAGATCGCGGCGAAGACCAGGCCGAGCGGGATGATCATCCACGGGTCGGTGGCCTTGTTCCAGGCCAGCAGGTAGTCGATCAGGCCACCGGAGAAGGTGAAGCCGTCGTGCACGCCGAGCGCCCAGGTGACGGTCATCGAGACGGCGGTGAGCAGCGCGTGGATGACGTACAGGACCGGGGCGATGAAGACGAAGGCGAACTCGATCGGCTCGGTGACACCGGTCACGAAGGAGGTCAGGGCCAGCGAGACCATCATGCCGGTGACGGCCTTGCGGCGGTGCGGCTTGGCGGCGTGGGCGATGGCGAGCGCGGCGGCGGGCAGCGCGAACATCATGATCGGGTAGAAGCCCGACATGAACTGTCCGGCGGTCGGGTCGCCGGCGAAGAAGCGGGTCAGGTCGCCGTGCACGACGGTGCCGTCGGGCTTGGTGAAGTCACCGGTCTGGAACCAGGCGTAGGAGTTCACGAACTGGTGCATGCCGACCGGCAGCAGACCGCGGTTGACCAGGCCGAACGCGCCCGCACCGAACGCGCCGGCGCCGATCAGGGTGTCGTTGAGGCTCTTGATGGCGTCGCCGATCGGGCCCCAGGCCAGACCGAAGAAGACGCCGACGGCGGTGCCGACGAAGGCCATGATGATCGGGACCAGGCGGCGGCCGTTGAAGAAGCCGAGCCAGTCGACCAGCCTGGTGCGGTGGTACTTCTGCCACAGCACCGCGGCCAGCAGGCCGATCACGATGCCGCCGAGCACACCCGGGTTCTGGTAGGTGGCGGCCTCGTCCTTGCCCGGGAGGATCTTGTACTCGGTGATCGGGAACGCGGTGAGCACGTTCTTGTAGACCAGGAAGCCGACCAGCGCGGCCAGAGCGGTGGAACCGTCGGCCTTCTTCGCGTAGCCGATCGCGATGCCCACCGCGAAGAGCATCGGGAGAGCGTCGAAGACCGAGGAGCCGGCGGTGTTGAACACCGCGGCGACCTTGTCCCAGCCGAGACCGTCCTTGCCGAACACGTCGTCCTGGCCGAGACGCATCAGCAGACCGGCGGCGGGGAGCACCGCGATGGGCAGCTGGAGGCTGCGGCCGATCTTCTGCAGACCCTGGAGGAGGTTCTGGCCGAACTGCTTGGCGGGGCTTGGCGAGGCCGGAGCCTTAGCGGGCGCCGGTGCCTGCTCAGACTGACTCATGGGGGTGGGTTCCTAACGGCATGGCGGTCGGTCGGGGGAGGCACAGGGGGCCAACCGCAAACTGGTCTACACCACACGTGGTGTAGACCAGTTTTGTAGCACGGGCCGGGAAGTCGAGGAACCCCGGAAAGCGCTACCGCCGGGAAGTGCTATGAAATCGAAACCTACTTACCGAATGGCGATCTTGGTCCCGGTCGCGATTGTGATTTTGGCCGACGGCGCAACAAAATCGATTTTGGATAATCGCGCAACAAAAGCACGGTGTGCCTGACGGGGCGTCCGGCCTGGGCCGGGCCTGGGACGTCCGCCACCGGTCCGGCCCTTTCGGGAAATGCCGAAGGCCCCCGGGCCGGTGCTCCGGAGGCCAATGCGGGGATAACCCGGGCGCCGCCCGGTTTCAGGCCTTGGTGACGTCCTCGACCTCCGCCTCGTCCTCCCGGCCGGGCGTTTTCAGGTCGAATTTGACGATGATGAATCGGAAGAGCGCGTAGTACACGGCGGCGAAGCAGAGCCCGATCGGGATGATCAGCCACGGTTTGGTGGCCAGCCCCCAGTTGATGACGTAGTCGATCAGGCCGGCCGAGAAGCTGAACCCGTCGTGCACCCCGAGCCCCCAGGTCACCGCCATCGACGCGCCGGTCAGCACCGCGTGCACGGCGTACAGGGCCGGGGCGATGTAGGCGAAGGAGTACTCGATCGGCTCGGTGACACCCGTCACGAAGGAGGTCAGGCCGACCGAGAGCATCAGGCCGTACATCTCCTTGCGCCGGTGCGGCTTCGCCGAGTGGGCGATCGCGAGCGCGGCGGCGGGCAGCGCGAACATCATGATCGGGAAGAAGCCGGACTGGAACTGGCCGGCCGTCGGGTCGCCCGCCAGGAAGCGCGGGATGTCGCCGTGCACGATCGTGCCGTCCGGCTTGACGAACTCCCCGAACTGGAACCAGACGAAGGTGTTCAGCAGCTGGTGCATGCCGATCAGCAGCAGTGCGCGGTTGAACAGGCCGAAGATGCCGGCGCCGCCCGCGCCCAGGTCGGCGAGGGTTTGCGAGAGGTCGTTCAGGCCGCGGCCGATCGGCGGCCAGATCCAGAGCGCCACCACGGCGGTGACCAGGCCCACCAGGGCGCTGATCATCGGCACCAGGCGGCGGCCGTTGAAGAAGCCGAGCCAGTCCACCAGCCTGGTGCGGTGGAACCGGACCCACAGCCAGGCCGACATCAGGCCGATCAGGATGCCGCCCAGCACGCCCGGGTTCTGGTACGTCGCGGCGGCGATCTTCGCCGACGAGTAGCTCACGCACTGGCCGGACCAGGCGTCCGGGATCAGCGTCGTCCCCGCCGGGCACTTCTCCGGGAAGGCGTGCAGGACCCGGAAGTAGACCAGGAAGCCGACCACGGCGGCCAGCGCCGTCGAGCCGTCCGCCTTCTTCGCCATGCCGATCGCGACGCCGACGCAGAACAGCATCGGCAGGCCGAAGGAGGAGTCGAGCAGCGCGCCGCCCGCGGCGGCGAACACCTTGGCGACGTCGTCCCAGCCCAGCCCGTCCTTGCCGAAGACGTCGGGCTGGCCGAGCCGGTTGAGGATGCCGGCGGCCGGGAGCACCGCGACCGGCAGCTGCAGGGAGCGCCCCATCTTCTGGAGGCCGCCGTAGAAGGTGTGCCACCAGGTGGCCTGCGAGGCCGCGGCGCCTGCCGAACTCATCCTTCGCCCTCCGGGAGCAGTTGCCGACCGCAGGGGCCCCGCGGGACCCTCGGGCGGGGGTCGGGAACCCCCGGGGCCGTTCCCGCGTTCCTCGGAGTACACATATATTGGTGTAGACCACTTGGACGCGGGCCGTCCTCCGAGGGCAGCAGCCCCGCTGATCGTCATCCTCGGGCGGCGATCGGGACCCTGCCCGCCGAGATGGGCCAAAAGTGGACTAACGTGGCGGACCGGACCGGCACGGGTGATGCTGGTCGCGCTGCTCGCCGGCCGACCGCAGCCGAACCCGCGTCAGCCACCGGCACGGACCTCACCACCCGACGGTCGAGGGACACCCCAGCACCAGCGCAGGACGGCACCCGGCAGAGCCGCCGAAGGGCCGAGACAGAGGGAGAAACCAGATGGCCAGCAAGGCTGAGAAGATCGTCGCCGGTCTGGGCGGCATCGACAACATCGAAGAGGTCGAGGGCTGCATCACCCGCCTGCGCACCGAGGTCAAGGACGCCTCCCTGGTCGACGAGGCCGCCCTCAAGGCCGCCGGCGCCCACGGCGTCGTGAAGATGGGCACCGCGATCCAGGTCGTCATCGGCACCGACGCCGACCCGATCGCCGCCGACATCGAGGACATGATGTGAGCTGACCCACCCGGGTTCAGTCCGCCCGGCCCGCCGACCCGCTCAGGGGGACGGCGGGCCGCGGCGCATCCGGAGCCGACCCGGGACCCGGCGGGGCCCGGCGCGGCGACGCATCGGGACCGGGCCTCCGGAGCGACTACGCTCAGTTCCTATGTCACGCATCGACGGCCGCACCCCCGAACAGCTCCGCCCGATCACCATCGAACGGGGCTGGAGCAAGCACGCCGAAGGCTCCGTCCTCATCTCCTACGGCGACACCAAGGTGCTGTGCACCGCCAGCGTCACCGAGGGCGTGCCCCGCTGGCGCAAGGGCAGCGGCGAGGGCTGGGTCACTGCCGAGTACTCCATGCTCCCGCGCGCCACCAACACCCGCGGCGACCGCGAGGCCGTCAAGGGCCGCATCGGCGGCCGCACCCACGAGATCAGCCGGCTCATCGGCCGCTCGCTGCGCGCCGTCGTGGACCACCGCGCGCTCGCCGAGAACACCATCGTCCTCGACTGCGACGTCCTCCAGGCCGACGGCGGCACCCGCACCGCCGCCATCACCGGCGCCTACGTCGCCCTGGTCGACGCCGTCGCCTGGGCCCGCGACAAGAAGCTGCTGCGCGCCAAGGGCCAGCCGATCACCGGTGGCGTCAGCGCCGTCAGCGTCGGCATCATCGACGGCGTCCCGATGCTCGACCTCCAGTACGAGGAGGACGTGCGCGCCGAGACCGACATGAACATCGTCTGCACCTCCGACGGCCGCTTCGTCGAGGTCCAGGGCACCGCCGAGGGCGCCCCGTTCGACCGCGAGCTGCTCGACCGGCTGCTCGACCTCGGCAGCCTCGGCTGCGCCGAACTGGACGAGATCCAGCGCAAGGCCCTGGAGGGCTGAACCGGCGCGGGCCCCGAAGCCGTCGACCGGATCGGACGCACGGTCAGCCCGCGGGCCCGGACGGCCGTTCGGGCCCGCGGGGCGAACGGCCCGCCGAACGGTCCGCCTGCTGTACAGGCCGGGCCCGGAGACCGTACGGTTCCCGCAGCACTCCCGCTGCGGGAACCGCGCACCTCCCGGCGCGCGTCCCACCCCACGGAACCCGCGCCCCCCAGGAGGATCGGATGCCGTCGAGCATCGCCCGCCCCACCGCCCTCGCCGTGGCCGGCCTCATCGCGATCCTCCCGCTCAGCATGGTGAGCTGCTCCGCCGCCCAGAAGGCGCTCGACTGCGGCAACACCGCGGTGAAGATCACCGGCGACATCGCCGACGTCACCCAGGCCTACGACAACGCCAGCAACGACTCGGCGGCCGCCGGCCGGGCCCTGCAGAAGCTCAAGAACGACCTCGACCAGGTCGGGAAGAACTCCAAGAACACCGACGTCGCCAAGGCCGTGACCGACCTGCAGAAGCAGGTCGAGAACGTGCAGCGGGCGGCCGACAAGAACGAGGTCCCCGACCTCAAGCCGCTCGGCGACGCGGCGGGCAACCTCACCTCGGTCTGCACCGGCTGACCGTCCCCGGCCACTCGGTAGGGTGGGCGATATGTCCACCCGCCTGATCCTCGCCACCCGCAACCAGCACAAGGTCACCGAGCTCCGCGCCATCCTGACGGACGCCGGCCTGGACGTCGAACTCGTCGGCGCCGACGCCTACCCGGAGATCCCGGACGTCCCCGAGACCGGCGTCACCTTCGCCGAGAACGCCCTGCTGAAAGCCCACGCCCTGGCCCGCGCCACCGGCCTGCCCGCCGTCGCCGACGACTCCGGCCTCTGCGTGGACGTGCTGAACGGCGCGCCCGGCATCTTCTCCGCCCGCTGGTCCGGCAAGCACGGCGACGACCGCGCCAACCTCGACCTGCTGCTCGCCCAGCTCTCCGACATCGCCGAGCCGCACCGCGGCGCCCACTTCTTCTGCGCGGCCGCCCTCGCCCTCCCCGACGGCACCGAGCGCGTCGTCGAGGGCCGCCTCCTCGGCACCCTGCGCACCGCCCCCGCCGGCGACGGCGGCTTCGGCTACGACCCGATCCTCCAGCCCCTCGGCGAGACCCGCACCTGCGCGGAGCTCACGGCGGACGAGAAGAACGCCATCAGCCACCGCGGCCAGGCCTTCCGCGCCCTCGCCCCGGTGGTGAAGGACCTCCTCGGCTGACGCCCCGTCCGCTGGACGTCGAAGGCCCGCTCCGAGAGCTTCTCGGGGCGGGCCTTCGATTTCAAGGCTAGTGCGGCCTGAGGGACTCGAACCCTCACGGGATTTCTCCCACGGGCACCTAAAACCCGCGCGGCTGCCTGTTACGCCAAGGCCGCATGGCCTTCAGTCTAGGGCTTCGCTCTCGGTGGGAACACCGCGATTCAGTGCGGCGACGCGCGCCCGGTCCCGTTCCGTCCGCAGTGTCCGTCTGTGACGGAGCGGCAGGCGGAGCGGCGCGGTCGGAGGTCGTCCCGTCGGTCGTCGGCCGAGTCCGGTGCGGGCGCTGGGGACCGCGTGACGATCGAGGGTGGGTTCGGTTGCGGGTGGGGCGGGTTTTCGGCCATCGGCTGACTGATTGTCGTTGGGGCTGCGACCCGTGATGTTTGGTCGCCGATTACCAATTGGTACAGACCTATTGACCTATGTGGTTCAGACCACATAGCTTCTGCGCCAATTGCAATCCCCCACGTGCGTGCTCCCCCACAGGCACGCGCCGACACTCTCTCCTGGAGGACCGAGTGTTGATCCGAAACACGGCGGAGCGGCGTCCCACCGCTGCCCACCGCCGGAAGAGTCCGGCGGCTCGGGCCGGTGTGGCCTCGCTGGCGGCGGCCTCGTTGGCCGGGCTGCTGATGGCGACGCTGGGTGCGGCGCCCTCGCAGGCGTCGGCGGCGGTCGACAACGCGGCCTGTCGGCCGGACGGCCTGTACCAGACGCCCGGGGTGGACGTTCCGTACTGCTCCGTCTACGACACCAGCGGGCGCGAGAAGATGGGCGCGGACCACCAGCGCCGCATCATCGGGTACTTCACCGGCTGGCGCACCGGCAAGAACGGCGACGCCCCGTACCTGGTGAGCGACGTCCCCTGGGACAAGGTCAGCCACCTCAACTACGCCTTCGGCCACGTCGGCGGCGACAACAAGCTCTCGGTCGGCACCGACGGCCCGACCAACGAGGCCACCGGGATCTCCTTCCCCGGCGTCCCCGGTGCCGAGCTGGACCCGAGCCTGCCGTATAAGGGTCACTTCAATCTGCTGACGAAGTACAAGAAGCAGTACCCGAACGTCAAGACCCTGATCTCGGTGGGTGGTTGGACCGAGACCGGCGGCTACTTCGGGGACGACGGCAAGCGCGTGAACTCCGGCGGCTTCTACTCGATGACCGTCAACGCGGACGGCAGCGTCAACCAGGCCGGCATCGACACCTTCGCCGCCTCCTCGGTCGACTTCATCCGCAAGTACGGTTTCAACGGCGTCGACATCGACTACGAGTACCCGACCTCGATGAAGGACGCCGGCAACCCGCTGGACTGGCAGCTCGCCAACGCCAAGCGCGGTTCGCTGGCCAAGGGCTACGCGGCGCTGATGAAGACCCTGCGCGAGAGCCTGGACAAGGCCGGCGCCGCCGACGGCAAGCACTACCTGCTGTCGGTCGCGGCCCCGTCCTCCGGCTACCTGCTGCGCGGCATGGAGACCTTCCAGGTGGCCAAGTACCTGGACTACGTCAACATCATGTCGTACGACCTGCACGGCGCCTGGAACAAGTACGTCGGCCCGAACGCCTCGCTGTTCGACGACGGCAAGGACGGCGAGCTGGCCGCCGCCAACGTCTACGGCACCGCGCAGTACGGCGGCATCGGCTACCTGAACGCCGACTGGTCGTACCACTACTTCCGCGGCTCGATGCCCGGCGGCCGGATCAACGTCGGCCTGCCGTACTACACCCGTGGTTTCAAGAACGTCCAGGGCGGCACCAACGGCCTCTGGGGCACCGCCTCGGCGACCACCTGCCCGGTCGGCTCCGGCCTGACCGCCTGCGGTGACGGCGCGGTCGGCATCGACAACATCTGGAACGACAAGGACGACGCGGGCAAGGAGTCCCCGGCCGGGTCGAACCCGATGTGGCACGCCAAGAACCTGGAGAAGGGCATCCTGCCCGACTACCTGGCCAAGTACGGCGTGTCCGACACCGCGCTGCAGGGCACCTACACCCGCAACTACAGCTCCACCCTGGTGGCGCCGTGGCTGTGGAACGACACCAAGAAGGTGTTCCTCTCCACCGAGGACGAGCAGTCGGTGGGCGCCAAGGCGGACTACATCGTCAACCAGGGCGCCGGCGGCGCGATGATCTGGGAGCTCGCCGGCGACTACCGGTGGGACGCCACCGCCAACGGCGGCAAGGGCCAGTACGTGCCCGGCAACACGCTGACCACGCTGATGTACGACAAGTTCAAGTCGGCGACCCCGTACGGCGCGATCCGTTCGACGACCGCGCTGCCGCAGCAGACCCTGCCGATCGACGTGTCGTTCAACAACTTCGCGCTGGGCGACTCGAACTACCCGATCAACCCGAAGCTGCACATCGTCAACAACTCGACGCTGACCCTGCCGGGCGGCACCGAGTTCCAGTTCGACTACGGCAACTCGGCCCCGGGCAACGCCAAGGACCAGTCCGGCTTCGGCCTGCAGGTCATCAAGCAGGACAACCCGGGCCCGGGCAACGTGGGCGGTCTGAAGGGCAACTACAACCGGGTGTCGGTCAAGCTGCCGGGCTGGCAGTCGCTGGCGCCGGGCGCCTCGATCGACATGGACTTCGTCTACTACCTGCCGGTGTCCACGCCGTCGAACTGGACGGTCAACGTGGGCGGCACGCTGTACGGGATCAAGGGCGACCTGACCCGTGGCGCGGTGGACGGCGGCACGCCGACCCCGACCCCGTCGCAGACGGCCACCCCGACGCCGACGCCGACCCCGACGGGCACCGCCTCGCCGACCCCGACGCCGACCCAGACCTCGGGCGCCTGCACGGCCGCCCCGAGCTGGGACGCGGGCACCACCTACGCGAGCCCCACCAAGGTCTCCTGGAAGGGCCACTACTACCAGAACAAGTGGTGGACCAAGGGCGACGACCCCGCGGCCGGCGGTGAGTGGGGCGTCTGGAGCGACCTCGGGGCCTGCTGATCAGGGCGGTCCGCTGAGGTGAGATGCGGCGGTGGCGGTGCACCCGGTCGGGGGGTGCGCCGCCACCGCTTCGTCGTGGGTCGGGCTCGGTACCTCAGGCTCTCAGTGCCTCAGTACCTCGGGCTCTCAGTGCCCAGGGCCCTCAGTTCCTCAGGCCCCGACCTTGAGGTCGCGCAACAGCTTGGCGACGTGACCGGTGGCCCGCACGTTGTAGAAGGCGTGCTCGACCTTGCCGTGCTCGTCCACGACGATCGTGGAGCGGATCACACCCAGGTAGGTGCGGCCGTAGTTCTGCTTCTCGCCGAAGGCGCCGTACGCCTCCAGCACCGTCTTCTCGACGTCGGACAGCAGGGTGACCTTCAGGTCCTCGGCCTCGCGGAACTTGCCGAGCTTCTCCGGCTTGTCCGGGGAGATGCCGATGACGTCGTAGCCGGCGCCCGCGAAGACCTCGAGGTTGTCGGTGAAGTCGCAGGCCTGCTTGGTGCAGCCGGGGGTCAGGGCGGCGGGGTAGAAGTAGACGATGACCTTGCGGCCCGCGTGGTCGGCGAGGGACACCTGGTTGCCGTCGGCGTCGGGCAGGCTGAAGGCGGGTGCGGTGTCGCCGGGCTGGAGACGCTCACTCACGGTCGTACTCTCCTGGAAGCTGGGGCGGGCGGTCGTACCACGGCAAACTTACCTCCGATGGTGGGTGGGGCCGCGCGACCGTTCCCGGCAGCTGACACACTGGGTCAGTCGCACCGATCGTACGGATCGGACGGAACAACATCGGCGAGTGAATGGGGTGGCCCGAGTGGGCGACGCGAGCACGCAGGACAAGTCGGCGAGGACGACCGCCCAGATCGAGGCGGACATCGAGCGGACGCGTGACCGGCTGGCGGGAACCCTCGACGAGCTGGCCGTCCGCGTCCACCCGAGCACCATCTCCGCCCAGGTCAAGGCCAAGGCGGCGGCCGCCGTCGAGGAGCGGACCGCCCGGGCCTACGTGGCCGCCAGCGGCGTGGTGGAGAAGGTCCGGTCGCAGTTCGTGGACGAGAAGGGGCAGCCGCGCCGCGAGCGGATCGTCCCGGCCGCGCTGGTGGGCGTGGGCCTGGTGCTGCTGGTCGCCTCGGCCCGCAAGCGCCGCAAGGGCTGAGCACCGCGGGACGGAAGGGCCGGGCGCAGCACGCGTGCCCGGCCTTCCGCATGTCCGGGCCCGGGCACCCGGCGTTCCGCGTGCCCGCGTTCCGCATGCCGGGCCAGCGTCACGCCCCGCGCCCGGGGGAGGTACCTTCGGGACCGTGAGTACGAACCACGAGAGCCACTCGGACCACCTGCAGGAGCACGCCCGCCACGACCGGCTCGGCGAGAAGCTGCCGATCCGGATGCTGCACGACCGCGTGCTGGTGCGCATCGAGGGCGGTGAGGGCGAGCGCCGTTCGACCGGCGGCATCCTGATCCCGGCCACGGCGGAGCTGTCCAAGCGCTGTACCTGGGCGGAGGCCGTCGCGGTGGGCCAGAGCGTGCGCTCGGTGGAGCCCGGCGACCGGGTGCTGTACGACCCGGAGGACAAGCTGGAGGTCGAGGTCCGCGGCGCCACCTACGTGCTGCTGCGCGAGCGCGATCTGCACGCCGTGGCCGCGACCCGGTTCGGCGACACGGAGGGCTCGACCGGCCTGTACCTCTGATCACGGGCATGCTGCCGTGAAATGCTTCGAGCCCTCCCCGAGTCTCGCTGTGCGTACACAGCGGATCGGGGAGGGCTCGACGGGGTTCGGCGTTGATCAGGCTGCGAGGATTTCAACGGCGGTAGGCCGCCCAAGCTCAGCTGCGACCTACCGCCTAATTGCCGAACTACCAGACGAAGCCGCCCGAGTTGCCACACGCGGCATTTTCAGGTGAGATTGCGTTCAGCCGCGTCTTCAGTCCGATCAGGACGTCGACCTCGATCGGGGAGAGCGAATTGATGGCATCCAGCTGCTCCTGCGTGGCGCAGTCGAATTTCAGGCCAGCCGCCTTCAGATGCTCAGCCGCTTGCTGCTTGTTCGCCACAGTAACCTCCTATCCTACTTGGTGGGTTGATGACGCTGTGCTGAGCGGCCCGTTGCCGCCAGCACTTCCTCGATGACATGAATCCCACTCTTGACTGTATGCAACGCGCTGAGTCCAAGAGCCGCGTGCAAACGGGAAGTGATAGGCAGATCATCGAGAGTCTTCATGAGTTCGTCACGATGGCGAACGTCCAGGGCTGAATGTCGCTCAAGGGTTCGGAAACCAGACAATGGATATCCGGTCCTCTCGGAGAGATAGGCGGAGAATCCGCGAGGAGGCGGGTAGCCTTCAAGGACCGCAATATGTCCGAGCAAACAAACCGGGTGGTAATGGCTCACCCAGTAGTATTGAGCACCCACCAGCGTGGCGACGGCATCCGAAGGTAGCCGGCGCAGCGGTTCATCCGGGTCGAAACCGATGGCAGCCAGATCTTCTCGCACCCACTCATCGTGCCCTTGTTCTTCCCGAATGTGACGCTCCAAATACTCGGCAACACCGCGCGCAACGGGGTCGCCATCCGAGAGCTGCAAGGCCACGTGCAGGGCATGCTGCATCAACGGCACTGTCGAGCGGATAGTGGCATGCAGCATGCATAGGTACTCGGGGTACAGGCCAACCAAAGAGGTTGATTCCCAAAGACGCCTAGAGACGGCCAGAAGGCCCGGAAGGGCGATTTCAATCTTTGCGCAGAGAAGCGACGAAGGACTACCTGTCATTATTGGGTCGATCCTCCAGTCTCTACAACGGGAAGTGGTCGGCATTCCGCCGTTTCTCGCCGCCGCCTCAGCATGCTCCAGCAGGCGCCACAGATGCTACTGAATTCCTTGTTTGCCAGGACCTGAAACTCTGGACGGTTGGCGGCCATTTCGCCAATTCCAATGGTCGAGGCGCCCTGGAAGAACGGATCGGTTCGAAATTCAGAAATGGCTTTCGACGTTTCAGCCCCGCTAAGGCATTCTCTGCGCAGATCTGGCGGACCACCCCCCATGATCACGGTTTCATTGCAGCATGCGGTGACCAGACCGTCGTAGCGCACGACCGGGGAAGTGGCCAGGTTGCATACGCCGAAGCTGTTGGCCGGGAAGCGATGTTTCCAGGAATAGATTCCGGCCCCGCGCCCATAAGGCAGAGGGAAGGTCGGAATGATTTCTGCGTGGCAACTCCAGTCACTCCCGAATGCTGCCACCAGGAGTTGTCGAGCCCGGTCAACCATCCCGTTTTCATCGATAACCTGCACGACAATCGGGATCCCATGACGTGCCAAGGCTCTGGCGGCGCTGGAAAATTGATCCGAAGATGTTCCAGCCTCGTGATAAGCATCGGTGCTGAGATAAACGCAGTCAATCCGTGCCAATACCTTGTCAATCCAGGGCGGTGGAGTTTCCTGGCCCGCCCAGAAGCCGCTGGTATAAATGGCAATGCGTTTGCCAGCACTGACCAGCCGATCAACAGCGAGCGACAGTGCTCGGCGCTCGACAAACGGCTCTCCCCCGGAGATGCCAACCAAATCAAGATTCGGCTGACTGCATAGTTGATCAATAATCTCGGCAAACAATTCGAAGTTGCTGATGCGAGGACTGTCCGGGCGGGAATCCACGGAGCAGTGCGCGCAGCCTACTGGGCATCTGTCGGTAATGAACAGGAGAATTGATGCCTCAGGAGTCCGTCGAATCCTGTTCACTTCAGCATGACTTAGGCGTCCCATTGCACATTCCGCTGGTTCGGAAGACCGAGCATGATCAGGTCGGCATATTTAGCAATCCCCCACTGTCGCGCAAAAGCCACTGGTCCCGCATCGGCCAGAATCTGGCCGGTCAAAGATTCGATTGCCTGGTTCTTCTGTGCGTCACCATCGAGCATTGCCGGTAGTTCCGACTTCTCAGAAAGTGCCCAACAGGTCTCGCAGTAACCCGAGCAGCTCCGAGCGCCGGCACGTTGAGAAAGATACAGTGGACCTAGCGCTCGTAGGACGCGGAGCGTCGAGGAGGCCAAGCAGCGCTCCTTGATAACTGCCCAGTCGTCAATGGCGATGTCTCCCAGCAGAAGATGATCAGGCATGGGCACCTTGCCGTCCATCACATCTTGATTACCGCATGTGGTGACTCGGCCATCGAATCCGACTACGGGCCAGCCGGCCACAGTGCAGGGGAGTGCCTGACCAGGGAAGTGCGGTTCTGGAGTGTTCTCGACCCAACTCCGGGCCCGTCCGTGGGAGACCACCGGCGCGACAAACATTGGAATCCGGTCCTCGAATGTACTTCTTACTTCGCTCACCAGGTCCGCAAGGTACTGATCATCCGGTCCCAGCCCGACCAGCTGCATGCTTACGTCTTTGCCTTCATCGAGCAGCTGTCGTAGGACTCTGAATGCCGCGGCGCGGGGGATTTCTCGCTCATGATAGGCATCAAAGCTTGCCGAGAAATGGTCTACCGCGTCGATTGCGGCCTTTACGGACCTTGGAATCCGAGGGCTGTTCGCGAAGAAGAGCCCAGACAAGACTTGTGACTTGGCCCCGATGCCCCGCGCATGGTCGGCAATTTGGCGAACCAGCTGTGGACGAAGCAATGCTTCGCCACCCGACATGAGCAGGAAATCTGGGCGGCTTTGCTCGGTCATTGTGTGCACAAACGCGAGCAATCTTTCAGCCGCGCTCTCATCGCTCGCGAGAGTCGAACTGGTGGCGCAATGAGCACAACTCAAAGGGCACCGGCGGGTGATGCCTAGGGAGATCGCAGATCCTGGGACGGTCCGACGAGCAAGGATGTCTGCCAGATGCATAGTGCACCAACCATTGCAGGAAGCTGTTTGATATCAGGACGGCGGCAGCGAGCCACCAGTGCCGTGACGGCGAGCGCCATCACCATAGCCCTCCGTGATGAGATGGAGACGAACCATCGCCGGTGTGTCGTACACGCGGTCTCTTCAGGGAGGATTGTCAAGCAGGTTCGAGCACGTGGTACTCGCGCTGGTCCACCGGCTCGGGCTACGGGTGCCCCTCCAGCCCGGGATGCTCGGACCGCACCATCCGCCGAAGACTCAAAGAATGGGCGAAGCGGGGCATTTCCGAGACCACGAACGCTCTCGCGCTCCAGGCCTACGGCCGCATGATCGGCCTGGAACTGGTCCGAGATATCCGGAGATCAGCGTGTCCGGCGAACCCGTCGGCGTCGTGGAGGGCGTGCGGGTGCACGTCACCGGCCTGACCGCCTTCTCGTGGCCATGGGGGACCGGCACGGCCTGTTCTTCCGCGCCGACGCCATCACCCCCGCCCCCGTTGCGGTCCTCGCGCGGCCGCTCGCGGGTGGGCGTGTCACCTGGTCGGTTCAGTTCCCGTTGTGCCTTCCGGCGCCGCGGCGGAGGGTGGGAGCGGCCGGATGCGGCCATCCGCCCGTGGGGCGCCCACGGTGATCGCGCGAGGGAAGCCATGACACCGACCAGAGAGAGCGGTTCGGTCGTGCGTGCCCGCGTTCGTGCCGCGGTGGTGCTCGGTACGGTCGCCGCCCTGTCGGCCGGCTGCTCCTCGCCGCCGAAGAGCGGCCCGACGCCGTCCGCCCCTGCCGGGGCCTCCGCCTCCGCGGGGGCCTCCGCCTCCGGGGCCGCGGAGGTGCGACAGAGTCTCGCGGCGTTCGAGAAGCCGCTCGGTGCGGAGGACGCTCAGCGGGCGTGGGAGGGGTTGGCGGCGGCCGTGGGCGCCGCCTCCGCCCAAGGGGTCGACCACGACACGATCAGCAGGGAGGTCCTGCTGTGGGAGTCGCGCCAGCTGAGTACGCCGGAGGGGCAGCAGACCTTCATGGCCAACGCCGCGGCGCTGAACGGGCGCGTGGTGTCGGTGGGTGGGACCTCGGGGGTGCCGACGCCGACGCTCGGCGCGGCCCCCGCGGGGGGACCGGGGCGGCCGGCCGCGTTCCGGCAGGCGTCGCCGGGCGCCGGGCTGTCCTTCTACTTCGTCAACGGGGTGCTGAACAACTTCGACTCCTCGACGGTGAACGCGAACCTGCTGTCCGCCACGCTGAGCGGGCAGCTGGGCTATCCGGTCCGCGTCAACCTCCAGTTCAACGCCTCCAGCGCCAGCATCGCGATGTACACGTACAGCGCCTGCCAGGAGGCGCAGCGCGCCACTGCGGACAACCCGATCCAGGAGAACCGGGACCTCGCGAAGGCCATCTGCGGGCTCAGCGCGGCCGGGGCGGTCGTCCTGCCGGAGGCGGTCATGGCGGACGTCAGCGGGACGATCACCCGGAAGCTGGCGGATCCGGACTTCGCGTTGGACGGGGTCAACGTGAACCTGCTGAAGAACGTGCAGGACGACCTGGGCAAGGGGCTGCGCGTGGTGCTGATCTCGCACAGCGAGGGCGGCCTCTACCTGCGCAACGTGCTGCCGCGGATCGGCGCCGGGAAGCCCGTCGGGGCGCTGTACATCGCCCCGCCGTTCGGCAGTGGGCAGGAGCTGAACGCCAATCCGACGCGCTATGTGATGTTCGAGTGGGACTGGTTGTTGATGGGCATCTCCAGCGTGGACTTCACGACCAAGGCCGTGGCCCCGCAGACCGTGTACGACGGCTCCACGGCGTCGCGGTTCAACCTCCACTACCTCTCCAACTATCTTCACTGCGGGTCGGATTCGGCCAAGCAGGTCGGTGACCGGACGCGTGAGCTGGTGGACTTCGTCAACTCGGTTCCGGCCTCCCGGGGCGGTGCTCGCCCGGGGGCGCCAGGGGGCGACGGGCTGCGGCCGGGGCAGGACGTGCAGGGTTGTCCGGTGCCGCAGCCGGAACAGACCCCGTCCGTGACGCCCACCGAGACCCCGTCCGAGACTCCGACGGGGACCCCGTCCGAGACGCCCACCGAGACTCCGACGGGGACGCCGTCCGAGACGCCCACCGAGGCGACGCCCTCCGCATCGCCCTCTCCCTCGGCCGGTGCCTACTACGTCTTCCTGCTCACCAACGTCTCCGGCGGGAACGTCCTGGTGGGGTCGCTGGACGACGTCCAGGGCAAGCGCACGTGCGACTTCGCGGACGGTGGCCTGTGCGCCGATGCCGGCGGTCAGGACGTCCCGGTGCAGTACACCGCCGAGTTGGGCCCGTACCCGACGCTCGCGGATGCCCAGGCCGCGTACTGCGCGAACGCCACCAACCCACATCCGGGCCCGGGGGCCGCAGGTACCAAGGTCGACATCTTCGGCGGCAGTTACTGGGCCGACAACATCGGCTTCAGCTGTCCGGTGTCCCCGAGTCCCTGACGCGGGTGGGCCCGCGCCTCGGCCGGCCGGGCCTGTCGGTGGTGCGCGCTAGGGTCCCGGCATGAGTGTGCCGGTGATCGGGGTTCGGGAGCGTCGGGCCAGGCTGGGGCGGCGGCAGTTGCTGGCGCCGTCGGTGCGGGCGGCGCGGGTGGAGGACGTGGCCGACGGGGTGGTCGGGCTGCACGCGACGGACGCGGCCACGGTGTACCTGTCGGCCTGCGCGCGGTTGGCGGAGCCCGCGGCGGCGGAGGTGGACCGGGCGCTGTACGAGGACGTCTCGCTGGTGAAGCTGCTGTCGATGCGGCGGACGATCTTCGCGGTGACGGAGGGCTTCGCCCCGTACGTGAGTTCGGCGGCGGCGCGGGCGATCGCGGCGAAGGAGCGGGCGGGGCTGCTGAAGCACCTGCGGGACCACGCCGAGGGCTGGGACGAGGCCCGGTTGGCGCGGACGGAGCGCGAGGTGCTGGCGGCGCTGGCCGCGCGCGGTGAGGCGACGACCAAGGAACTCTCCGAGGACGTACCGCAGTTGCGCGAGACGATTCTGATGTCGGCGGGCAAGCCGTACGAGGCGAGGCAGAGCGTGGGCAGTCGGCTGCTGCGGCTGCTGGCCTCGGACGGGCACGTGCGCCGCTGCCGTCCGCGCGGGTCGTGGCTGAGCAGCAGTTACCCGTGGGCGCCGGTGCCGCAGTGGCCGGACGTGCCGGTGCGGGAGGCGAAGGCCGAGGTGGTGCGGCGCTGGCTGGCGGCGTACGGGCCGGGGACAGTGGAGGACGTGAAGTGGTGGACGGGCTGGACGCTGGGGGACGTCCGTAGGGCGCTGGCGGACCTCGGGGCGGTGGAGGTGGCGCTGGCCGACGGGGCGCCCGCCCTGGTGCTGCCGGGGGACGAGGCGCCGGTGGCGGAGCCGGAGCCGTGGGCGGCGCTGCTGCCGTCGTTGGACCCTGCGGTGATGGGCTGGCGCGGGCGGGACTGGTACCTGCGGCCGGAGGACGTGCCGGCGCTGTTCGACCGGGCGGGCAACTCCGGGCCGACGGTGTGGTGGTGCGGCGAGGTGGTGGGCGGCTGGGCGCAACGCGCCGACGGCGGTCTGGTGTGGCGGCTGTTCCGGGACGTCGGGGCGCAGGCGGAGCGGGCGGTCGCGGCGGAGGCGGAGCGGTTGGCGGGCTGGTTGGGTGAGGTGCGGGTGACGCCGCGGTTCCGCACCCCGTTGGAGCGCGAGCTGGTGGCTTAGCGCGGGTGGTGTGGCGCCGGGCGGCTCGGAGCCGGCTCAGGGCGTGGCCGGCGCCGCCGGGCGGCTGGCGGGGCCGCCGGTGGCGCTGGGCAGGCCGGTGGGGCGGGTCGGCTGGACCTGGCTGGGTTTGGGGGCGGGGCTGGGCTGGTCCGGGCCCGTCGTGGGCTGGGGGGCCTGGGGGCTGGGGGTGTTCGGCCCCGGGGCGGGTCGGTCGGTGGTGGCGGGGGCGCTGGGCGTGTGGTCCGGGGGAGTGCCGGGGGTCTGGCCGGTGCTGGTGGGTGCGGCGCCGGGCGGCGGGGTGGTCGGGGTGGTGGTGGCGCTGGGGCCGGTGCCGGGGGTGAGGTCGGGCCAGGGGGTGGTGGGGGCCTGTCCGGTTCTGAGGTCGAAGTCCTGGGTGGGGGTGCCGTCGAGGGCGGCGGCCGTGTAGGCGGTCCAGATCCGGGTGGGGAAGGCCCCGCCGTTGATCCGGGTGAGTCCTGCGGTGCCGGCCAGCGGTTCCTTGGCGTGGGTCTTCGGGTTCTCCCTGAACAGGCCGACGGTGGTGGCGAGTTCGGGGGTGTAGCCGGCGAACCAGGCGGAGAGGTTGGAGTCGGTGGTGCCGGTCTTGCCGGCGGCGGGGCGGTTCAGGTCGAGGGCGGCGGCGCCGGTGCCGCGGGGGCTGATGACGTCGCGCAGCACGTCGGTGACGGAGTCGGCGATCTCCCGGTCGAGGGCGTCGGTGGGGTTGTGTTCGGGCATCTTGGGGACGTCGACGGCGCCGCCGGCTTTGACGCGTTCGAGTTTGAGGACGGACCAGGGGGTGTGGGCCTGGCCGTGGTTGGCGAAGGTGGCGTAGGCGCCGGCCAGGTCGAGGGCGCTGGGGGTGGCGGTGCCGAGGGTCATCGAGGTGTTGGCCGGGTCCATGCCGCGGACGCTGTCGGGGATGCCGAGTCTGACGGCGGTCTCGCGGACGCGGGCGAGTCCGGCGTCGACGCCCTCCTGGGCGTACACGGAGTTGACGGACTTCACCATGGCGTAGCGCAGGGTGATGTTGCCGTAGGAGATGTCGTCCTCGTTGGGCGGGGCGTAGGGGGTGGGGCCGCCGGTGACGGGGCGTTCGCTGGTGCCGTCGTAGCGGGATTCGGTGGTGATCGGGCGGCCGTCGACGGTGTGTTGGGCGACGAGGCCGGCGGCGAGGTCGATCGGTTTGAAGGTGGAGCCGATCTGGTTGTCCTGGCGCAGCGCGTCGTTGTAGGGCTGCTTGGCGTAGTCGGGGCCGCCGTAGACGGCGACGACCCGGCCGGTGGCGGGTTCGACGGAGGCGCCGGCGACCCGGACGTCGGTGTCGGTGGTGGGGCGGGCCTGGGGGTCGAGTTCGCCGGTGAGTTCGTCCTGGACGGCCTTGGTGAAGGCGTCCTGGCGGGGCTTGTCGAAGGTGGTGGTGATGCGCCAGCCGCCGGCCTTGAGGGTGGCGGCGTCGAGGGTGCCGGAGGAGACGAGGTAGTCGTCGGCGACGCCGACCAGGTAGCCGGCCTGGCCGGCGAGGCCGGTGGCGGGCTGGGGGTCGATCGGGTCGGGGAAGGTGGTGGCGGCGCGGTCGGCGGGGGTGAGGAAACCGAGTTGGACCATGCCGTCGAGGGTGTAGTTCCAGCGGGCGACGGCCTTCTCGCGGTTGGCGGGGGTGGCGGTCTTGACGTCGTAGAGGCTGGGGGCCTGGAGCAGTGAGGCGAGGTAGGCGCCCTGGGGGAGGGTGAGCCGGGAGACGTCGACGCCGTAGTAGGCGTGGGCGGCGCTCTGGATGCCGTAGGCGCCGCGGCCGAAGTAGCTGCTGTTGAGGTAGCCGGCGAGGATCTCTCGCTTGTTGCGCTGCTGGTCGACCTTGAGGGCGATGAGCAGTTCGCGGCCCTTGCGCTCGATGGTCTGGTCCTGGGTGAGGTAGTAGTTCTTGACGTACTGCTGGGTGATGGTGGAGCCGCCCTGCATGCCCTTGCCGAGCAGGGTGTTCCAGCCGGCCCGGAGCATGCCCTTCAGGTCGATGCCGCGGTTCTGGTAGAAGGTGCGGTCCTCGGCGGAGACGACGGCCTGCTGGGTGGGGAGCGGGATCTGGTCGATGGTGACGTCGGTGCGGTTGACGGCGCCGGTGCGGGCGATCTCGGTGGTGCCGTCGGCGTAGAGGTAGATGTTGTTCTGGGCGACGGCGTGGGCGTTGGGATCGGGCACCGGGACGATGACGTAGAGCACGGCGAAGCCGCCGACGGCGAGCAGGAACAGCGTGGTGAGGGTGCCGAGGGTGACCCGCCAGGTGGGCAGGAACCGGCGCCAGAGCGGGAGGGCGCGGCGGGCCTCGCGGCGGGCGGCCCGTTTGGCCTGGCGGCGGGTGCTCAAGGTCATGCCGAGATTATCTGCTATTTGACGCGCGATCAGGCCGGAAAAACCGGGTGCGGGTGGGGTCGTCCGGAGGTACGGTGAAAGGTGAAAACCACATAGCGCACCCGCTTTCGCAGCTCCGCCCGCCCGCCCGGCACCCCCCGGGTACGGCCGGTCGGGGCCGTTGGGGCGTGCGCGGATGTCGAGGGGCGCCTCTCTCTGCTCGTATTTGTCGACAAGGAGACAATATGCTCTACGCCGCCGTTGCCCGCGGCGCCTTCCGCCGCTACTCCACCTACCGGGCCGCCACCGTGGCCGGCACCTTCACCAACACCGTCTTCGGCATCATCCTGGCCTACACCTTCCTCGCCCTCTGGCAGGCCCGCCCCGGCCTCGGCGGCTACGACCAGAGCCAGGCCGTCACGTACATCTGGGTCAGCCAGAGCCTGCTGGTCACCGTCGCGGTCTGGGGCGGCGGCTTCCAGGACGACCTCCAGGACCGCTTCCGCAGCGGCGACATCGCCGTCGACCTCTACCGCCCGGTCGACTTCCAGGGATGGTGGCTGGCCTCCGACCTCGGACGGGCCGGCTTCCAGGCGCTGGTGCGCGGCACCGTGCCGATGCTGATCGGCGCCCTGGTGTTCCGCATCCGACTGCCCGAACACCCGCTGACCTGGGCGTTCTTCCTGCTCTCCGGGCTGCTGGCGGTGGTCGTCAGCTTCGGGCTGCGCTTCCTGGTCTCGATCACCGGCTTCTGGCTGCACGACTCGGAAGGGGTGCGCTCGGCGATGCTGGTGGTCTCGATGTTCTTCTCCGGGATGCTGCTGCCGATCGCCCTGTTCCCCGGCTGGCTGGGCGCGCTCGGCCGGGTGCTGCCCTGGTCCGCGCTGGTGAACGTGCCCACCGACGTCTTCCTCGAGCGGACGCGGGGCACCGCCGTGCTCGGGGCGCTCGGCTTCCAGCTCGGCTGGGCGGCGGTGCTGCTCGCCGCCGGGCGGGGCGCCCAGCGGCTCGCCACCCGCAGGGTGGTGGTGCAGGGTGGCTGAGCAGCTGGTGAGGCTCCGCCGGGAGCCCTGCCCGGCCCGCACCGCCTGGGCGCTGCGCTCCTGGTGGCTCTGCGCCCGGATGTGGATGCGCTCGATGATGGCCTACCGGGCCTCCTTCGCCCTGAACCTGGCGGCGAGCGCGGTCATCCACGCCCTCGACTTCGTGGTGCTGGTGGTCATGTTCCTGCACACCGACCGGCTCGGCGGCTGGAGCCTGCCGGAGATCGCCTTCCTGTACGCCACCGCCGCCTTCTCGCTCGGCGTCGCCAACCTGCTGGTCGGCTCGGCCGAGTCGCTCGGCGCGCGGATCGTCAGCGGCTCGCTGGACACCATGCTGATCCGTCCCGCGCCCGCGCTCTCCCAGCTGTGCGCGGAACGCTTCTCGCTGCGCCGGCTCGGCCGCCCGCTGCAGGCCGTGGCGGTGCTGGTCTGGTCGCTGGCCGCGCTGGACGTGCACTGGACCTGGGACCGGGTGCTGCTGGTGCCCGTCCTGCTGGTCTGCGGCACCGTCATCTTCGGCGCGATCTACATCGGCGGCGCCACCGTCCAGTTCTGGTGGGGCGAATCCAAGGAGATCCAGAACTCCTTCACCTACGGCGGCGCGACGCTGCTGCACTACCCGCCGACGGTCTTCGCCAAGGAACTGGTCGCCGGGGTCGTCTTCGGCGTCCCGCTGGCCTTCGTCAACTGGCTGCCCGCGCTGCGCATCCTCGGCCGGCCCGACCCGCTCGGCCTGCCCACCGCCTTCCAGTTCGCCTCCCCGGTCGCCGCCGCGGTCTGCGTCCTCGCCGCCGGGCTCGCCTGGCGGGCCGGGCTGCGCGCCTACCGCGGCACCGGCAGCTGAACCCCCTGACCAGAAGGAGCCCACCATGGCACTGATCGAACTCCAGGACGTCCGCCGCAGCTTCACCGTGCGCACCCGCACCGGCCGGTTCAGCCGGGCCAAACGCGAGGTCCACGCGGTGGACGGGCTCAGCTTCACCGTCGAGGCCGGCGAGTGCGTCGGCTACATCGGGCCCAACGGGGCCGGCAAGTCCACCACCATCAAGATGCTCACCGGCATCCTCGTCCCCAGCTCCGGGCGGCTGCGGGTGGCCGGGGTCGACCCGGCCCGCGAACGCGTCGCGCTGGCCCGCCGGATCGGCGTCGTCTTCGGACAGCGCACCACCCTCTGGTGGGACCTGCCGCTGCGGGACTCCTTCGAACTCGCCCGCCGGATCTACCGCGTCCCCGACGCCCGGTACCGCGAGAACCTCGAGCGCTGCGTCGAACTGCTCGACCTCGGCGGCCTGCTGGACACCCCGGTGCGCCAGCTCTCGCTCGGCCAGCGGATGCGCGGCGACCTCGCGGCGGCGCTGCTGCACGACCCCCAGGTGCTCTACCTGGACGAGCCGACCATCGGCCTGGACGTGATCAGCAAGGGCCGGGTGCGCGAGTTCCTGCGCGAGGTCAACCGGGACCGGGGCACCACCGTGCTGCTCACCACCCACGACCTGACCGACATCGAGCAGCTCTGCGGCCGGGTGATGGTGATCGACCACGGCCGGGTGGTGTACGACGGCGGGCTGGAGGGCCTGCACGCCGCCGGCCGCAGCGAGCGGACGCTGGTGGTGGACCTCGCGCAGGAACTCGCCCACCCGGTCGAGGTGCCCGGGGCCAGGGTCACCAGGGTCGAGGGGCCGCGCCAGTGGCTGGCCTTCCCGGCCGAGGAGAGCGCCGCGCCGATCGTGGCGGCGGTCGCCGCGCGCTACCCGCTGGTGGACCTGTCCGTGCGCGAGCCGGCCATCGAGGACGTGATCGCCCGGATGTACGCGGAGGTCGCGATCGGCTGACGGGGACGGGCGCGGAGCCCGAAGGGGCGGGCGCGGACGCCGGGAGGGGCGGGCGCGCACGGCTGGAGGGGCGGGCGCGCACGGCTGGAGGGGCGGTCGTACGGCGGCCGGATGCCGTACGACCGTTCGTTGTTCGGCGGTGTGTTCGGCTCTCCTTCACCGATGTGGGTGATCACCGTGACCCCCGGCCGCTGACGCGAGTTGACCGGATGTCACCCGCCGATGCCGGAACCGGAGGCTCCCCGCCCGATGGCCCTACCCGACGTGACCGTGGTGGTCGCGGTCCGCAACACCATGCCGCACCTCACCGCCTGCCTGGACTCGCTGGTCGGGCAGTCCCTGGCACCGGGGCGGCTGGAGGTGGTGGCCGTGGACGACGGTTCCACGGACGGCGGCGGGGAACTGCTCGACGAGTACGCCGCCCGCCACCCCGGGCTGTTCACGGTGGTGCACCAGGCCGACTCGGGCGGCCCGGCGGGCCCGGCCAACCGCGGCATGCAGCTGGCCCGCGGCCGCTACGTGCTGTTCCTCCGCGCGGACGACCGGCTCGGCGAGGAGGCGCTGGAGCGGCTGGTCACGGCCGCCGACGCCTGGGGCTCGGACGTGGTGGTGCCCCAACAGGCCGGGGTGAACGGGCGGCCGGTGCCTCAGGGGACCTTCCCCGCCGACGCCGAGTCGGTGGACTTCACCGACTCGGCGCTGGCCTGGGCGCTGGCCGACACCAAGCTCTTCCGGCTCGACCTCCTCCGGCGCCACCGGCTGCGCCGCGACGAACGGCTGAAGGTCCTCTCGGACCAGCCGTTCACCCTGGAGGCCTGCCTGCGGGCGGCCAGGGTGTCCGTCCTCGCCTCCTACGACTGCTACTTCCCGGTGCCGCGCGAGGACCGGGGCGACCTCACCGAGCGGGCCGGGGTGCTGGACCGGCTGCGCGGGATCACCGCGCTCCAGCAGGTGGCCGCCGAACTGGCCAGGCCGGGCGAGGAGTTGGACGCCATCCGGGTGCGCGGCTTCGGCCGGGACGTGCCGCGCCTGCTGCAGGACGGCTTCCTGCTGCTGGCCGACGACATGCAGGAGCGGGTGTGCGTCGAGGTCGCCCGGCTGATCGAGCGCTTCGGCGCCCGCGAGGTGTACCGCCGGCTGCCGGTCGCCGAGCGGGTGCGGCTCGAGCTCGCCTGCGCGGTGAGGCCGGAGGCCCTGCGCCACCAGATCCGCTACGAGGCGGCGCACGGCGATCCACCCGTGGTGGTGGACGGGCGGCGGCGGTTCGCGGGCTACCCGGCCTTCCGGGACGCCCGGCTCGGGCTGCCGGACGCGCTGTTCCTGCTGCCGGAGGAGGACTCGGGCGCGGCCGTGGCGCAGGCCGCGCCGCGGCTCGACCTGGCGCGGCAGCTGTGGCGCGGACTCGTCCCGGAGCAACTGCGCCGCGGGCTGCGGCGCCACCCGGCATGGCGCCGGCTGGCCGACTCGGTGAACGGAGGACGGGAATGAGCCTGGACGTCTGCGTGGTCGGGCTGGGCAGGCTGGGCCTGCCCCTGGCGGTGCAGTTCGCGCTGAAGGGCCACCGGGTCACCGGTGCGGACATCGCGCCGGGTGTGGTGGAGAGCGTCAACCTGGGCGTGCCGCCGTCCCCCCGGGAGGCGGGCCTGGAGCAGGCGCTCAAGCGGGTCGTCGCCGAGGGCCTGCTGCGTGCCACCACCGACACCACGGGCGCGGTGGCCGGGGCCGGGGCCGTGGTGCTGGTCGTCCCGCTGGTCACCGCCGCCGACGGCAGTCCGGACTTCACCGCGCTCGACGCGGCCACCGACGCCGTCGCGGCCGGGCTGCGCCGGGGCACCCTGGTCAGCTACGAGACCACCCTGCCGGTCGGCACCACCAGGGAGCGCTGGGCGCCCCGGCTGTCGTCCGGCTCGGGCCTCGCCGCCGGGACGGACTTCGCGCTGGTGTTCAGCCCGGAGCGGGTCCGCACCGGACGGGTCCTCGCCGGCCTGCGGCGTCACCCCAAGCTGGTCGGCGGCCTGGACGCCGCCTCGACCCGGCGCGGCGCCGAGTTCTACCGGGCGGTGCTGGACTTCGACCCGCGCCCTGACCTGCCCCGGCCCAACGGTGTCTGGGAGCTGGCCTCGGTGGAGGCTGCCGAGTTCAGCAAGCTCGCCGAGGCCACGTACCGGGACGTCAACATCGCGCTGGCCAACCAGTTCGCCCGGTACGCGGACGAGGTCGGGGTGGACTTCGCGGAGATCGCCGACGCCTGCAACTCGCAGCCGCACAGCCACCTGCACCGGCCGGGCATCGCGGTCGGCGGGCACTGCCTCCCGGTGTACCCGCGGCTGTACCTGTGGAACGACCCGGGCGCGACGGTGGTCCGGGCGGCGCGCGAGGCCAACCTGGCGGTGCCGGGGTACGCGGTGGGCGTGCTGGCGGGGGCGGTGCCGGGCGGGATCGCCGGGCAGGGCGTGCTGGTGCTCGGGGCCTCCTACCGGGGCGGGGTCAAGGAGACGGCGCACTCCGGGGTGTTCCCGCTGGTCGAGGCGGTGCGGTCGGCCGGCGGGCGGCCGTACGTCAGTGACCCGCTGTACGAGGCCGAGGAGTTGGCGGCGCTCGGGCTGCCGCCGTACGGCGGGGAGCCGGTGGTGGCGGCGGTGCTGCAGGCGGACCACCCGGAGTACCGGGACCTGTCGCCGGTGGACCTGCCGGGGGTGCGGGTGCTGCTGGACGGGCGGCGGTGCACGGACCCGAAGCGCTGGGCGGGCGCGGAGGTGCGGCGGATGGTGCTGGGCGGGGGGTGAAAGCGGGTCGGTGTCGGTCCCGTATCCGTCCCGGGACCGGTCTCGGGCCCGTTCTCGCCGCGTCCGTTCGGCGCGTGACGCCTGGCGGGGGCGCGTGATCGCGAGGCGGGCCCCCGTCCGCACCGGGCACCGGGCAGACTGGCGGGGTGAGTGACGATGCCTTCAGCGGGACCGGCCACGGGGTCCGGTTCACCGCGGCCGACGAGCAGAAGAGACGCGGCGTCCGCCGGATGAAGACCATCGCGACCGGCCTGCTGGCCTTCGCGACCCTGGTCTTCGCCCTGTCAACCTGGGCCAGGGCGGCCGGTGCCGGGGCCTGGGCGGGGTACGTGGCGGCCGCCGCCGAGGCGGGCATGGTCGGCGCGCTGGCCGACTGGTTCGCGGTGACCGCGCTGTTCCGCCGCCCCTTCGGCCTGCCGATCCCGCACACTGCGATCATCCCGACCAAGAAGGACGCCTTCGGCCGCTCGCTCGGCGAGTTCGTCGGCGAGAACTTCCTCTCCGGCCACGTGGTCCGCGTCCGCCTGGCGGCGCTCGGCATCGGCCGCCGGCTGGGGGAGTGGCTGGCCGCGCCGGGCAGCGCCGAGCGGGTCACCAAGGAGGCCTCGGCGGCGCTGCGCGGCCTGCTCGCGGTGCTCCGCGACGACGACGTGCGGGCGGTGGTCGCCGAGGCGGTGACCAGGCGGGCCGCGGCCACCTCGGTGGCCGAGCCGATGGGCCGGATGCTCGGCAAGGTGGTCGCCGACGGCGGGCACCACGGGGTGGTGGACCTGGTCGCCGTCCGGGCGCACGGCTGGCTGACCGCCAACCACGAGGACGTGGTCCGGAAGGTCACCCAGAAGACCCCGGGCTGGACGCCCCGGTTCATCGACCACCAGGTCGGCGAGCGGGTCTACAAGGAGCTGCTGCGCTTCGTCACCGAGATCCGGGACGACCCGGACCACCCGGCGCGCGGCGCGATCGACAACTTCCTCGCCGACTTCGCGACCGAGCTGCAGACCGACCCGGAGACCATCGCCAGGGTCGAGCGGGCCAAGGGCGAGCTGCTGGCCCGCCCCGAGGTGCAGGACCTGATCAACTCCACCTGGGCGGCCGTGCGCACCCTGGTGATGGGCGCGGCCGAGGACGAGGACAGCGAACTGCGCCGGCGCATCCGCGACGGCGTGCGCGGCTTCGGCGAGCGCCTGGCCACCGACCCCAAGCTGCAGGCCAAGGTGGACGGCTGGCTCCAGGACGCCGCCCAGTACCTGGTCGACACCTACCGCACCGAGATCACCTCGCTGATCTCCGAGACGGTGGCGAGCTGGGACGCCGACGACGCCTCCCGCAAGATCGAGGCCAACGTCGGCCGCGACCTCCAGTTCATCCGGATCAACGGCACCGTGGTCGGCGCCCTGGCCGGGCTGCTGATCCACACCGTGGCGGTCGCGCTCGGGGGCTGATCCCGGGGACGGCGGTGCTCGGGGCCGATCCCGGGAACGGCGGTGCTCGAGGCCGATCCCGGGAACGGCGGCGCCGACTCGGGCCTATCCTGGGCCGAAATTACGCGATACGCGCGTAGAGGCACGGAGCAGGAAGAAGGGAACCACCGTGGTCCAGCCGGACGGAAGTCGGATCGGCCCCAGTGACACTCGTGACGGCGACAGCCGGACCGAGCCCGCGGACCGGAGCATCGAGGCGTTCATCGCCGGGATGCCCAAGGCGGAACTGCACGTCCACCACGTCGGCTCGGCCTCGCCGCGCGTCGTCGCGGAGCTCGCCGCCCGGCACGCCGGGAACTCCAAGGTGCCGACCGACCCGGCGGCGCTCGCCGAGTACTTCACCTTCACCGACTTCGCGCACTTCATCGAGGTCTACCTGAGCGTCGTGGACCTGGTCCGGGACGCCGAGGACGTCCGCTCGCTCACCTACGGCGTGGCCGAGGACATGGCCCGGCAGAACATCCGGTACGCCGAGCTGACCATAACCCCGTACTCCTCGGTCCGCCGGGGCATCCCCGAGGCCGCCTTCATGGAGGCGATCGAGGACGCCCGGCTGCGGGCCGAGAAGGAGCTCGGCGTGGTGCTGCGCTGGTGCTTCGACATCCCGGGCGAGGCGGGGCTGGAGTCGGCCGAGGTGACCGCCCGGCTGGCCACCGAGCTGGCCCCCGAGGGCCTGGTCAGCTTCGGCCTGGGCGGCCCGGAGATCGGCGTGCCGCGCCCCCAGTTCAAGCCGTACTTCGACCGGGCCCGGGCGGCGGGCCTGCGCAGCGTCCCGCACGCGGGCGAGACCACCGGGCCGGAGACGGTCTGGGACGCGATCCGGGTGCTCGGCGCCGAGCGCATCGGACACGGCACCCAGGCGGTGAAGGACCCGGCCCTGGTCGACTACCTGGGCGAGCACCGCATCCCGCTGGAGGTCTGCCCGACCTCCAACATCGCCACCCGGGCGGTGGAGCGGATCGAGGACCACCCGATCAAGCGGATGGTCGACGCCGGGCTGCTGGTGACGGTCAACAGCGACGACCCGCCGATGTTCGGCACCGACCTCAACACCGAGTACGCGGTGGCGGCGCGGCTGCTGGGCCTGGACGAGGCCGGGGTGGCCGGGCTGGCCCGCAACGCGGTCGAGGCCTCCTTCCTGGACCGGACTGGCAAGACCCGGCTGGCCGGGGAGATCGACGCCTACCTGGCGGGCTGGCAGCGGTCGTAGCCCCTCGCGCCCGCGTTTCCCCTGGTGAACCGCCCCGTCGACCTCCGGTCGGCGGGGCGGTTCCGTTGTCGGCGCCGGTCGGCGCCGACTCCGTTCCGGCGATGGCGCCATAATGGTGCCACAAATGGCTCGACATGGCGCCACGGCTGTGCCATGCTTACGGCCATGGACCTCACGCCGTACGTGGAAAACCTCCGGAACGAGCTCGCGGTGGCCGCCGCCACCGGCGGGGACGAAGCCCGCGCGCTGGCCGAGCGGCTGACCCTCCCGCTGGAGTCGGCCGTGCGGCTCACCCTGCTCAACGCGCTCTCGGCCGCCATGGGTGAGGTCACCCGGGATCTCGCCCCCGGCTCGGTGGATGTGCGCCTGCGCGGCGTCGATCCCGAGTTCGTGGTGACGGCGCCGCCCGGCTCGGACGCCTTCCACGGCGACACGGCGCCGCCGATGGCGCCGCAGTCGGCGCCGGTGGTGCCATCCGTGGCGCCGGTGGCACCTTCGGTGGTGCCGGAGTCGGACGAGTCGGGTACGGCCCGGATCAACTTCCGTCTGCCCGCGCACCTCAAGACCCGGGCGGAGGAGGCCGCCGCGGAGGCCGGCCTCTCGCTCAACGCCTGGCTGGTCCGGGCCCTGGCCGGTGCGCTGGAGGGCGGCGAGCCCGTCCGCAGGCCGGTGGCCGATCCGGGCAGCCGGGTCGCGCGCAGCGTCGGCGGCCAGGGCTTCACCGGCTGGGTCCACTGAGGCCTCCGCAGTAACCCGAACATCCGCACGACCTCTCGCACCACCTCCCGCACCACCTTCTGCACCTTCGACGTCACTCCCGCTCCGACCAGCGGGAACACCTACACGAGTCAAGAGGACGGGACAGCCATGCCTACGTACGAGATCGACGGACCGATTTCCGCCATCCTCGAGTTCGACATCGGCTCGGTCTGGATCAAGGCGAGCAAGCGGACCGACGCCGTGGTCGAGGTCCGGCCGGCCAACCCGGCCAAGGAGGCGGACGTCAAGGCCGCCGAGCAGACCCAGGTCGACTTCTCCGGCGGCCGTCTGGGCATCAAGGCCCCCAAGCAGCGCTCCGTCTTCACCAGCAAGAAGGGCGCGATCGAGGTCCTGGTCGAGCTGCCGATCGGGTCCGAGGTCCACAGTGAGTCCCCGATGGCCGAGTTCGTCACCGAGGGCCCGCTCGGCGCCTGCCGGCTGAAGACCTCGCTCGGCCGGATCCAGGTCGAGCAGGCCGACAGCGTGCGGCTCGACAGCGGCTTCGGCGACATCCGGCTCGGCGGGACGGCCTGGGACGCCGAGGTGACGGGCGCCGGCCGGATCGAGATCGGCTCCGTCGGGGGCCGGCTGACGGTCAAGAACAGCAACGGCGACACCGAGATCGACGAGGTGCGCGGCGAGCTGAGGGCCAACGCCTCCAACGGCCGGATCCACATCGGCGCCGCCGAGGGCAACGTGGACGCCAAGTCGGCGCACGGCCACATCCGGGTCGGCCGGGTGGTCCGCGGCCAGGTCACCCTCCAGACCAGCGTGGGGGACGTCGAGGTCGGCATCGCGGAAGGCACCGCGGCCTGGCTCGACGTGCACAGCAAGGTCGGCGGCGTCCGCAACGACCTCGGCCCCACCCAGGGCCCGGGCGACGCCGTGGAGACGGTCGAGGTCCGCGGCCGCACCCAGGTCGGCAACGTCGTCGTCCGGCGGGCGTGATGGCGGCCCACGCCACGACCCCGGCGATCTCGGCGACGGCGCTCACCAAGTCCTACGGGGACAAGGCGGTCCTGAAGGGCGTCGACCTGGAGATCCCGGCGGGCAGCGTGTTCGCCCTGCTCGGGCCCAACGGCGCCGGCAAGACCACCACCGTGCAGATCCTCTCCACCCTGATCCCCTCCGACGGCGGCTCGGCCCGGGTGGCCGGGCACGACGTGGAACGCGAGGCCGACGCGGTGCGCAGGGTGATCGGGGTGACGGGCCAGTTCTCGGCGGTGGACAACCTGCTCACCGCCGAGGAGAACCTGATGCTGATGGCCGACCTCAACCACCTCCGCCGTCGGGAGGGGCGGAGGCGGGCGGAGGAGCTGCTGCGGCGCTTCGATCTCACCGAGGCCTCCCGCAAGGCCGTCACCACCTTCTCCGGCGGCATGCGGCGCAAGCTCGACCTCGCGATGACCCTGGTCGGCGACCCGAAGGTGATCTTCCTGGACGAGCCGACCACCGGGCTGGACCCGCGCAGCCGGCGCACCATGCGGGAGATCATCCGGGGCCTGGTCGCCGACCACGGGGTGACGATCTTCCTCACCACCCAGTACCTGGAGGAGGCCGACCAACTCGCCGACCGGATAGCCGTCCTGGACGGCGGCCGGATCGTCGCCGAGGGCACGGCCGAGGAGCTGAAGCGGGTCGCCCCCGGCGGGCGGATCCGGCTCCGGTTCGCGGACGCCGGCTCGCTGGCCACCGCCGCCGCACTGTTCGACTACGCCACGGCCGACATCGAGGCGTTGCGGCTGGAGATCCCGGGGGACAACTCCGTCCTCACGGTGAAGGCCGTGCTGGACGCGCTCGACAACGCGTCCGTGCAGGCCGAGTCGCTGGTCGTGGAGACGGCCGACCTGGACGACGCGTTCCTCCAACTGACCGGGGAGGGCGTGCGATGAGCATGGCCACGAGCACGGCCGGCCACGCGGTCAGCGACTCGCTGACCATGCTGCGCCGCAACCTCAAGCACGCGCTGCGGTACCCGTCCCTGACCTTCGCGGTCGTGGTGACGCCGGTCATGATGCTGCTGCTCTTCAACTACGCCTACGGCAGCACGCTGGGCGCCGGCATCGGCGGCGGCCACTACATCGACTACGTGACGCCCGGCATCGTGCTGATGGCGGCCACGTCCGGGTCGCTGGTCACCGCGATCGGCATCTGCACCGACATGACCGAGGGCATCGTCAACCGCTTCCGCACGATGGCCATATCGCGCTCCGCCTTCCTGGCGGGGCACGTGGTCGGCAGTGTCATCCAGACCATGATCGGGCTGGTGCTGGTGATCGGCGCGGCCCTCGCGATGGGCTTCCGGCCGAACGCCGGGCCGGTGGAGTGGCTGGCCGCGATGGGCCTGCTGCTCTTCCTCACCATCGCCCTGACCTGGATATCCGCCGGCATCGGCCTGGTGGCCAAGACGGTCGAGAGCGCCAGCAACATGCCGATGCCGCTGCAGTTCCTGCCCTTCATCGGCAGCGCCATCGTGCCGACCGACTCCATGCCGACGGCGATGCGCTGGTTCGCCGAGTACCAGCCCTTCACCCCCATGATCGAGACCCTGCGCGGGTTGCTGATGGGCACCGGGATCGGCACCAGCGCCTGGAGCGCCCTGGCCTGGTGCACGGTGCTGACGCTGGTCGGCTACTTCTGGTCGAGGAGCGTCTTCTACCGGCGGTGACGGGGGTGCGGCCGGTGGGCCGGGCGGCCCGGACGACGGAGCACCCGTCATCCGGGCCGACCGGCAGTTCCGTGTAAAGTCCCGGCAAAGGACAACTCCGGGGGGAGCAAATGACGGTGGCGCGCCGCAGGCAGGTCGTCTGGTGGCTCAGGGGCATCGCGCTGGCGTCCGTCCTCGTCTACCTGCCGGGCTACTTCTCCTCCCGCCAGGGCGGGTTGGTCGAGGTCGAGCGCTGGCTGAACCACCCGGTGCTGCTGCTCGGGGCGGCGATCACGCTGGCCGTGGCCTCGGTGGTGGTCCAGTTCGAGTTCCGCAGCAGGTGGGCGCAGATCGGCTGTGCGGCTGTCCTGTCGCCGCTCCTCGTCATCGGGGCGGGGGTCGGAGCCGTGGCGTACATCTTCGGTGGCGACGGCCGACTGGTCGTCCGCAAGCCCGACCCGAGCCGCTCCGACCACGTGCTGAGAGTCACCGACATCGCCTTCTCGATCGATCCGGTCTACCGGGTGGAGCTGCTGACCGGTAGCGGCTGGTCGGCCCGCCACTGGGGCCTCGGCACCTGGGACGAGGGCGCCGGCTTCGTCAGGGCCGAGTGGTCCGGTCCGGGCCGGATCACGGTGACCTTGGAGAAGGAGATCGAGGTCTTCACCGTGGGCGAGGACGGCGCGTTGGGCGGCCCCTCGGTGACGCCGAGGCCCCGGTAGGTCCTGCCGGTCCCAACTGCCCCAAGAGTCCCTGTAGTAGCGTCCGCGCCAAAGATCGGCAAAGAAGCCGTCGGGGGCGAGAGATGACAACGGTGCGCCGCAGGCAGATCGCGTGGGGACTCAGAGCGGTGGCGCTGCCGGCGTTGCTGGCGTGCGTGGCGGGCTGGCGCGAGTCCCGTTCGGGCGGGTTGGTGGTGGTCGCGGAGTGGTTCGACCACCCGGTCCTGCTGATCGGGTCGGTGCTCGTGCTGCTCGTGGCCTCGCTCGTCGTCGAGCTGGGGTTCGGCACCGGGACGGGGCAGCTCGTCTGCGGCCTCGGCCTGGGGGCGCTGGTCTTCTGCGTGCCGTTCGCCTTCCTGGCGAACCTGTTTCCCCCATGGACCCGCCGCGTCGGGAGGCGGCCCCGGGCCGCCCGGACCGGGTGATCGTCATCACGGACCTGGGCGGCTTCGATCCGGTCTACCGGAGTGAGCTGGTGTCCGGTTCCGGCTGGTCGGCCCGCCACTGGGAACTGGACTCCTCGAGGTACGACAGCAGCGTCAACTGGTCAGGTCCGGACCGGATAACGATCGACAGGGGTATCGCGCTCACGGTCTTCGACGTCCTCCCGGACGGCAGTCTGAGCGAGTCGCGGGAAGAGCCCCGGCCTCCGGAAAACTGAAGCCGTCCGGCTCTCCTCCGGAAAGCGGAGGAGAGCCGGGCCGTGCGTCCTGGTGGGGAAGGCGTCACCAGGTGTCGATGCCCATGGTCCTGGCCGCGCTGTGGACGGCGTTGTAGTGCGGGATCGACATGTCGGACTTCTTCTGGTTGGCCGGCAGGTTCCGGTCGGCGGTGCGGAACTCGTCGCGGGCCTCGGCCAACAGGCTGGTGCCGTGGGAGACCGGGACGTCCTTGGTGCCGTGGGCCGGGTGGGACTTGGCGGCGGTCTTGCTGCCCGCGTTGATCAGGGTGTTGCGGGCCTGGTTGTAGTCCGCGACCTTGACCGTCTTCGGGTTGCGGAGCTCCGCCCGCACCCCGGCCGTCGACGGCGCCTGCTCGGCGGCCAGGGCGGCCGGAGCGGCAGCGGCGGTGAGCGCGCCCGTCACGATGACGGTCGCGAGGGCGTTCCGAAGGGTCCTGTGCATGAGGGTGTCCTTCCGAGAAAGAAAAGCGTCACGGATTCGCCCCCTCCTGAGCAGCGAAACGGTCGGGGTGCGAACGCTTCGGCACTACCCCGGCCCTCGATGGCGGAAAACCGGCTTCCGCTCAGGAAGTTCGCCGACGATGAGATCAGGCCGTTTTCCGATATTGCTCCAATATGATTGGCATGATGGAGAGATGGGGCAATCACCTACCCCGGTGTCGCTCCTTGGCCTGCCGTCGAGCGGCGGCTACCGACCGGGAACCGTGATTTCGTGTGCTCCGTACGGGATCGTACGGGTACCCCCCGGCCCGGGCGCACACGGATTTGCGAAGCCCGCGGCCTGACGCGGAGTCGCTGCTGTGGGGTGGGAAACGCGGAAGGGGTCCGGCACCTGTGTTGGTGCCGGACCCCTTCCGACTGTGGAGCGCCAGGCCCGGGTTGCACGGACTCTTCCTACTGAAAGTAGGACGTGCTCTGGTAGCACCGCTGACGCCTGACGAGGCTTCATGTCCCTCGCGACATCAGGAACATTAGCAGGTCAGCGCCCGTGCGCCGAATCGTGATCCCGGGGCAGTCAGGCCGGGACGTGTACGGGCGGGCCGGCCACGCCGACACACGCCTCGTTCCCCTCGGGGTCGGCCAGCACCCAGTTCGACGGCGCGTCCGCGTCGTTCAGCAGGCGGCCGCCGGCCGCGAGAGCGGCGGCGATCCGGGCCTCGGCCTGGTCGTAGGGCACCCAGACATCGACGTGGACCCGGTTGCGCTGCGGGCGCGGTGAATCCATCCGCTGGAAGTAGAACGGCGCCCCGCGGCGGTGCGGGTCGATCAGGTCCTCGCCACTGCCCGCGCGCTCCTGGTAGCCGAGCAGAGCGCGCCAGAACGCCACCACGTCGGGACCGGCGAGGGCGTCGACGGTGACCTGGACGGTCTGCACGGCGGACGGGTCGGCGGGCACGTCCAGCGCCTGGGCCACCGCCGAGATCCGGCGGGCCAGTTCGATGTGCCGTTCGGTCAGTCCGTAGTAGTCGTCCGTGATCGTGATCAGCCGCACGAGCACGCCCGCCGGCCGCACGTCGACGTCCGGGTGGTCGTCCCCGACGCTCGGAATCTCACTGATCGCCTGCACGAACCGGGCGCCGACCGCGAACGACCCGGTGCGGAAGTACGCACACGCCCCCTCGCCCACCACGCGCCAGTCCTCCAGGCCGACGGCCTCGTGGAACCGCTGCGGCCTGATGCGCTCCATCGTGCTCTCCCCGTAGGTCATGCGCCCCGACAAGTGTGCGGATTCGATCGCCCCGGTCGATCATTCGGCACTGCGGAAGCGTTTGTCCAGGCTTCGTGATCACGTACGGGCGTTGGGACGTGCTGCCGGACGGCGAGCGCGAGCAGTGGATGCTGGAGCCGTTCGAGAGCGTGGGGCCGCTGCGGTTCGGGATGCTGATCGACGAGGTGTCCGACATCCTGAGCCGCCGCACCGACGACCTTCAGCGGTACTCGGGGCCGTGCCTGGCCGAGGACCCGTACGGGCTGGTGACCGGCCGCTACCGGAGCTTCGGGTTCACGCTCTACTACTGGGACGAGCGGCTGCGGGGCGCGAACGTGGAAGGGGTCCGGCACCTGAGTTGGTGCCGGACCCCTTCCGACTGTGGAGCGCCAGGCCCGGGTTGCACGGACTCTTCCTACTGAAAGTAGGACGTGCTCTGGTAGCACCGCTGACGCCTGACGAGAGATCATCTCTCTCGCGACGTCAGGAACATTAGCAGGTCAGCGCCCGTGTGCCGAATCGGGGGAGTCAGGCGTCGAACTCGCCGGCGCGGATGGCGGAGACGAGGTCCCGCCACTCGTCGAGGGTGAGTTGGGCGATGGCGTCGCGCCGAAGGCTGCTGCGGACGTAGATGCCGTCGGGGCCTATGGCTACCTCAGGACAATTATTGCCATCGCCGCAGGCGCTGGGCTTTCGCCAAGAGAGTTCTTCCATCGGGGCCTCACAGGCTATTCATGATGCTGGAGATCGCGTCACGGGAGGCCGATGGATCGAGCGCGCGATCACGCATCGCCCCGAGGATGTTCCGGTAGTTCTCCAGCTGGTTCATCTCGGTCAGGAACGCTGGTGATCCTACGGAGTCCAGCTGCACCGTATCGAGGCGGGGCACGGGACCAGTCGCGTACAGTACGGCCTGACCTGCTCCTTTGAAACCGCCGGCCTTGAACTCCAGTACGCGCAGTGTCACGTTGGGAGCGTCTGAGAGTACGAGCAACTGCTTCAGTTGTTCTCGGGCAACAGCTGTACCTCCGAACTCCATGCGCAGCGCGGCCTCATGCACAATCGCTTCGTAGTTGAGTGGATCGCTTCGCGTCAGGAGCTCAGCTCGGCGCATCCGGTTCTCGACTCGAGCTTCGATGTTCAGCGGCCGTAGGGGAGGATAGACCTCTCGAAAGATCGCCCGCGCTGTCTCCTCGGTCTGCATGAGCCCCGGCGCATGACAGATCTGGTACGTCACCAGCGCGCTGGCATGGTGCTCGACCTCGGAGATGTCAAGAATTCCGGCAGGGACGAGGCCTCTGTGCTCCTCCCACCATCCCTTGGTCCGGTCGGCGGCCATCTCGGCAACGGCATCGACGTACTCGGAGTCGGCTTCCTCGTACTCGGCGGCGAGTGCGAGGACCCGTTCGGCGCTGACCGGATAGGAGCCCCGCTCGATCAGTGTGACCTTGCTTCGGTCCAGTCCAAGAACGGAAGCAGCGTCTCCGGCCGTGCGCCCGGCGGTCTCGCGCATCTTTCGCAACTCGATGCCGACGCGCTTCCGGCGTGCGGTTGGGGTAGGTGGCATCTCCCCAGCATCCACCGCGTGTGCGTGGCGAGTCCAGCGAGTAGATAGGCACATCTTCTTTGGTGTGCTAGCAAATTTGCTATCGCATGCCCTATAGTCTGTGATGCACCGATCACCGAACGGATCGTCAGTAACGCCGCTCGGGCACCGCAGAACACCCATGTCCAGTGGGTTCGTTCACGGCGACGCATCCGCCGGTCTCACCCATCCCCCTCCGGGAGACGCTGTGCGCAACCTCAACTCCCCCTCTCTCACCCTCTCCCGCGACGCCCTCCGCGACGGGATGGCCAGCGCCGGCTGGCCGCCCTCCCTCATCGCGGACGCCGAACTCGCGATGGTCGAACTCATCGTCAACGCCTGGCGCCACGGCGAGACGACCTCCCCGGTCATCCTGATCCACCACCGCGCCAACACCCTCCGCGTCGCGGTCTCCGACCGCAGCCCGCTCCCCCCGGAGAAGGGCCCCCTCTCCCTCCTCTCCGAGACCGGCCGGGGCCTCCAGCTCGTCGCCGGCCTCACCCACCGCTGGGGCGTCGACCCCCAACACCTCGGCAAGACCGTCTGGTTCGAGCTCCACCAGGACGGTGCTCTGTGAGCGCCCACCACCCCATCCACCCCGCCGACCCGGCGCTCCTCCACCTCACCTCGCGCCAGGTCACCGAACTCATCGTCGAACTCCGCACCGAGGGCCGAGAATTCGGACTCCTCTGGCCCTCGGTGACCCCGGGCGGAACCAACCTCCACGGCCGTCCGCTGGTCGACATCGGCAACGTCCCGGCCAGCACTCTGATCAACCTCCTCGCGCTCATCCGCGAGTTCAGGCGCAACCGCGACGTCCACCACCGGGCGGAGGCTACGTAGAGCCACCGCCCGCACCCGAGCCTGCGACCTCGGAAGGCCCCGGTCCCGGGAGGGTGCTTGCATGGAATTCGGGTGATCCGGACCCCGATGGCCTGCTCAGTTCACCGGCCCGGCGTAGGTCCCGGCGTAGGTGTTGAACCGCAGGTAGAGCCCGATGTGCGCCGGAATCCCCGGCGCGATGGTGCGGTAGCTGCACAGCTCCTGCACACCGGTGTCGCCTTCCTCGACCCCGGCCGTCAGTCGCCTCAGCATCTCGGCGTGCGGGCGCGGGTCGACCCCCTCGATCCGCATCAGCTCCGCGATCCGCGCGGCCGCCTCGGCATCGCTCCGGGCGTTCCCCGGCAGCCGCAGGTAGACGTTGGCCTCCTCGGGCCCCGTCGCACCCTCGCGGAACGCCAGGCAGGTCATCGGCTCGTTGTCCACCGTGCCGCCGTCCCGCCCGTAGATCACGGCACGGGCCCGCGCCGCCCGCGCCGAGTCGTGGCGGTGGGACAGTGCGGCCACCGTGTCCAACTCGTCCATCATCATCGGGAGATGGCGGAAGTAGACCTTCACCCGGGAGGCGCTGCCGCCGTCCAGATCGAGTGCGAAGAACTCCACCTCGTGCCCGCGCAGCGCGAGTTCCTCGCACCGTCGACCCACCGGCTCCCAGGCCTTCTCCAGCCCCAGTCGGTGCATGGCCTCGGCCATGACCTCGTGCGTCCGGTCCAGGCCGTGCGCCTGGGGGTTGAGGTAGACCTTGTAGTGCGGCCGCTCGCCGGGCTGCCAGGCCAGGGAGTGCCAGATGGTGGGCCGGTTGTGGTCGGGAGCGGTCGTGACGAACAGGTCCTCGACGTCGAGGTACCGTTCGATGCTCACCCCCGGCCGCTCGGCGAGCCGGAGCGTCAACTCCCGTCCGGCTTCCTGGTATCCGAGTGGGGTGCGATCGCTGCTCAGCGACTCGAACAGGATGCGGACCTCCGGCTCTCCCGCCTTCCAGCTGACGGAGAGCTCGGCGGGGAAGCCGTCGGACGACACGAAGGAAGGAGGATCGCACCTGGTCCCGATGGCGCGGTCGCCCCACGGGCTGAGCACGTCCCGAAGCTCCCGCAGGACGCGCGCCGTCTCCGACTCGCCTGTCCCCAGGCCTCGGCAGACGGCTGTCCACTTCTCTTCCAGGAACTGCCCGAACGTCTTCTCCGGGTCCCGGAAGGGGGCCGGGGCGGATAACGCGTCGCGAAGCAGCGGGCTGGTCACTGGCCCGACTGGTTGGGCTCGTTCCGCTGGACCACGACCGACTGGTTGGGCTCGTTCCGCTGGACCACGACCGACTGGTTGGGCTCGTTCCGCTGGACCACGACCGACTGGTTCGGTTCGTTCCGCTGGACCACGACGTCCTGGTTGGGCTCGTTCCACTGGCCGGCGACGGTGGTGACCGAGGCGCCGCCGAGCAGGGCCGTACCGGCGGCGATCCCAACTGCCAGTGCTGCCAATGCCTTGCGCATCATTGCCCCTCTCCATGATCGGTGATCAGATTGATCATAGGCACGAGATCATTGCCAAAGGTATGTATCTTTCGAACATGTCTTTGGCTTGATCCACCCCCTGCCCCGCCGTCGCAGCCCCGGGAGTCGCCATGTCCGCACCGCAGCAGCCCACCGACCCGTACGCGGCGACCGGCGTCGTGGGCCCGGCCCCGGAAGGGGTGACCCTGCCGCTGCCGCCGGTCTTCGACACCGTCGAGGAGGAGCGCCAGTACCGGAAGGAGCAACTCGCGGCAGGCTTCCGCCTGTTCGGCCGGTTCGGCTTCTCGGAGGGCGTCGCCGGGCACATCACCGTCCGTGACCCGGAGAACCCGAACTGGTTCTGGGTGAACCCGTTCGGCATGAGCTTCAACCAGATCAAGGCCTCCGACCTGGTCCTGGTCGACCACGACGGAGCCCTGCTGCGCGGCACCCGGCCGGTGAACCGGGCCGCGTTCGCGATCCACTCCCAGGTGCACGCGGCCCGCCCGGACGCCGTCGCCGCCGCGCACTCCCACTCGCTGTACGGCAAGGCCTTCTCCAGCCTCGGCATCCCGCTCGACCCGATCACCCAGGACGCCTGCGCCTTCTTCGAGGACCACGGGCTGTACAGCGACTACCGGGGCGTGGTGACCGAGACCGAGGAGGGCAAGCGGGTCGCCGCCGCGCTGGCCGACCACAAGGCCGTGATCCTGCAGAACCACGGCCTGCTGACGGTCGGCGGGACGGTGGCCGAGGCGGTCTGGTGGTTCGTCACCATGGAGCGCTCCTGCCAGGCGCAGCTGCTCGCGATGGCGGCCGGCACGCCGAAGCTGATCGACCGGGAGACCGCGCTGAAGACCCGCGACCAGCTGGGGAGTTCGCTGGCCGGCTGGTTCCAGGCCCGCCCGCTGTGGGACCAGATCACCCTCTCCGACCCCGACCTCTTCGACTGACCGGCCGGCCCCACACCCCCGTTCCTCCTCCTCGTCGTCCTCGCCTTCGTTCTGGAGCCGCACCGTGCCCACCACCCCCGCCCAGCGCAGGCTCCGGATCGCCGTGTTCGGCGCCGGGTCCATCGGCTGCCACCTCGGCGGCATGCTCGCCTCGACCGCCGAGGTCACCCTGGTCGGCCGCCCCGCCGCGATGGCGGCGATCGACGCGGACGGGCTGACCCTCACCGGCCCGGGCGAGGCCCGCCGCGAGGTACGGGAGCTGACCGCCGCCGCCGGCCCGGAGGCCGTGGCCGGCGCCGACTACGTCCTGGTCACGGTGAAGTCCGCCGACACCGGGACCGCCGCCCGGGAACTCGCCCCGCACCTGGGCCCCGACACGGTGGTGGTCAGCTTCCAGAACGGGCTGCGCAACACCGAGGTGCTCGCGGCCGCGCTGCCGTCCCACCGGGTGCTGGCGGGCATGGTCCCGTACAACGTGGTGCGGACCGGCCCCGCCGCCTTCCACCAGGGCAGCGGCGGCTCGTTGATGCTGGCGGGAGAGCAGGGCGCGGACGCCCTCGCCGACGCGGCCAGGGAGAGCGGCCTGCTGCTGGAACTGCGGTCGGACATGCCGGCCGTCCAGGCGGCGAAGCTGCTGATGAACCTGAACAACGCCGTCAACGCGCTCTCCGGGCTGCCGCTGCGCGAGCAGGTCGGGCAGCTGGCGTACCGGCGGTGCGTGGCACGCTGCCAGCTGGAGGCGCTGGCGGTGTTCCGGGCCGCCGGAGTGGAGCCGGCCCAGCTCGGCCCGGTGCCGCCGGAGGTGATGCCGCAGGTGCTCGAACTGTCGGACGCGCAGTTCCACGAGCTGGCCGGGGCCAGCCTGCAGATCGACGCCACCGCCCGCTCCTCGATGTGGGAGGACCTCCAGCGCGGACGCCCCACCGAGATCGACTCGCTCCAGGGCGAGATCGTCGCCCTCGCCGAGCGTCACGGCCTCACCGCCCCGGCCAACGCCCGTCTGATCGCCCTCGTCCGCGAGGCCGAGGCGGCCGGCCCCGGCGCGGCGCCCGGCTGGGCCGGCCCCGCCCTGCTCGCCGAAGTCGCCCCGGTCGGCTGACGGTCGGGCCCCGGTGATCGCGCCGCCGTCGACGGTGCGTCCGGCTCGAGCGCAGGACTCGGCCAGGGCCGACTCCCGCGCGCGGCTCCGCGCTCCCGCGTAGGCTTCCGCCCGCCCCGGCCGGGGGACGGTCCTCCGGTGTCACAGGGCGTCAACCACTCGGAGGGGAAAACGTGATACTCGAGATCCGCACCTACCGCCTCAAGCCGGGTACGCGTGCCGACTTCGTCCGGGTGATGGGCGAGGAGGCCGTCCCGCTGCTGCGGGCGGCCGGCATCCGGGTCGTCGACCACGGGGCGTCGCTCGTGGACGAGGACGGGCACGAGGAGGCGTACCTGATCCGGGCGTTCGACTCGATCGAGCAGCACCGCGCGCAGGAGGACGCCTTCTACGGCAGCGAGGTCTGGCGGCAGGGCCCGCGGGAGGCGATCGTCTCCCGCATCGAGAGCCTGCACTCGATCGTGGTGGAGGCCGCCGACGACGCGGTCGAGGTCTTCAAGCGCTCCTGAACCGCCCCTGACCGACCCTGACCGACCCTGGCCGCCCCTGACCGCTCCCGCTCCACCCGTCCGGCTTCACCGTCCGAGCCCCCGGTGGGCCTCGGGGCCGAAGCCGGCACCCTCAACCCCGGGGCCAGGGGCGGCCGTCGATCCGTTCGATGCCGGTGTTGAAACGGCGCAGGTACGCCGCGAAGGTGGCGATGTCCTCCTCCGGCCAGTCCGCCATCACCAGGTCGAGCGCCCGGACGTGCGCTTCGCGCTCGTCGTCCAGTCGGCGCCGGCCCTCCTCGGTCAGGCGGAACTTGCGGGCGATGCCGCCGTCCGGATCCGGGATGCGGTCGAGGAGCCCGGCGGCGGTGAGCGCCGCGGTCTGGCGATTGAGCGTGGAGACGTCCAGCCCGAAGGCGTCGCTGAGCTGCCCGATCGACATGGGCCCCTGGGCCGCGACGCGGCTGAGCAGGATGTAGGCGCTGCGTTCGAGCTGGCTGCCCTCGGGGCGGCGGTCGTCGACCTGGTTGAGGTCGCGGTGCCGGGCGAACACCAGGAACTCGAGGGCTACCTCGTGCGTGGGGCCGGCCATGTCGAAGTCCCTTCATCACCGCGTTGACCTGCGGGTTCTTCGTCGATCACGTCCAGTATGCCAGAGATGTGCGCATCCCACACGATGTGCATGATGCACATCGTGTGTAGCCTGAGCAGCCTGTGCTATCTGCACATGATGTGCGAACTGCACACGCCTGCGTCCCCCGAATGCCCGAGGAGGCCCGTCATCAACGGCCCCGCCCCCACCGCCCGTACCGGTCCGATCGTGGCGACGCTCGCCTTCACCGGCACCGTCGCCGCGATCATGCAGACCCTGGTCACCCCGCTGATCAGCGAACTCCCGCAACTCCTGCACACCACCGCGTCCAACGCCTCCTGGGTCATCACCGCGACCCTGCTCTCCGCCGCCGTCTTCGTCCCGATCAGCGGCCGCCTCGGCGACCTGCTGGGCAAGCGGACGATGCTCATCGCCTCCTGCGTCCCGCTGCTGTTCGGCTCGGTGCTGTGCGCGGTGGCCGACTCCGTGCTGCCGATGATCACCGGGCGGGCGCTGCAGGGCATGGGCATGGGCCTGGTGCCGATCGGCATCAGCCTGCTGCGCGACGTCCTGCCGCCCGAGCGGCTCGGCTCGGCGATCGCGCTGGTCAGCGCCTCCATGGGGATCGGCGGCGGCCTCGGCCTGCCGATCGCGGCCGGCGTCGCCGACTACGCCAGCTGGCGCGTGCTGTTCTGGGGCACCGCCGTGCTGACCGTCGTCATCATCGGCATGCTCTGGACCGTCATCCCGGCCTCACCGGCCTCACCGGCCTCACCCACCGTGGCCTCGCCCGCCGAGGGTGGCCGCTCCACCGCGGGCGGCCGCTCCGCCGGCCGCCGGTTCGACTTCGTCGGCGCGATCGGCCTGAGCACCGGTCTGGTCTGCCTGCTGCTGCCCGTCTCCAAGGGCGGCGACTGGGGCTGGGGCGGCACCCGCACCCTCGGCCTGTTCACCGCCTCCGCCGCGATCCTGATGCTCTGGGCCCGCTGGGAGCTGCGCGTGACCGAGCCGCTCGTCGACCTGCGGGTCACCGCGCGCCCGCGGGTGCTGCTGACCAACGCCGCCTCCGTGCTGGTCGGCTTCGGCATGTACGCCCAGGCGCTGATCATCCCGCAGCTGCTCCAGCTGCCGGAGGCCACCGGCTACGGGCTGGGGCAGTCGATGCTGGCGATGGGCCTGTGGATGGCGCCCGGCGGGCTGATGATGATGGTCGTCTCCCCGCTCGGCGGCAAGCTGTCGGCCGCCCGCGGACCCAAGTTCACCCTGGTCGCCGGGGCGCTGACGATCGCCGTCGGGTACGGGCTGGCGCTGCCGCTGATGGGCTCCACCTGGGGCGTGCTGGTCGTCACGATCGTCTGCAACAGCGGTGTGGGCCTCGCCTACGGCGCGATGCCCGCGCTGATCATGAGCGCGGTGCCGCTGACCGCGACGGCCTCGGCGAACAGCTTCAACACTCTGATGCGCTCGCTGGGCACCTCGGTGTCCGCCGCCGTGATGGGTGTGGTGCTGTCGCAGCTGACCGTCACCCTCGGCGGGCACACCCTGCCCTCGGAGGGCGGCTTCCGGGTCGGCCTGGTGATCGGCTGCGCCGTCGCGCTGATCGCGGCCGCCGTCGCCGCCGCCATCCCCGCGCCGCCGGGGCCGCAGCTGCGCGCCGTCCCGGCCCAGGAGGCGGCGGGCGCCGACGCGGCGGCCGCCGACGCGGGGAAGCCGGCCACCGCCTGAGCCCCGCGCCCGGGGTCCCGTCCGGGCCCGGTGGGTCCCGTCCGGCTCCGGTCGGGCCGCCTCCGGCTCCGGTCGGGCCGCCTCCGCGCGGGGCGGCCCACTCGGACGGGTCAGGAGCTGTCGCTGTGGAGCGGGATGTTGCCAAGCATGGGGACGTACGGGCCCCTCGGCCGCCGAACACCGACCAGGAGAGGGATCCTCGGTGCGTGAACTCCACAGTCCCCCCAGCCACGGCCGAACCGGCCACCGTCCGCCGCCCGGCCGTCGCGCGGGCGGTGACGGGCGAGCGGGCCGGAGCTGGACACCGCAGCGCACGGTCGCGCTGATCGTGGCGGCGTCCGGCGCCGTGGTGCTCGCGGCCTGCGGCAGCAGCCCGTCGGGCACGGCGGCCGGCTCGCCGACGGCCACCGCGCCCAACACGAGCGCCTTCTCCGGCGAGCCGCCCTCAGCCGTCGCCTCCGCCGCGCAGTCGCTGCTGGCCTCGGCGTCGGCCGCGGCCGCCTCGGCCTCGGCGGCCGCCTCCGAGGCCGCCGCCTCGCTCTCCGCGAGGGCGTCCGCCTTCGGGGCGTCCGTGTCGGCCCAGCAGTCCGCGACCCAGGAGAAGGCCGCCTCGGTGCTCAGCGGGGTCACGGACGGCGGCAACGCGCAGGGCGACATCACCATCACCGGAGTCCCGCGGCAGAACACCGGGGGCCTGCACGCCGTGGTCGTCACGATCCAGAACCCGGGGCCCAACGCGGCCTCCTACGCGGTCCAGGTCGACTTCACCGACGCCGGCGGCAAGGCCGTGGACAGCGCCGTCGTCGGAGCCGAGAACGTCCCGGCGAACGGCAAGGCCCAGCCCGTCGCCTTCAGTCGGCAGCCGGCCGACAAGACCCTGATCCCGGTGGTGGTCAAGGCCGTCCGCTACTGACGCGGGCCCGTCCGTCGTCCGCCGCGCGATCCCGCACCCGACTGTGGGCGTCGCGCGGCGGGCGCCCGAGCACCTCCCGCACGGTGCCGGTCACCCGCTCGGTGCCGGTCACCCGCTCGGTTCTGAACGTCCTCCAGGCCTGCGCCGCGGTGAGGCCCCGCGCCGCGGTGAGGCCCCGCGCGTCCCCGGTGGCCCGGGGCCGCCCGGCCGGCGCCACGAGTCGGAGCGACCCGCGCCGGTGAGCCCGCGCTCGCGCCGACTCCCCGTGGACGCCCGCGGTCCCGCCGCCCACGCCCGGGTTACGTCACGCCGTCGCCGGGTTACGTGACGCCGGCGGCTCGCTGCTCAGGTGACGCCGCCCGCCTGTTCCCGTCGGCGGGTCCGGTAGGCGCGGGAGCGGCAGCGGGGCGAGCAGTAGCGGGGCGGTCGGCCGCCAGGGTGCCGGCCGTCGGGGGAGGGGGAGGGTGCCGGGAGTGGTCCGTCACAGGCGGGGCAGGCCGCCGTCGGTGCGGGCTCGGTCGGTGCGGGGGTCTGCGGTGTGGGCGTCTCCGGCGCGGGTTCGTCGGTTCCTGCGGTGGGGGTGGCGGGTGCCGGGTGCGAGGTCAGGCCCAGTCGTTCCGCGACCACGCCGGCCTCGAAGCGACTGTGGGCGCCGAGGCTGTCCAGCAGGTCCGAGACGTGCCGGCGGCAGGTGCGCAGGGAGATGCCGAGGCGGCGGGCGATGGACTCGTCCTTGAGGCCCTTCGCGAGCAGCACCAGGATGCTCTGCTTCATCGTCCTGGTGACGTCGTGCGCGGCCTGCGGGCCGCTGGCGAACGGGGTCGCGTTCTCCCAGTCCCGTTCGAAGACCGTCAGCAGGTAGCTGATCAGGTCGGGCTCCCGGATGATCAGCGCGCCGCCGGAGCTGGCGGGCAGCAGGGCCAGGGTGCCGTCGACGATGATCAGCTGCGGCAGCACCTCCGGCAGCGTCCGGATCTCCGCGCCGGCCTCGATGAGCTGCTCCGCGTGCACCCGGGTGGGCTGGTCGAAGCGGGTCGCGTGCTGGTAGAGGCTCCGCATCCGGACGCCCCGGTCGAGCAGCTCCAGGTCGCGCGGAAGCGCCTCGCGCAGGGCGGCGGGGGAGAACGCGCCGCCGTGCTTGGAGACCAGCACCTCGCTGCGGCAGGAGTCGATCACGTCGGCGAGCATCGAGCGCACCGCGAACTTGTCCGGCAGGCGGTCGATGGTGCCCTGCGGGAAGGTGTGCTGGCGGGCCTGGACGTAGACGGGCACCAGCGCCGCGAGGCCGTCGCGCTGCCGCTGGACGAGCCGCCGCTGCTCGCGCAGGGCCTCCTCCCGGGCGCGCAGGGCGGTGTCACGGGCGGAGAGCAGCTGCGCGGTCGCGGCCTGGGGGCTGACGGGCCGCCAGGCGATCGGGCCGCCGCGGGCGGGGGCCTCGCCGGAGGGGGTCCCGCCCGCGGGGGTGTCGCCCGCGGGGCCGTCGGGTGAGCGCAGCTCCTGGAAGAGGCAGGCCCCGGTGAGCTGCCGGACGGCCGCCTCGCACTCCGCCCGGCTCAGGTCGGTCTCCGATGCCGCCCGCGCCAGGGTCGCCGGGGTGAGCTGCTCGTTCACCACCGTCCAGCGATAGAGGGTGACGGCGGTGCTGTCGAGTGCGGGTACGTCGACGGTCGGATCGGGGCCGGTCTCGGGGTCCATCGCATGCCTCCTAAAGCTGCCAGGCAGGCTCATGATCCCTTGCGGGGGATGCCGTGGCCATCCGCCGCCTGGCAGGGTGGCGAGCACGGGCCGGGCGCTGCGGCGGGAACCGCGGAGAGGCCCGGAACGTGTGGAACTGTCCCCGAAGTGATGGGAGTTGTCGGCATGCGAGGAATCGTGACGCGGACCCTGGCCGCGGTCGCGCTGGGCGCCGCCGCCTGGTTGGGCGGGGTGTCCCCGGCCGGTGCCTCCGTGTTCGACGATGCGACGCCGACGGGCTCGAGCGCGGGTGCGAGCTACGGGCAGGGCGGCCACAACTGCGTCGCGACGACGGCCTGGGGCGACGCCTGGTGCACCGGCAAGCCGCTGAGCTGACCGGCCGCGGCGCGACTTCCGTCTCCTCGGCCCTCCTTGGCCCTCCCTCGGCTCCCCCTCCCGGAAAGGGATCCTGTCATGCACATGGCCCTGAAGCGTTCCGTCCGTACCGCCACCACCGCCACCGGCCGGGCCGGCTTGACTGCCTCGTCCTCTGCGTCCGCCGCCGGGTCCTCCGCGTCCGCGAGCCGCTCCGGCCGCTGAGCCTCCTCCCGGCGAAGTGGCGCGCCCTGCAAGGGAAGTCGGCAGAGTCGACCTCCCTGCAGGGCGCGTTGCCGATTCCGGCGGTCCCTTCGTTCGTCCGTCCGTTCGCCCGTCCGCCCGCGCGCTCAGCGCAGTCGCGAGGAGGACAGGATCGATGCCAGGTGCGCGACCACCATGCCCCAGGTGATCACCGTGATGCCCGCGAGCGTCCACCGCGTCGCGTCCAGGTTGCCGAGCCCCGCGTCCACCGCGGCCGCCGCCAGCAGCACCAGCGAGGCCTCGATGCCGTTCGTCACCCGGTGGATCTTGAACACCGAGGCGAGCCTGCGGGCCGTCGCGATGCCCTGGGAACGCGGCTGCGTCGACTCCTCGGTCGCCGGGAGCTGCCCGCTGCGGGCCCGGGCCACGTCCACCAGGTCGGTCGAGGCCTTGAGCAGCACCACGCCCAGCGCGGCCGCCAGCCCCGCCGACACCCACAGCTCCGACCCGCCGCGCGCCGCCCGTACGCCCGCGCCGATCATCAGCGCGGCGTCCGCCAGATAGGCGCCGAGCCGGTCCACGTACACCCCGGCCATGCTGAACCGGCGCTTCCAGCGCGCCACTTCGCCGTCCACGCAGTCGAACAGCAGGAACAGCTGGAACAGCACGGCGGCCAGCACCGCGCCGGTCAGACCCGGGATCAGCAGGGCCGCGCCGCCGCCGATCCCGCACACCACCATCACCCAGGTGAGGGTGTTCGGCGACACCGAGGTGCGCACCAGCTGCCGGGTCGTCCGCAGCGAGATCGCCCGCATGTACATCCGGCCCGCCCAGTGCTCGCCGTTGCGGCTCTGAAGCTTGGCCTGCGGCTGGCACACCTCGCGCAGCTCGGCGAGTGCCGGAGCAGCCACCATGACGACTTCCCTCCACCTGTCCTGAAACGATCACCACAGGCTACGGCCTCCGGGGGAACGCCCCGACCGGGTGGGGCGCCGGTGGTGGTACGGGAGGTGTCCACCGGTGGAACGTCTGTCGCGGACGGCTGTCGGAGGGGTGCGGGGCGGTGTGCGGGGCGGTGCGGGCGGCGGTCTGTACGGCGGGTGGGCGGTGGAGTGGGCGGTGAAAACCGGTGGGCCGCCCGAGCGGGCCGGGCTAGGCTGCGCGGGTTCGCCGGAACCTGAAGCCCCGGGGCCGACCGCTCGCCCCCGACCGCGCGGTCCCGGAGCGGAACGAGGAGCGCAGATCCATGGTGACCACGGGCGCCCCGTCCCAGAGCCCCGACCTGGCCCGACTGCTGGCGGACCACCGCCCGCACGGGCCGGTGGAGACCGCCGACCACGAGCGGGCCCGCCGGCTCCTCGACGTCGCCGACGCCTGGAACAGGGGCACCTTCCCGCTCCACTTCACCGCCTCCGCGCTGATCGTCCACCCGCCCACCCGCCGCGTCCTGCTGCGCTGGCACGTCCGCCAGCAGGCCTGGCTGCACGTCGGCGGCCACGGCGACCCGGGGGAGACCCGGCCGCTGGACATCGCCCTGCGCGAGGGCCTGGAGGAGACCGGCCTGACCGACCTCACCCCCTGGCCCGGCCCGGCCCTCGTCCACCTCGCCGTGGTGCCCGTCCCCGCCTCGCCCGCCGAACCCGCGCACCAGCACGCAGACCTGCGCTTCCTGCTGGCCACCGGCACCCCGGAGTCGGCCCGGCCGGAGAACCCGGCGGCCCCGCTGGAGTGGCTCACCGTCGAGGATGCCGGGCGACGGACCACCGAGGAGAACCTCCGCGAGACCCTCGACCGCGCCGCCCGCCTGCTGCCGCCCGCCTGACCGACTCCCGCCGCTGCCCGCCCGACTGCCCCCTGCCGCCCGACCGATGTCCCCTGGAGACCACCGGATGCACACCGACCAGACCCTGATCTTCGACGCCGACGACACCCTCTGGGAGAACAACGTCCTCTTCGAGCGGGTCATCGACGGCTTCCTGAACTGGGTCGCCGCCCCGGCCGAGCACGTGCGCACCAGGGCCCTGCTGAACGAGATCGAGGCCGCCAACTCCGCCACCCTCGGCTACGGCGCCACCGTCTTCCGGCAGAGCCTCGCCGACTGCCTGCAGCAGCTCAACAGCCGCACCCCCACGGCCGAGGAGCAGGCCCGCATCGACGACCTGCTCACCCCGCTGACCAGCCGCGACGTCGAACTGATCCCCGGCGTCGCCGACACCCTGGCCGCCCTCGCCGACCGCCACCACCTGCTCCTGCTCACCAAGGGTGACCAGGACGAACAGCGGCGCAAGGTGACCGAGTCCACCATCGACCACCACTTCCGGGGCGTCCACATCGTCGCCGAGAAGTCGGTCGACACCTACCGGCAGCTCACCGCCGACCTCGGCCTCGACCCGGGCCGGACCTGGATGATCGGCAACTCGCCCAAGTCCGACATCGCCCCCGCCCGCCGGGCCGGCCTGCGCACCGTCTTCATCCCGCACGAGCACACCTGGGTGCTGGAGCACACGGAACTCGGCCCCGACGAGGCGACGCTGCAGCTCGGGACCTTCCCCGAGCTGCTGCGCCACTTCTGACGGACCGTCAGCCCATCGCCGAGGCCGCCGGGACGGGCGTCCCGTCCCGGTGCAGCCACGCCCGCTCGGCGGCCGACCAGACGCCGGTCGTCAGCAGGTAGAGCACGGCGGCCACCGGCACCAGCGCCGCGAACAGCACCGACCCGAACGACAGGTACGGCAGCAGCGCCGCCCCCGGCCGGGCCGGAGCCTTCGCCGTCGATGCCGCTGCCGCCGCCGCGGCCGCGCGCCGGGCCCGGGGGAAGTTGACGACCCCGACCGCCGCCAGCCCGGCGAACAGCACCCCGAACACCACCCACTGCCCGGCGCCGTGCGCCCCCGTGACGCGCAGGCCCAGCGGCACGCCGAACAGGGTGTGGTCCAGCAGGTCATTCGGGGTGGTGAACAGGCGGTACATCACGGAGAAGAACGGGATCTGCACCAGCAGCGGCAGGCACCCCGCGAACGGCGACACCTGCTCCTTGCGGTACATCTCGGCCATCGCCTCCCGCAGCTTCTCCGGCCGGGCCCGGTGCTTGTGCTGCAGCGCGGCGACCTTCGGCGCCAGCCGCGCCCTGGCCTTCTCCCCGCGCGCCGCCGCCCGCGCCAGCGGGTGCAGCGCCAGCCGGACGGCGACGGTGAACAGGACGATGGCCGGCGCGGTCGGCACCAAGTGGGCGACGGCGGCGACGACGGCGTGCGCCACGGCGACGGCCGGGTCGAGAACGGCGAGTACGGACATGGTGAAGCGAGCCCTCCGGGGTCTCAGGACATGAGTGATCGGCGGAGGACGGCCACGGAGAACGTCTTACGGTCTTACGGTCCTGCGGAAGACTCGCGGAAGACCGGCGGAAGAGGGTTCACGCGGCCGCCGGGGCCGCTCCCGGCGCCCTGGGGCGTCGCCTGCCCCGGGCGTCCGGATCACGCTGCGGAAGGAACGCCGTACCGAACGCCCGACGCCGCAGCACCCCGCTGCGCACCGCCGCCGGTGCCCGTGCCCCCAGTAGCCGCGCCCCGGCCAGTGCCCCGGCGACCGCCCCGGCCACCAGCACCACGGCCGCCACGGCGGCAACCGACGCCAGCGTCCCGCTGTCGGCCACCGACTCCCCGGTCAACACCCGGAGCAGGCCCAGCAGCATCGCGACCACGGCCACGGCGCCCTCCCCCTCCCGGTGTCCTCGGCTCCCTGACGTACCAGCACGACGATCCTCCGAGCCGCAGGGTTCCCGCCCGTCGGGGATTTCCCCGGCGGTGCGTCCCCGCCCGCGCCCGCGCCCGTCGTCGCTCCGTTTCCGTTCGTGCTCGAAGGTGCCCTTCCCGGCGGAGGGGGCAGGACGTGCGGGGGGTGTAGCCGGCGGTGCTACGCGGGGCTACCGTGGAAGGGTGAAGACGATTACCCAGCGGGAGTTCCGGAACAACTCCGCCGCGGTGATGGACGCGGTGGAGGCGGGGGAGACCTTCCACATCACCAGGAACGGGGTCGAGGTCGCCGAGCTGCGGCCGGTGTCCGGGCGCCGGCGGCTCACGGCGGAGGAGCTGGTGGCGCGGCACGTGAAGCTGCCGCGGGTGGACTACCAGCAGATGCGCAAGGAGGCCGAGGAGTACTTCGGGCCCGAGGAACTGGTGGGGGACGAGGGCGACGACCCGTTCGAGCGGCGGCGTGGCTGAGCGCCGCAGGGCGCCCCGACGAAGGCCGGCCGGGGTGCTGGACACCTGCGTGTACATCGATCTGGCGCTGCTCAGCCCGTCCGACCTGCCGGCCGTACCGGAGCTGACCGCCATCACCTTCGCCGAGTTGCAGCAGGGCGTGTCGATGGCCAGGGACCCGGCCAGCCGGGCGGCCCGGCTGGAGGTGCTGGGCGCGGCGATGGCGGACTTCGACCCACTGCCCTTCGACGCGGCCGCCGCCGCCCGCTACGGGACGCTGGTCACCCTCACCATCGCCGCGGGGCGGCAGCCGCGCCCGCGGCGGATAGACCTGATGATCGCCGCAGTGGCCTCGGCCCACGGGCTGCCGCTGTACACCCGCAACGTGGCGGACTTCCGGGGGCTGGGCCCGGCGGTGGAGGTCATCGGGGTGTGAGGGCGGCGGTCCCGCTGCGATCCACCTCGTCCGCCAGGGCCGTCGCGGCCTTGATCGCGGCAGGGCGCCGCCGGGTCCTGGTGACCACCTGCTCGTCACCACCCCCCTCAGGGCGGGCGGTGACCACGAAGTGCGGGCGGCCGGTCAGCTCGATGAACAGCCAGCGGAACGTCAGGAACAGCACGACGACCGCAACGGCGACGATCTCCATGAAGGGGATGACGGCGAGGACGTTCAGCAGCTTCTCGACGAAGCTGCCCTTCGCGGGCTCCTGGTACCCGTACGGCCGCTCGATCGCGATCAGGACCGGTCGGCCGTCCGGCCCGGTCGCCTTCACGCACCCGCCGAAGTCGGTCCGGTCCCCGCGGGCCCAGGCCTTCCGCTGCAGCGCCAACGCTCCGGCGCTCTCGCGCGCGCTGAACCGCCGGTCCCGCTCCTGGTCCTGGCGGATCCGCTCCTCGTCCGCGGCCTTGCGTGCGGCCCGCCGCTCCCCCCGGGTGCTCATGGCGATCATCGTAGGAGCTCGGTTCAAGGGAGGGCGCAGCGGGCCGGCGGAGCGGCCGTCCGTCAGCCCAGGCGGACCGCCGTCCCGGTCGCGGCGGAGGCGCGGGCGGCCTCCAGGACGGCCAGGGCGGCCACCGCGTCGCGCGGGTCGACCGGGGGCGGGGTGCCCGGGGTGGCCAGGGTGGCGGCGACGCCCCGGTAGAAGGCGGGGTAGTCGCCCGGGTCGGTCGGCAGCGAGATCGCGGACTCGTCGGTCCCGAGGGTGCCGTAGTGCGCGGGCTGGTCGGCGCCCCACGGGCGGGTGCCGTCCGGCCGCAGCCCCGCCCGCAGGTCGGCCTCCTGCGGGTCCATGCCGGGCTTGACGTAGCCGGCAGTGTCGCCGAGCACCCGCAGCCGCGGGCCGATCAGCGGGGTGACGGCGCTGGTCCACAGGTGGGAGCGGGTGCCGGAGGCGTGGGTGAGGGCCAGGAACGCGTCGTCGTCCACCACCGCGCCGTCGCGCCGCACGTCGATCTCCGCGTACACCGTCTCGACCGGCCCGAACAGGGTGAGCGCCTGGTCGACCAGGTGGCTGCCCAGGTCGTACAGGGTGCCGCCGACCTCGGCCGGATCGGCCAGCTCCCGCCAGCCCGGCTTGGGCTTGGGACGGAAGCGCTCGAACCGGGACTCGAAGCGGTGCACCCGGCCGAGCGCGCCGCCCCGCACCAGGCGGCTCGCGGTGAGGAAGTCGCCGTCCCAGCGCCGGTTGTGGAAGACGGAGAGCAGGACGCCCCGCTCCTCGGCGAGCCGGCACAGCTCCAGCGCCTCGGCGGCGGTGCCCGCCAGCGGCTTGTCCACCACGGTGGCCAGGCCGGCCCGCAGGGCGGCGCGGGCGAGCGGCGCGTGGGTGCGGTTGGGCGAGGCGATGACGACCAGGTCGAGCGCGTCCGGGTCGGCGAGCAGCTGCTCGGGCGTGTCCACGGCACGGGCGCCCGGGTGCTCACGCGCCAGCTGGGCACGCCGCTCGGGATTGGCGGTGACCACGGCATCCAGCCGCAGGCCCGGCGTGGTGGCGATCAGAGGCGCGTGGAACGCGGAACCGGCCAGGCCGTAGCCGACCAGGCCGACGCGGAACGGACCGGAGCTCGTCTTCGGGGTCATGCGCCTACTCAATCACGGGGCGCCCGCTTGCTCCCGGTTTGGTGCACGGGGGCCGGGGTGCGCGGGGCCGGGGTGCGCGGGTGGGGAGTGCGGGCGGGGTGCGCGGGCGGGGTGCGCGGGTGGGGAGTGCCGGGGAGGTTCCGGTGGGCGGGACGTTCTGTCCCCGGACACCTGGGCGGATTAGGCTGTGCCGCGTCAGGGCCCTCGTACTACGCATGACGTTGCAACACTTCGGGAGACACGCACGTGGCAGACCGCAAGCCCATCGAGTCCTGGCTGACCGACATGGACGGGGTCCTCATCCACGAGGGCACCCCGATCCCCGGGGCGGAGGAGTTCCTGCGCAAGCTGCGGGAGTCCGGCAAGCCCTTCCTGGTCCTCACCAACAACTCCATCTACACCCCGCGCGACCTCAGCGCCCGGCTCGCGGGAATGGGGCTGGAGGTGCCCGAGGAGTGCATCTGGACCTCCGCCCTGGCCACCGCCAAGTTCCTCAAGAGCCAGCGGCCGAACGGGACCGCGTACGTGATCGGCGAGGCGGGGCTGACCACCGCGCTGTACCAGGCCGGTTACGTGCTCACCGACAACAACCCCGACTACGTGGTGCTCGGCGAGACCCGCACCTACTCCTTCGAGGCGCTCACCAAGGCGATCCGCCTGATCAACCAGGGCGCCCGGTTCATCTGCACCAACCCGGACGAGACCGGCCCCTCCACCGAGGGCGTGCTGCCGGCCACCGGCTCGGTCGCGGCCCTGATCACCAAGGCGACCGGGGTCGAGCCGTACTTCGTCGGCAAGCCCAACCCGCTGATGATGCGCGAGGCGCTGAACACCGCCGGGGCCCACTCCGAGACGGCGGTGATGATCGGCGACCGGATGGACACCGACATCGTCGCGGGCATGGAGGCCGGCATGGAGACCGTCCTGGTGCTCACCGGGCTGACCTCCGCCGCCGACGTGGAGCGCTTCCCGTACCGTCCGGGCCGTGTGGTCCAGTCGATCGCCGACCTGATCGAGCTGATCTAGGGACGTCCCCGCGCCGGCAGCCCTCCGGCCGCCGCGGTTCTGTCGTGGGCCCCGTTCCGGCCGGTCGCCGGGGCGGGGCCGTTTCGTACCCGCTGGTAGGGGCCGGCGGCGGCCGCCCATCCGGGCCCGGGACCGGCTCCGGGGACGTGAGTTGTCGGTGGGGCTGTGTAGCGTTCGGGGTGAAAGAGGGCGTGCGGCGCAGCAGCCGCGGTGTGGGAGGTAGATGTCGTGACGGACACGGTCGAGGCGGGCGTGGTCGAGGCCGGCGCGGGCGGCGGGCTGGAGCTGCCCGAGTCCTGGCGCGAGGTGCTCGGCGCCGAGACGGAGAAGCCGTACTTCGCCGAGCTGGCGGCCTTCGTGGCGGCCCAGCGCGCGGAGCACGAGGTGTTCCCGCCGAGCGGCCAGGAGTTCGCCGCGCTGGAGGCCACCCCGTACGACAAGGTCCGGGTGCTCGTGCTCGGCCAGGACCCGTACCACGACAACGGCCAGGCCCACGGCATGAGCTTCTCGGTGCTCCCGGGCACCAAGACGCCGCCGTCGCTGCGCAACATCTTCAAGGAGCTGGACGCCGACCTGGGCATCCCCGCCCCGGACAACGGCTATCTGATGCACTGGGCCGAGCAGGGCGTGCTGCTGCTCAACGCGGTGCTCACGGTCCGCGCGCACGAGGCCAACTCGCACAAGGCGAAGGGCTGGGAGAAGTTCACCGACGCCGTGATCAAGGCGGTGAGCGACCGCGAGGAGCCGGTCGTCTTCGTGCTGTGGGGCAACTACGCGAAGAAGAAGCTGCCGCTGATCGACACCACCAAGCACGTGGTGGTGCAGGGGGCGCACCCGTCGCCGCTGTCGGCCAAGCTGTTCTTCGGCAGCCGCCCGTTCTCCCAGATCAACACCGCGCTGGACTCCTTCGGCGCCGAGGCGATCGACTGGCAGGTGCCGAACCTGAAGGAGGCGTGAGCCCGGGCTCGAGCACCTCGGTGTGAGCGCCCTGGTTCGAGCATCTCGGTTCGAGTGTCGGTGGCCGTGGGCCGGACGGGTTCGATGTCCCGTTCGTCCACGGCCACTTGGCGTTCAGCGACGGTGGCCGTCGGCCGGTACCGGGTGTGCTTAGCTGGTGCGGACCGGTCGCCGGACCGGTCCGGGGAGGGGCGTCACGTGCACGGGCTGGGGCGGACGGGGACGTTGCGGTGGGCCGTGGGGGCGCTGCTGGCCGGGGTGATGGCCGTCGTTTCCGGCTGTAGCGGGTCGGACGGCGGCACGCCGGGCGCCGTCGCGAGTTCGGGTCCGGGCGGTGGCGGAGGCGGGGGCGTCGGCGCGGGGCGGGTCGGGGAGCTCGCCCAGCCTCCCGGGCAGGCCTTCTACGTCTCCGACCGGACCAACGCCGCCCGCCAGGTGACCGCGCTGCGCGGCCAGGGCCGGACGGCGGAGGCCGACGAGCTGCTGCGGATCGCCACCCAGCCGTCCTCGCAGTGGCTCGGCGAACAGGGCGCCCGGGAGATCGCCGAGCAGGTGAGCCGGCAGGCCACCGAGGCGGGCCGGACGGCGGTCTTCGTCGCGTACGACATCCCGCACCGCGACTGCGGCCAGTACTCCGCCGGCGGCGCCCCCGACGCGGCCGCCTACCGGGCCTGGATCACCGGCGTCGCGCAGGCCCTCGGGGACCGCAGGGCCTGGGTGGTGCTGGAGCCGGACGCCGTCGCGCACACCCTGGACGGCTGCGGGATCAAGGGCGACCTCGCCGCCGAGCGGTACGGCCTGCTGGCCTTCGCCGTCCAGGAGTTGAAGAAGAACCCGAACGCGCGGGTCTACCTGGACGCCGGCAACCCGGGCTGGGCGCAGGACCCGGCGGAACTGGCCACCGCCCTGCGCAAGTCGGGCATCGCGGCGGCGGACGGCTTCGCCGTGAACGTCGCCAACTTCTACGACACCGACCGGAACGCGGCGTACGGCGCCAGTCTCTCCGCGGCCCTCGGCGGGAAGAACTTCGTCATCGACACCAGCCGCAGCGGCAACGGGGCGCTCGGCGGCGCCTCCTGGTGCAACCCGCCCGGGCGCGCGCTCGGCGAGCGGCCGACCACCGAGACCGGCCGGCCCGGGGTGGACGCCTACCTGTGGATCAAGAACCCGGGGGAGTCGGACGGCGACTGCGGCCGGGGCGAGCCCAGGGCGGGCGAGTTCTGGCTGCCGTACGCGCTCGGGCTGGCGCGGGCGGCGCGCTGAGGGCGCTCGCTCCGCCGGGGCCGCCCGGGCCGCACAGGCCGCCCGTTCCGCCCGCTCCGCCTGGGCCGCCCGCGCCGTTTCTCGGGCGTCAGCCGGTGACCTGGATCCAGCGGGCGACCGACGGGGTGCCGGCGGCGTCCGTCAGGAACAGCATGTACCAGCCCGGCGGCAGCAGGTCGGCGTTGCCGGGAAGGGCGAGTGAGACGCCGTCCGCCGTCCGCCCGGTGACGTCCAGGGCCACCGAGCGCTGCTCGACGTCCGTCACGTGGGTCACCGAACTCGGCCGGATCAGCTTGGCGGTGGCGACCGCCTCCGGCCGGGCGGTGCCGACCGTGACGGACCCGCCGAGCCTGGCCGTCCGCGGAACGGCACCGACCTGCGGGCGGTCGCCGTGGTACAGGTACGGCGGGGTGTAGATCTCGATGCGCTGCTCGAAGCCGCCCGGCTGCGTCTCGGCCTTGTCCGCGAAGAGCGGGTTGGAGCCGAGTACGGCGACCCGGCCGTCCGGCAGCAGCAGCGCCTCGGAGTGGTAGTTGCGGCCGACGGTCGGCTCGGCGGCGGTGCTGAAGCTGTTCGAATCCGGGTGGTACACCTGCGCCCTGAGCAGGTCGCTGTCGCCGCGGCCGCGGTAGCCACTGGATCCGCCGGTGGTGAAGACGGTGTCGTCCGGGAGGATCACGCTGTTGAGGTAGCGGGTGCCGCCGGCCGGCAGGTCAGGCCCCGGGGTGAAGGCCGGTTTGGCGGAGGAGAGGTCCGCGATGTCGGTGCGGGCCGTGGACAGCGGGGACTCGCCGACGCCACCGCCGCCGAGCACCATCACCCGCTGCGCCTGCGCGGGCGGCAGCAGCACCGAGGAGGAGGTCTCGGTCAGGCCGGGGTCGCGCAGACCGGGGACGGGCTGGAAGGCCCCGTTCGAGAGGTCCCACAGGCCGGGCTCGCGGCCCTTGTCGCCGGGGCCGTAGCCGCCGTTGGAGCCGGAGTAGAAGAGCCGGCCGGAGGCGGTGAGGAAGATCGCCGGGTAGGTCGGGAAGTAGTGGTCGGGGCCCTTGGACCAGGACTTGGTCTTCGGGTCGTAGATCTCGTTGTCGTTGCCGTTGAGGATCTCCCCGGTGTCGTCCAGCCCGGAGACGGTGACCACCCGGCCGTCGCCCAGCCCGGTCAGCGTCGGGTACCAGCGGGCGTGGGCCATGTCGGTGACCGGCTCGTACAGCTCGGTGTCCGGGTTGAACTCGAAGGCGGAGCGGATGCCCTGGTACTCCTGCTTGTCCAGGGTCAGCTTCTCGTTCTGCCCGTACAGGTTGTGGGCGTCCGTGCCGCTCAGGCCCTTGATCCGGTACTGGGCGGGGGAGTCGGAGGCGTAGTCCGGGCCCGGGCCGGCCGCCTCCACGTACACGTGCTGCTCGCCGGCGGTGACCACGGTCTGCTTGCCGGAGCCGGTCTTGGTCGCGGCCGGGACGGTCACCGCGGCGGTGCTGGCGTACTCGTGGCCGTTCGGGGAGACGAAGACGGTGCCCTTGGGGAAGGTCCGGTCGTGCTCCGGGCTCTCGTTGCGCACCCGCATGACGCCCGCCGCCTTCTTCACGGCGCCGGCCAGCTTCTCGTAGCGCTGGGTGCCGCCGGCCACCAGGACGCGGCCGTCCGGCAGCGAGGTGTGGCCGCCGCAGAACATGTCGGCCGGGGTGGGGACCAGCTTGTAGGTGTTCTCGGCCGGGTCCCAGAGCAGGCTCTTGAAGGTGCCGGCGTTGAACTGCTTCTCGTCGTTGCCGGAGCCGGCCACGATCAGGACCTTGCCGGTGCGCAGCAGGGTCGCGTGCACGGCGTTGACCCGGAACTCGGCGGGCAGCGACAGGGTCTGCCAGTGGCCGTACTGCGCCTTGTACTCGGGGCGGTTGATCACGTAGTGGTGGTACTGCTCGGAGGCGAAGCCGAGGACGGCCGGCGCGTTCATCCCGGCCACGGTCAGTGCGACGGTGCTGCCGAGGGCGAGGCGCTTGGTGCGGCCGGCCTTGTGGATCTTCACGTGGGTGCTCCCCTCGGGAGGTCGTCAGTGGGTGGGTGTCAGGGGGTGTCCGGGCGGTACGGGAGCTGCGGGTGGTGCGGGGGCTGCGGGTGGTACGGGGGCTGCGGGGGGTACGGAGGTTGTGGAGGCGCGGGGATCGCGGGCGTGGCGGGCGTGGCGCGGGCGGCGCTTCTCCAGGAGGACGCCAGGGGTCGAGGCCGGGCCGCCGGTGACGGTGAGGGTGGCGGTGGGGCGGCTCCGTCGGCGACGGACGGCGTCGCCGATGGTGATCAGGACCGGCAGGAGGGTGAGCAGGAGGGCGATCCAGGCCCAGGTGCGCATCGCGGCGTGGTCGTAGCCGGTGAAGTAGGAGGCGGTGATCGCGCCGCCGAACACCAGCGTCCAGAACAGGTGGAAGCGGAAGGCGCCGAGCCGGTCGGTACTGGCCGAGCGGCCCTTGGGCGTCACCACGAAGCGGCTGCGGCGGCGGACGAGTGCCTGGAGCAGCGAGGCCGCGTAGACCGGGCCGCAGAGCGCCGACATCACCATGCCGGCGACCCCGGAGGAGCCGGCCGGCTCGTGCGGGCTCACGTTGTGCTTGCGGTTCCAGGTGTAGAGCAGGAGTTGGAGCGCGGCGGCGTCGCTGTAGAGCATCATCCAGATCTCCGAGGAGACGTGCACGCCGGAGGCGCCGAAGCCCAGGTAGAGCACGCTGGACAGGCCGCCGAGCAGCCAGGTGAGGGCCGCCATCGGGTAGAAGCCCACCATCAGCGAGTAGTTGAGCAGCCGGCCGGGCGACAGCTTCCACAGCACCCGCCAGTACTGGGTGAGCAGGGTTTCGTAGGTGCCCCGGCTCCAGCGCAGTTGCTGGGAGAAGAAGTCGGTCCAGGAGGACGGCCCTTCGCCGACCGCCAGCACGTCCGGGGTGTACACGGACTTCCAGCGCTCCCCGGTCTCCGGGTTCCGGCTGCGGTGGAACTCCAGGCCGGTCGCCATGTCCTCGGTGATGGAATCGTACAATCCGCCGATCGACTGGAGCGCCCGGATTCTGACGGCGTTGTTGGTGCCCACGAACATCGGTGCGCCGTAACGGTTTCCGGCACGCTGGATGAGGGCGTGGAAGAGGTACTGCTGGCTCTCGGAGAACCTGGTGACGGCCGAGCCCGAGGTGCGGTAGTTCCCGTACACCTGGGGGCCGACCACGAATGCCACGTCCGGGTCGCGGAAGTAGCCGAGCATCCGCTCGCAGAAGTCCGGCAGCGGGACGTGGTCGGTGTCCACGGACACCCAGAACTCGTAGTCGTCGCCGTGGGCCTGGAGCCAGGCGTTGTAGTTGCCGTGCTTGGTTCCGGCGCGGAACCGGCCCTTCGGCCGGTTCCAGTGCGGGCGGCCGGCACGGCTGAAGTGGCGCACGCCCAGTTCGGTGCAGAGCGCCTGCATTGCAGGATCGTTTCCCTCGTCCAACAACCAGACGTCGTAAGGTCCGTCGTGCCGCACGGCCCGGGCCGCGGTCAGCGTGGCCCGCACCATCTCGGGCGGTTCCTTGCCCGGCACGCAGGTGGTGAGGAAGGCGACCCGGGTCCCGGCCTCCGGTGTCACCGGGACCGGGTCGCGGGCGACCAGCGTGGCGTGGGTGTTGGAGACGACGTTGACCAGCCGGAACACCTCGACGACGGCGATGATGCCGATCATCACCTTGTCGCCCAGGAGCACCAGGGCGTTCGTCTCGTCCAGCCGCTCGGGCCAGTGCTCCGGCAGCAGCAGCCAGACCAGCAGCACCGCCTCCACCACGGGGGCCGCCATCATCAGCAGGGCGGCGCGGATCCGGTGCGGCTCGCGGCGCAGCAGGCTGCGGTACCGGACGCGGTAGGGGGGTGCGGGGGGCGGGTCGTAGTCGTACGGGGCGGGGCCGTACGGGGCGGTCGTCGAGGTGGGGTCGTACGGGGCGCCGGGGGGTGGGTCGTACGGGGCGGCCGCGGGCGCGGGGCCGTAGCGGGCGGCCGGTTCGGGCCAGTAGACGCCGCCGCCGAGGTCGTCGTCCTCGTCCGGGTCGTACGCCGGGCCGGCGAGACGGCTGAAGTGACCGTAGTCGTAAGGGGCTTCGGGAACCGGAACGGCGCTCAGGGCGGCCTCGTCCAGCTGCCCGGGACCTCGCCCGTGGGCCGTTCCGACGCCCTTTCGTCGCGAGAACGGCGGCGTGGTCATAGCTGCTCCCCCCGGAGTTCGCGCCTCGCTAGGCTCGCTCGGCTTCTGCGTGGGCTTGCCTCGACTCGGAGCCGTCCGGGTGGAAGTGGAACAGGGCGGAACGGGGCCGAATCGGTCGGCGTCAGCTCGAATCGGCTGGGCCGTCCAGCGCATTCGGCGTGTGCGATCGGTTCCGTGGAGCGGCGGTGCGGCGGTGCGGCGGCTTCGAATTCGGGATCCCGATGCACTTTCCCGTTTCCCCTCCGGGCACGTCGGGATCCTTGGTCTCCTCAACTCTCCCTGAGCGCAACGGTGATCGCAACCAGTCCGGGAGATCGCCGCCGCCGAGGCATGAAGATGACACGGTTCCCGGCCGCAATGGCGGGGGTTGATGCTATTGCGGGGGAATCTCGGGTTCCGGGGTGGCTTGTGGGTGCTCAGCGGGTGGTCTGCGGGTGGTTCGCGGGTGCTCCGCGAGTGGTCTGCTGGTGGTTCGCGGGGCAGCGGAACGGCCGGACCGTCCCTCAGGGGCGACCCGGCCGTCCGTACGGGGTCGGACTGCTCAGAGCGGGGGCAGCAGGGTGGCACCGGTCGCCGACCGGACCTCCGCGAAGTCGACGCCCGGAGCCGTCTCCACCAACCGCAGGCCCTCCGGGGTCACGTCGATCACGGCGAGGTCGGTGACGATCCGGTCCACAACTCCTCGACCGGTGGCCGGAAGTGACAGTTCCTCGACGATCTTCGGCGAGCCGTCCCGGGCGGTGTGCTCCATCACCACGATCAGCCGACGGGCCCCGTGGACCAGGTCCATCGCGCCGCCCATGCCCTTGACCATCTTGCCGGGGATCATCCAGTTGGCGAGGTCCCCGGCGGCCGACACCTGCATCGCGCCGAGTACCGAGACGTCGATCCGCCCGGCCCGGATCATGCCGAAGGAGAAGGCGGAGTCGAAGTACGAGGCGCCGGGGGCGACCGTCACCGTCTCCTTGCCGGCGTTGATCAGGTCGGCGTGCTCGGTGCCCTCTTCCGGGAACGGGCCGACGCCGAGGATGCCGTTCTCCGAGTGCAGCACCACCTCGACGCCCGGCGGGAGGTGGTTGGGGATCAGGGTCGGCAGGCCGATGCCCAGGTTCACGTACTGGCCGTCGCGCAACTCGCGGGCGGCGCGGGCGGCCAGGGCGTTGCGCGGGTCGAGGGCGGGGGCGGCCGGCGTGCCCGTGACGGGGGCGGGGTCGGCAGTCTCGATGGGCATCGGGTCAGGCCTCCTGGAGTGCGGGGCGGACGGTCCGGCGCTCGATGCGGCGGTCCTCGGGGTCGGCGGCCACCACCCGGTCGACGTACACCCCGGGCAGGTGCACCGCGTCCGGCGGGAGCTCGCCCGGTTCGACGATCCGGTCCGCCTCGACCAGGGTGATCCGGCCCGCCATCGCGCAGAGCGGGTTGAAGTTCCGGGCGGCGGCGTGGAAGACGCAGTTGCCGTGCCGGTCCGCCACCTCGGCCCGGACCAGCGCGAAGTCCGCCGTGATCGCCTCCTCCATCAGGTACCGACGGCCGCCGAACTCCCGGACCTCCTTCGGCGGGGAGGCCAGGGCCACCGAGCCGTCGGCCGCGTAGCGCCAGGGCAGCCCACCCTCCTCGATCTGGGTGCCGACCCCGGCCGGGGTGAAGAACGCCGGGATGCCGGATCCGCCCGCCCGCAGCCGCTCGGCCAGCGTGCCCTGCGGGGTCAGCTCCACCTCCAGCTCGCCGGAGAGGTACTGCCGGGCGAACTCCTTGTTCTCCCCGACGTACGAGGAGGTCATCCGGGCGATCCGGCCCGCCCGCAGCAGCAGGCCCAGCCCCCAGTCGTCCACCCCGCAGTTGTTCGAGACCACCCGCAGCCCGGTGGCACCGGAGTCCACCAGTGCGCCGATCAGCGTGCTCGGGATGCCGCAGAGGCCGAAGCCGCCGACGGCCAGGACCGCACCGTCGGGGATGTCCCCGACCGCGTCGGCGGGGGAGTCCAGGACCTTGTCCAAGGGGTCACCTCGTGAGGGAGTGGGAGGAGGGAGGAACGGAGAGCGGAGGGGTGGAGGGAGGGGAGCAGGCGGGGGACGGAAGGAAGGAGGCTGCGGGGACGGGCAGGCTGCGGGACGGAGGGGCAGGCGGAGAGGGGCGGCCGGCGGGCTCGGGAACCGCGCGGAGCCCACGGCCGTGCCAGGCCGGGCTGAGGTCCTGCCTGGGCCGGATCGGGTCGGACGCGCCGCTGGGGTGGCTGCCGCCGGACGGGCTCCGCGCCCCTCCACCGTCACCGGGCGGGGGCCGCCGTAGCCATGGCGGCTGCCCCCATGGGTGGGTGCGGATCCGTGTCGGTGGGCCACACCCACGAGCCCGGGGAACGGCGACCGGCCGATGGTATGTCGGTTGCCACCACAGCCTGGTGGCCTGATGCGTCGACCAGGCACATGTCGCTGCTCTCACCGCACACCTACGGTTCCCGCATCCACCCCGCCGCACCTCAGGAGTCGGTCACCATGCGCAGCTCGACAGCCCCCTCCAGGACCGCCTCCGGCGCCCGCCTGGGCGACTCCCTGACCGGCGGCCCGACCCGGAAGCTCGCCGCCCTCGCGGCCTGCGTCCTGCTCGCCTCGGGCTGCGCCAAGGCCGGCACGGCCGGGACGAGCGCGGCGGACGGTGGATCGAAGGGCCCGATCAAGGTCGGCCTGGTGTACTCCAAGACCGGACCGCTGGCCGCCTACGGCAAGCAGTACCTGGAGGGTTTCAAGGCCGGCCTGAGCTACGCGACCAAGGGCACCGGCGCGGTCGACGGACACAAGATCGAGTTCGAGGAGCAGGACGACGCCGGCGACCCGGCCAAGGCGGTGTCCGCCGCCAAGGACCTGATCGGCAAGGGCTACAAGGTGCTGGCCGGCTCCACCGCCTCCGGCGTGGCCCTCCAGGTCGGCCCGATCGCCGCCCAGAACAAGGTGCTCTTCATCAGCGGTCCGGCCGCGGCCGACAAGGCCACCGGGCTCAACAAGTACACCTTCCGTTCCGGCCGCCAGTCCTACCAGGACATCAAGACCGCGGCCTCGTTCGTCGGTGACGCCAAGGGCAAGAAGGTCACCGTGCTCGCTCAGGACAACGCCTTCGGCCAGGCCAACGTGGCCGCCGTGAAGGCGGTGCTCGGCGCCGAGGGCGCGACGGTCGACCAGGTGCTCGCCCCGCCGAGCGCCACCGACCTCACCCCCTTCGCCACCCAGGCCAAGACCGCCAAGCCCGACCTGCTGTTCGTCGCCTGGGCCGGCGACACCGCCTCGGCCCTGTGGACGGCGCTCAACCAGCAGGACGTGTTCGCCGACACCAAGGTCGTCACCGGCCTCGACCTGGCCGCCTCCTACCCGCTGTTCGGCCCGGCCGGTGAGAAGATCTCCTTCCTGAACCACTACTTCGACGGCGCCGCCGGCACCCCGGTGGAGAAGGCCATGACCGACGCCGTCACCGCCGCCGGGGGGAAGACGGACATCTTCACCCCGGACGGCTTCACCGCCGCCCAGATGATCGTGCACGCCGTCGAGTCCAACCACGGCTCCACCGATGACACTTCGGCCCTGGTCAAGGCCCTTGAAGGGTGGAGCTTCGACGGGGTGAAGGGGAAGACCACGGTCCGCGCCGAGGACCACGCCCTGCTCCAGCCGATGTTCCAGGCGCGGCTGACCGGCAATGGCGCCGCCGCCAAGCCCTCGGTGGAGAAGACCCTGACCGCGGACGAGGCGGCACCCCCGGTCACCCCGATGGCGGGCTGATCCCGATGTCCGCCCGTACCACCTCCACCCCTTCCGGCTCCTCCGTCGCGTCCGCCGAGTCCAGTTCGTCCGTGCGTTCCTCCGCGTCCCCCTCTCCGGTGCTGCGACTGGACGGGCTCGGCTGGGCCGTCCGCGGCGTGCCGATCGTCGAGGACGTCTCCTTCTCGGTCGGCGAAGGCGAGTTCATCGCCTTCATCGGGCCCAACGGCGCCGGCAAGACCTCCCTGTTCAACCTGATCTCTGGCATCTACCCGGCGACCCACGGCAGCCTCCACCTCGACGGTGCGGACATCACCGCCGAGGCGGTGCACGCCCGGGCCCGCCGCGGGCTCGGCCGCACCTTTCAGACCTCCTCCCTCTGGCCGGGGATGACCGTCGCCGACCATGTCCGACTGGCCGCCCAGGCGGCGGCCGGGCCGCGTGCCTCGTACCGGCTCTGGCGCCGCGCCGACCGCTACGAGCAGCAGTTGGCCGACACCTTGGAACGCACCGATCTCACCCACCGTGCGGACACCCTGGCCAGTGCGCTCTCGCACGGGGAGAAGCGCAAGCTGGAGCTGGCCGTCCTGCTGGTCTCCGAGCCCCGGCTGATCCTGCTGGACGAGCCGATGGCCGGTGTCAGCGCGGAGGAGGTGCCTGCTCTCACCGAGCTGATCCGCTCCGTGCACCGCGACCTGGGCCGGACCGTCCTGATGGTCGAGCACCACATGGACGTCCTGCTCGGCCTGGCCGACCGGCTCGCGGTGATGCACCACGGCACCCTGCTCGCCCTGGACACCCCCGAGGCCGTGATGGCCGACCCGACCGTGCAACAGGCCTACCTGGGTGAGGCGTTGTGACCTCCTCTCCGTTCTCCGCTCAGCGCACCTCTCCTTCGGCGCGCTCCGTCTCATCGTCGGCCGCTGCCGCTGCCGATCCCCTCCTCTCCGTTCGCGATCTGCGGGTGGTCATCGACGGGCTGCACATCCTGCACGGCGTCGACTTCGACGTGGCCCCCGCCGGGGTGACCGCACTCCTGGGCCGCAACGGCGCCGGCAAGACCACCACCGTCAAGGCCGTCATGGGCCTGGTGCCGCGCACCGGAAGCATCCGGCTCTCCGGTGCCGAACTCTCCTCCCTTCCGACGCATCTGGTCGTTCGGCATGGCATCGGGTACGCACCCGAGGATCGGGGGATCTTCGCCGGCCTGACGGTCGCCGAGAACCTCCGCCTCGCCGAGCGCGCCGCCGGGAGCGGGAGCGGGAGCGAGGCCGGTGAGCCGAATTACGCGCTCGTCCACGAGCTCTTCCCCGAACTCAAAAAGCGGGCCGGCCAGTTGGCCGGGACGCTCTCCGGTGGCCAGCAGCAGATGGTGGCGATCGGCCGGACGCTGCTCAACCGCAACCGGTTGATCATCGCCGACGAGCCCACCAAGGGCCTGGCCCCGAAGATCGTCGCCGAGGTGGCCGAGGTGCTGGCGCGTGCGGCCGAGGCCGTGCCCGTCCTGCTGGTCGAGCAGAACCTCGCCCTCGTCCGCCGACTGGCCGGCACCTGTGCCGTCCTGGCCGACGGTCGCACCGCCCACCGCGGTGACACCGCCGAGCTGTTGGCTGACGAGGAAGCCGCCCGCCGCCTGCTCGGCGTCGGCTCCCGCCACCCGCTCGCCGGCGGGCCCCGGCCCGCCTCCTCCCCGGCCGCCCCTGTCGTCACCGCCGAGGTGAAGCCCTGATGGACACCGTCGTCCTCCTTTTCTGTACCGGACTCGGTCTCGGTGCGCTGTACTTCCTGGTCGCCTCCGGTCTGTCGCTGATCTTCGGTCTGATGGACGTGCTCAACTTCGCGCACGGCGCCCTGCTCTCCATCGGCGCCTACGCCACCTGGTGGGCCGGCACCGAGGCCGGCTTCTCCTTCTGGCTCGCAGTGCCGTTCGGCACCCTGGTCGGAACGGCCGCCGCCGTCCTGCTGGAGCTCTTCCTGATCCGGCCCCTCTACAGCCGCCCACGCGACCAGATCCTCGCCACCGTCGGGGTCGGGCTTGCCGTACCCGCCCTGCTGATGGGGATCTGGGGGGCGGACTCCCGCCCCTTCCCCCAGCCGGAGCTGCTGTCCGGCACCTGGCACGTGCTCGGTGCGACCGTCCCGGTCAACCGCTTCGTGCTGGTGGCCGCCGCCGCCCTGCTGCTGCTCGCTCTTCGGTTGTTCCTCGCCCGCACCCGCTACGGGCTGATCGTCCGGGCCGGCGTCGAGGACCGGGCGATGGTCACCGCGCTCGGCATCGACGTCCGGAAGGCGTTCACCCTCGTCTTCGCCCTCGGCGGGGCTGCCGCCGCCCTCGGTGGCGCCCTCGGGGGCCTCTACTTCGGTTCGGTCAACCCCGGCCAGGGGACCGGCCTGCTCATCTTCGCCTTCGTCGTCGTGGTCATGGGCGGCATGGGCTCCGTGACCGGAGCCGCCGTCGCCTCGGTGGGCGTCGGCCTCGTCCAGCAGTTCGCCAACTACTACACCGGCGCCGGGCTCGGCGACCTCTCGGTCGTCGTCCTGCTCGCCGTGCTGCTTCTCGTCCGACCCCGTGGACTCACCGGGAGGCTCGCGTGAGCGCCGAAACACCGATCACGAGCACCGGTGGTCCTGCGGCCGGCCGCAGCGCCACCCGTCCGACAGGGGGGACTGACACCAGCCCTGCCGTGACCACCATGCCGGCAGAGGGGACTGACACCAGCTCCGCCGACACCGCCACTGTGACAAGGGGGACTGACACCGGCCTTGCCGAGACCCATTGTGAACACAAGGCCGAGTCCGGCGCCATCCCTCGAACAGGTGATTCGGTCACTATTCGTTGGACAGGAGTGCACAGAGCGCTACGCTGGTGGCCGATTGCTCTGCTGATCACGCTCCTTGTCGCCCCATATAGTGCGCTTCCCGTCCCGGGACTGCTCGACGGCCCGCTCGGCAGCCCCGGAAGCCTCCAACTGATAGCCCTGTGCCTGCTCTACGGGGGCCTCGCCACCGGTTACGACCTCCTGCTCGGTCGGACCGGACTGCTCTCCTTCGGCCACGCGCTCTACTTCGCGACCGGCCTCTACGCCACCGACCTCGGCATGCTGGAGCTGCAACTGCCGTTCGCCGCCGCCGCGGTGTTCGGCGTCGCCTGCTCCGTTCTGCTGGCCCTGCTGCTCGGCTCGGTCAGCCTGCGCGTCACCGGCATCGGCTTCTCCATGGTCACCCTCGCCTTCGCCCAGGCCGGCTCGATCCTCGTCCAGCGCAACCCTGGTGGCGCCACCGGTGGCGAGGAGGGCCGCTCAGCCCCGGCCGAGCTGCTGCCCTCCGGTCTGCTCGGGATCGAGAACACCGCCAACCTCTACTGGATCGCCGTCGGTTACCTGGTGCTGACGGTCGCCGCGGTCCACTGGGCCGTCAAGTCGCCCATGGGCCGGGTCTGGGAGGGCATCAAGGAGAACGAGCGCCGGGTCGAGGTGCTCGGACTGCGGCCCTACGGCTACAAGTTGGTCGCCTTCGTGCTGTCCGGCGGGCTCGCCGGCCTGGGCGGGGTGGTCTACCTGCTGCTGACCGGTGGCGCCACCCCGCAGGCCGCCACCTCGGACGCCACGCTCGCGCTCCTGGTCATGGTCGTCCTCGGCGGCTCCGGCACCCGCTGGGGGCCCCTGCTCGGTGGTGTGCTGTACACCTGGGCGAGCCACCGGCTCGGCGACCTCGCCAACTCGTCGACCGTGGCCGACCTGCCGGCGGTGCTGAAGGTGCCGCTCTCCCAACCCCTGTTCCTGCTGGGCACCCTGTTCGTCGCCGTGGTCTACTTGCTGCCCGGCGGCCTGGCCAGACTGCCTGCCCGCATCCGGTCCGCCCGGTCCGCGCGCTCAGCTCCGGCGCCGACCGGCCTCGGAACCGCCCACCCCACCGGAGGTACCCCCGCGTGAGCCAGTCGCCGCTGAAGCCCGAGGAGTTGACCGTCCCCGTGCCCGGCGGGGACCTCGCCGTCCTGCGCTGGTCCGCCGACGACCCGCAGGCCCCGACGATCGTGGCGGTGCACGGCATCACCGCCAACGGCCTCGCCTGGTACGAGGTAGCCCGCCGGCTCGCCGGTCGGGTCACCCTGCTCGCGCCCGACCTGCGGGGCCGCGGCGCGAGCCGCTCGGTCGCCGGACCGTACGGGCTGGCCCGGCACGCCGACGACGTGGCCGCGCTGATCGGCGCCCTGGGCTCGGGGCCCGTCACGGTGGTCGGCCACTCGATGGGGGCCTGGGTCACCGCGCTGGCCGCCGTCCGGCATCCCGACCTGGTCCGTCGCGTCCTGCTGGTCGACGGAGCGGTCACCTTCCCGCTGCCGCAGGGCGTTCGCGAGGAGGACGCCCTGGCCGCCGTGCTCGGCCCCGCGCTGGCCCGGCTGTCCACGACCTTTCCGGACCGGGACGCCTACCGGGAGTTCTGGCGCGGCCACCCCGCCTTCGCCGGCGAGTGGACCGAGGGGATCGACGCCTACACCCAGCGAGACCTCGTCGGCACGGAGCCCGAACTGCGCTCCTCCTGCGTGCTGGAGGCGGTGCAGACCGACGGTGCCCAGGTCCTGCTGGACGAGGACGCGGCAGCCGCCGTGCACCGGCTGCCCTGCCCGGCCGACCTGCTCTGGGCCGAGCGCGGTCTGCTCGACGAGCCGCAGGGCCTCTACGACCACGAGCGGATCGGGCTGGCCCGGCTGGACCAGGAGCGGGTGTCCGCCGTGCCGGTGCCGGGCACCAACCACTACTCGATCCTCTGGGGTGAGGCAGGGGCGGACCGCATCGTCCGCATCCTGCTCGCGGACGCCCCCGTCGCCGGCTAGCGCTGGCCGCCCGCCGCCGGGTAGCCGCCCGGCCCAGGGAACCGACCGGGACGACAACGGCCGGCGGGGGCCGAACCCCCGCCGGTCGCCGGCGGCGCGGCCGACGGCGCCAAGGGCGTCCGCCCTCGGCGCGGTGCGTCAGCCCGCCGTGCCGAGGAAGCTCTCCCAGCCGCCGGCCGGCGCCTGGCCGACATTGAGCGAGCGCAGCTTGCGCAGGGTGGACTGGTCCTGCACCTCCAGCCACTCGACCAGCTGCTTGAAGGAGACCAGCCGGACGTCGGGCTTGCCCGCGATGGCCTTGAGGGCCTCCTCGACGGCGTCCATGTAGATGCCGCCGTTCCACTGCTCGAAGTGGTTGCCGACGAAGAACGGCGCGCGGTTGCTGTTGTACGCCCGCTCGAAGCCCGCCAGGTAGGAGTTGGTGGCCTGGGTGCGCCACTCGCCGTACATGGCCGGGTCGCCCTTGGTGCTGCCCTTGGACTGGTTGGCCAGGATGTTGTAGTCCATCGACAGGACCTGGAAGTTGTGCCCGGGGAACGGGATGGACTGCAGCGGGAAGTCCCAGATCTTGCCGTCCTGCACCTTCTGCGGCCATATCTGGAGGCCGCCCGAGGAGCTGGCGTCGTACTTCCAGCCCAGGTTGGCGATGGTCGGCAGCAGCGCCTTCTGGCCCTCCAGGCACGGGGTGCGGCCGCCGATGAGCTCCTTCTTGTAGTCGAAGGGGAGCGGGTCGACGTCGGTGAAGCCGGTGTTGGTCCGCCACTGGGTGACGAAGCCGATCGCCTGGTCGATCTCGCTCTGCCAGTCCTCGGGGGTCCACACGTTGACCCCGTTCTTGTCCGGACGGCTGGAGCAGAAGTGCCCGTTGAAGTGGGTGCCTATCTCGTGCCCGGCCAGCCAGGCCTGGCTGATGAGCTTGAGCGTGCTCTTCACCGCGCCGTCCGACAGGTACGGGATGTCGGAGGCGCCGACCGAGTGCTTCGGCGGGTGGTACAGGTCGGCCTTGCCCTTGGGCAGGGCGTAGATGCCCGAGAGGAAGAAGGTCATCGTGGCCTTGTACTGCTCCGCCAGCTTCAGGAAGCGGGGGAACTGGCCGTCCTCGGTGCCGCCCGCGCCGTCCCAGGAGAAGACCACGAACTGCGGCGGCCGCTCGCCCGGCTTGAGCTTCTCGGGCTTGGGCTGGTTCGGCTGCGGGCCGGTGTCCGCGTTGGAGCCGTCGCCGATCGGGGTGCCCTTGGGCACCACCGCCCGGGTGGGGTCGGCGGTGCCGCCCTGGGTCGTGCTCGCGCCGCCGGAATCCTGGGAGGTGGCGGGGGAGCCCTTTCCGCCCGAACCGGATCCGCCGCTGGAACAGGCTGTGACCGCGCCGAGGGCTGCGGTCGCAGCGGTCGCACTGAGCACCGTCCTGCGCGAGATGCTGGTCATGGTCTCCCCTGGGTGCCGACGCCGGTGGTGAGGGCGGCCCGCAGCCGCACCGGTCAAATCGGGCGATTGATGATTATTTCGCCGTTAGCTTGTCATGTCGCCACAGCGGTCACCAAGGTCGCCGAGCGCTGACGACTCTCAACACGCCGGGCGTGACCGGCTGGGCTGCGGGGATGCGTCGACTGTTGCCGTCCTGTGACGCTTCCCACCCCTTGCGGCCCGGTCAGTACGGTACCGCCGGTCGGTCCGCACTCCGGTGGAGTTCGTCTGCGTTCGGCCCGCTTGGTCGCCCTTTTGGGAAAACTTTTGCCCCTTGCTGGGCTGGGGCGGTCCGAGGCCCGCCAAGGGGCACTGCCGGACGGACCGGGCGGAGCGGCGGAGCGGATCGGCTGGAAAGGAGCAGGGCCGGCCGGACGTTGATGGGCCGGCCGGACGTGGACGGGCCGGTCGGTCGGCGACGGCTGCCGGGCGGACCGTCAGAGCGCGGCGAGCCGGCGGGTGCGGCGCACCATGCGCGCGATCGCGGTGCTGATGGCGGTGGCCGCCGCGCAGGAGACCACGAGGCTCAGCCAGGCGGTGTTGAACCAGTGGCTGTTCAGCCAGCCCAGCGTCACGATGTAGGCGGCCCAGACCATCGCCGCCAGCGCCGACCAGTGCAGGAACCGGTGCGGATGGGCGGGGGAGTGGCCGATGGCCAGGTCGAGGACGGTCCGCCCGGCCGGGACGAACCGCGCGATCACCACCATCGCGGCGGCCGCTCCGTGGGGGCGTTCGACCAGGGCTTCTTGGACCCGGGTCACGCTGGCCGCCAGTTTCGGGCGCCGGGCGAGCCGGCGGTGCAGCACCGGGGCACCGCGCCGGGCCAGGTTGAGCAGCAGGAGGTCGCCCAGGAAGGAGGCCAGCGCCACGCCCAGTCCGAGCATCAGGGGCGCGCCGTTGACCTGGGAGGTCTTGAGCACGGCCAGGATGACCAGCGTCCCGCTGGGGATGAACGGAAGGAGGGCGTCACCGAGCACGGCGACGAGCGCCAGCGCGCAGATCCACGAGGATCCGATCGCCGCCACGAAGTTCAAGGCCCTTTACTCCCTCCACGCCTCCCGGAGGAGCAGGTGGCTGCAGGGGTCAACGCTAGCGCCTCGACCTTTCATGGCATGAAGCACCCCGGTATGGGATGGATCACGGCTGTTGATTCCGGCCGCGCCGCGAGGTGGCGAACCGTCCGTCCGAGCCGTCCGGGGCGTGCGGCACCCGGGCGGCGGAAGGCCCCCGGAACCCGAACGAGCCCCCGGGGCGGGGTGCCGCGCCGAGGGCTCGCAGTGATCGTCCGGTACTGGTCCAGCCCGACGATCTTGCTGGTGGAGTGCGGATCCCGCTCCGGCGACCCGCTCCTGGTCCCCAGCCTGCCGGACATCGGCCCCCGCCGCGAGCGCCGGCACTGGCGACTTCCGGCGCTGGCGGGAAGTCGCCAGTCGTGTTCGCCCGCTGGCTCTGCGTCAGTCGAAGGGTCGGTCGGACTTCGCGCGAAATGGCCGGAATCCACCTGGACCCTGGCCGGACGGCACCCCGGGGGCGGGAACAGCGGGCCGCCTGCCGTGGTTGACCCCGGTCGGCGACAGCGACCGGCGGGCCCACCCGGGCCGCGCGGTCACCACGACGGCCGGCTCAAGGACGGCAGCCAGAAGGGCGGACGGGATGACCACCGAGGACCAGCAGGAGCACGGGACCGGGCCGACGGCCGGCGCGGCGATCCGGGGCACCGCCCGCGGAACGGCACCCGCTCCGCTCTCGATCCTCGACCTGGCCACCGTCGGCGTCGGCCACACGCCCGCCGAGGCCCTCGCCGCCACCACCGAACTGGCCCGCCGGGCCGAGCAGTGGGGCTACCACCGCTTCTGGGTGGCCGAGCACCACGGCATGCCCGGGGTGGCCAGTTCCACCCCGGCCGTCCTGCTCGCCCACCTCGGGGCCAACACCACGACGCTGCGGCTCGGCTCCGGCGGCGTCATGCTCCCCAACCACGCCCCGCTGGCCATCGCCGAGCAGTTCGGACTGCTGGAGGCCCTGCACCCCGGGCGGATCGACCTCGGACTCGGCCGCGCCCCGGGCACCGATCCGGCCACCGCCCGGGCGCTGCGCCGAGGCCTCACCGAAGGCGCGGACGACTTCCCCCAGCAGCTCGCCGAGCTGACCCACTTCCTCGACGGCGACTTCCCGGACGGCCACCCGTACGCCCGGCTGACCGCCGTCCCCAAGGGCGAGGGCCGCCCGCCGGTCTGGCTGCTCGGCTCCTCCGGCTTCAGCGCCCAGCTTGCGGGCCGTCTGGGCCTCCCGTTCGCCTTCGCCCACCACTTCAGCAGCGCCAACACCATCCCGGCGCTGGACCTCTACCGGTCGTCCTTCCGCCCCTCCGCCGTGCTCGCCGAGCCGTACGCGCTGATCGGCGTGAGCGCGGTGGCCGCCGCCGACGAGCCCTCGGCCCGGCGCCTCGCCCGCTCCGCGGCCCTCGGCATGCTCCGCCTGCGGCGCGGCAACCCCGGCCCGATCCCCACCCCGGAGGAGGCCGAGGAGTACCCGTACAGCCCGGTCGAGGCGGACTTCATCGACAGTTGGCTCGACAACGTCGTGCTCGGTGACCCGGGCCGGGTCGCCGACGGACTGGAGGCGCTGCGCAAGCGGACCGGCGTGAACGAGCTGATGGTCACCTCGCACATCCACGGCCACGAGGCCCGCCTGCGCTCCTACGGCCTGATCGCCGAGGCGTACGGCCTGACGGCGACGGCCTGATCGCCGAGGCGTACCGAGTGATGGCGACGGCCTGATCGGCCGGCGGGCACGGTCCACACGGTGCCGGTCCGTGCCACTCGGTCCGTCCAGCCCCAGCCCTCAGCCCCCGGCTTCCGGCCCCCGGTTCCCCGGCCCCGGGCCCCCGCAGCTACCGGCGGGCCACCGGCGGGCTACCGGCGGCCCAGGGCGGGGCGGCCCTCGCGGAGTATGGCCGCGACCAGTTCGGCCTCGCCGGGACGGGCGAAGTACCAGCCCTGGGCGGTGTCGCAGCCGGTCAGCCGCAGGCGCTCGGCCTGGGCGGCACTCTCGATGCCCTCGGCGGTGACGGTCAGGCCGAGGGTGTGGGCGAGCTGCACCATCGCGCCGACGATCTGCTCGTCCGCGTCGCTGCGGCGGGCGCCGAGTTCCGGGCGGCCGGGGCGGTCCGTCGGGGCGGGCTCGCGGAAGCCCTCGATGAAGCTGCCGTCGAGCTTGAGTACGTGCACCGGCAGCCGGGAGAGGTAGGCCAGATTGGAGTAGCCGGTGCCGAAGTCGTCGATCGCGATCCGCACGCCCATGTCGGCGAGCGCCTGGAGGGCCTGGAGCGGGCGGCCGCCGGGGCCGAGCAGGGCGCTCTCGGTGATCTCCAGCTGGAGGAGCCGGGCCGGCAGGCCGGTGCGTTCGAGGGCCCGGGCGACATCGGCGACGATGTCGGAGTCCCAGATCTGGCGGGCGGCCAGGTTGACGCTCACGAAGGTCTCGGTCTCGGGGAACTCGGCGAGCCACCGCCGGGCCTGGCGGCAGGACTCCTCCAGCACCCAGGTCCCGAGCGGCACGATCGCGCCGGTCTCCTCGGCGAGCGGGATGAAGCGGTCCGGGGAGAGCGTCCCGTAACGGGGGTGGCGCCAGCGGACCAGCGCCTCGGCGCCGTGCACCGTGCCGTCGGCCAGGCCGACCAGCGGCTGGTACTCGATGGTGAACTCGCCGCGCTCCAGGGCCGGGCGCAGCGAGGTGGCGAGCAGTTGCCGGGTGAGCTGGTGGGCGCCGCGGTCCGGGTCGTAGAGGGTCCAGCGGGCGCGGCCGTCGGCCTTGGACCAGTAGAGCGTGGCGTCGGCGTCCTTGACCAGGTCGGTCGGGGTGGTCTCGTGCACGGACCGCTCGACCACGCCCACGCTGGCGGTGATCACCAACCGGTGCCCGGCGACGTCGAAGGGACGTTCCAGCGCCTCCAGGATCCGGGCGGCCAGCTCGGTCAGCTGCTCGCTGCCCAGGCTGTCGGTGACCAGGACGGCGAACTCGTCGCCGCCCATCCGGGCCACCAGGTGGGTGTCGCGCCCGTCGAACTCGCGCCGCAGCCGGGTGGCGACGGCGATCAGCAGCTGGTCGCCGATGTGGTGGCCGAGCGCCTCGTTGATCGCCGCGAAGCCGTCGATGTCCAGGTAGCAGACCCCGACCCGGCGGTCGTCCGCGGCGGCTGCGGCGACCGGGCCGGGCTGGTCGGTCGGTGCGAGGCAGGCGGCGTCGAGCCGCTCGAAGAAGTACGCCCGGTTGGGCAGCCGGGTCAGGGGGTCGTGCAGGGCCTGGTACTCCAGCCGGTCGCCGAGCCGGCGCTGTTCGGTGATGTCCTCCACCAGCGCGAGGGTGTAGAGCGGATCACCGGCGCCGTCCCGGATCAGCGAGACGGTGACCTTGCTCCAGACGGTGTGGCCCTCGCGGTGCTTGAGCAGCTTCTCCACGCGGAACCGTTCCCGCTCCCCGCGGACGAGTTCGGCGAAGAGCCGGTCCGGCATGCCCTCCGGGTCGATGATCTCGTGCAGGTGGGTGCGGACCAGGTCGCCGACGCCCCGTCCGATCAGGGCGGCGAAGGCGGGGTTGACCTCGATGATGCGGTCCTCGGCGTCGATCAGGGCCATGCCGATGACGGCGTCGCAGAAGGCGGCACGGAACCGGGACTCGCTGGCCCGCAGCGCGGCCAGCAGCCGGTCGGCGCCGATGCCCTCCTGGCCGGTACCGGTGTCCGCCCGACCGATACGGCCGTCGGCCCGGCCGGTGCCGTCGCCCTCTCGGTCCGTACGGCCGTCGGTCCGGCCGGTGCCGCCGGTGAGCCACCGGTCCCGGTGGGTGTCGCCGGTGAGCGGGGCCGAGCAGGTGGGGCAGAGCAGCAGGTCGGGTTCCGCGAGGGTCCCGCAGAGGGTGCCAGCTCCCGATGGGGCACCCGCGGCTCCGGGGACGGGCCCGCCAGGGGATCCGGCGGCCGGTTCCAGGACCGGTGAGGCGAGGTGGCGGTGGCGCGGTGATTCCGTGTGCCGCACGCCGGGGTGGTGTGCGTCGGCCCCCTCGTTCTGGCCCGGCACGGCATGCTCCCGTCCGCTGCTGACGCTTGACGATGGTCCGGCCGGCCAGTCGGGGACCCGGCGGCCGGCTCCGCACTCTGTCGTGGTCCTCGGAGTCGGCCCGCTGCGGGGGCCGCCCGTCGTGGGGTGGCGGCGCGCGGGGACCCGCCTGAGGGACAGGGCGCTGCGGCCGATCATAGGCCGGGATGGCAACGCGCGGTGACCGCCGCCAGGGTGATTCGCCCGCTTTGTGATCATGAATGGCGGTACGTGCAGACGCCCCTGGTGTACATCACATGATGTGCACCAGGGCCGTGTGCGCCGAAGCCGCGCCCCTGGGCGCCGGTCGCGCGCCGGAAGCGGTCCGGTGCGGGGACGCGAGCGGTCCGGAGCGGGACGGGAGCCGAGGGACAGGGGCCGAGGGGCGGGAGGGAAGAGAAGGGGAGAGAGGAGGGGAGAGGAGAAGAGGGCGCGGCTCAGGCCAGGGAGGCCGAGAGGGTGATGGTCGTGCCGGTCAGGGCCTGGCTGACCGGGCAGTTGGCCTTGGCGTCCTCGGCGGCCTTCGCGAAGCCGGCTTCGTCCAGTCCTGGGACGTCCCCGACGACGGTCAGGTGGATGCCGGTGATGCCCGTGCCGGGCTGGAAGGTGACGTCGGCCCGGGTGTCCAGCTTGGTGGGCGGGGTGCCGGCGCCGGTCAGGCCGTGCGAGAGGGCCATCGAGAAGCAGGCGGAGTGGGCGGCCGCGATCAGCTCCTCGGGGCTGGTCTTGCCGTTGGGTGCCTCGGCGCGGGACGGCCAGGAGACGGGGTACTCGCCGATCCCGGACGAGGCGAAGGTCACCAGCCCCTTGCCGTCGAGGAGGTTGCCCTCCCACGCGGTGGTGGCGGTGCGGGTGGTTGCCACGATCGGTTCCTCCAGTGCTGAGGGAGTGTTCGAACGGTCACTTCCGGTCATGCGTGCCCCAGCCTACGGCCAGAGCCCGCCCCGGTCCCGGCGCGTCACGCCGTAGCAGTCGGCCGTAGCGGTCGGTCGAGTGGTCGGGGTGGTCGGTCAGGGCAGTCGGTCGGGCACGGCGCCGGCGGGCGGTCCCGGCCCGCTGTCCGGATCGTGGACGGTTCCGTCCGACGGTGCGGGGCCCGGGCGGGGGCCCTGTTAGATTTGCCCGGGCCCGAGCCCGGCCGCCGTACGGCCGGGCGCCCACTCCAGACACCGGGAGCCGCCCCGATGACGGACCACTCCACGACCCCCGACGCCGGCTCGTCCGAGGGGATCGACGACGCCGTACGGGCCGAGCTGACCAGCCTGCGCGAGAGCATCGACAACATCGACGCCGCAGTGGTCCACATGCTGGCCGAGCGCTTCAAGGCGACCCAGAAGGTCGGCCGGCTCAAGGCCGAGCACAAGCTGCCGCCGGCCGACCCGGCGCGCGAGCGGGACCAGATCAAGCGGCTGCGGGAGCTGGCGGCGGGTGCGAAGCTGGACCCGGTCTTCGCGGAGAAGTTCCTGAACTTCATCATCGCCGAGGTCATCCGCCACCACGAGGCCATCGCCCGCTCCTGAAACCCGTGCCCGAGCGGCTCCGGGACACCCGGAGATGTCGGCGGCGGCTAAATGACCGATTTCGTCAGGCTCCACGGTTGGCGTAGCGTGCAGGTTTCCCCAGCCGGAGAGGTGGAGCAGCGACGATGGCGGTGAACCTGCCCGAAACGCCCAGCGGAGCCGGAGCGCCCAGCGGTACCGCGTCGGACGCCCACGGGGCGTCCGGCGGCCGCGCCGAGGCCCGCCGTCGGGCGCGCGGTTCGCGTGGCGGTACGGGCCGGCGGCCGCGGCCGTGGTGGATCGAGCTTCCGGTGATGGCGGCGGTCGGCCTGGTGGTCGCGCTGCTGATCAAGACCTGTCTGTTCCAGGTGTTCACCATCCCGTCCGGCTCGATGGAGAACACCCTGCGGATCGGCGACCGGGTCGGCGTGAACAAGTTGGCGCCGCTGACCGGCTGGGAGCCGGAGCAGGGGCAGCCGGTGGTGTTCAAGGACCCGGGGGGCTGGCTGCCGCCGCAGCCGACCGACCCCAACCCGTTCACCAACACCATGAGCTCGGTGCTCAGCTTCGTCGGCCTGGTGCCGCCGAAGGACGACAACTACCTGGTCAAGCGGGTCATCGCGACCGGTGGTCAGACCGTGCAGTGCCAGGGCACCACGCTGACCGTCGACGGGCGGAAGCTCGACGAGCCGTACCTGCACCCCGGGGACGACTCGTGCGCCGGGATGGACTTCGGGCCGGTGAAGGTGCCCGCGGGCTACGTCTGGGTCGAGGGCGACCACCGCAGCGACTCCGCGGACTCCCGCTTCCACCAGCACGGCCCGGGTGGCGGCGCCGTGCCGGTGGACAACGTGGTCGGCCCGGTGTCGGCCGTCGTGTGGCCGCTCAATCACCTCGACTGGTTCGGCTGGACCGGCCGCTGACCCCGCGCTCGGCGGTCACCCGGTCGCGGGCCCCGGGCCCGGCGGTTCCGGGGCCGGCAGCCCCGGCGGCGTCGATCCCGTAGTCAGCGGAGTCAGCCCCCGATCCCGCCCCCCTGTCCGCCCCCGGGTCAGCCCCGGTGTCCGCCCCCGCCTCCGCGGGCTTGCTCGCCTGCGCCGCGAAGGCGCCGGTCAGCACCAGCAGGCCGCCCGCGATCTGCGGCAGTCCGAGGTGCTCGCCGAGCAGCACCCAGGCCGTCACGGTGGCGACCACCGCCTCCAGGTTGGCGACCACCCCGGCGATCGGCGGCGACAGGTAGCCGACCGAGATCACCCCGGTGAGGTAGGCGAGCACGGTCGCGATCAGGACCATCCACACGGCCGGGAGGAACGCGGGCAGGGTGTGCCCGTTCATCACCACCGACCCGCCGAGCTTGCTCCAGTCGGCCTGCCAGGGCCGGGTGAGGGCGGTGAGGAGCACGGCGCCGACGAGCAGCCCGAACGCGCTGACGGCGAGCGGGTCGACCGGCCGGTCGCCGTGCCGGCCGGCGTCGGCGAGCACGAAGTAGCCGACCTGGCAGAAGGCCGCGCCGAGGGCGAACAGCACGCCCAGCGCGTCGAAGCTCAGACCGTTCCAGGCCTCGACCACACAGGCCAGCCCGGCCACCGCGACGCCGGCGCCGATGGCCGCGCCGCGGGTGATCGGCTTGCGCTGGACGAACTTGACGTAGCCGATCAGCAGCGGCGGCCCGAGGTACTCGATGAGCAGGGCGACGCCGACCGGGATGCGGGAGATCGCCGCGAAGTAGCACGCCTGGACGCCGGCCACGGCGAGCAGGCCGAAGCCGAGCAGCAGGCCGGGGCGGCGCAGTACGGCGTCCCGGTGCCGGTAGGCGACCGGGAGGAGCGCCACCGCCGCGCCGGTGACCCGGAGCCACACCACGTGTAGCGGGGAGAGTCCGGCCTCTATCAGAGGCTTGGCCGCGGTGCCGGATCCGCCGAAGGCGATGGCGGAGACCAGGGCGAGGCCGAGGCCGAGGGTTCTGCCCGAAGGGAGGGTGGGCGAGGCCGTTGATCTGTGCACGGCCGCATTCTGACAGTCACACCGATGATCGGGTAAGGCGCCATTCCGTCATTCGGTCCTGCCCGCACCTGTGCGTCATGGCGCAATCACCCGATCCGGCAAGACCCGGGGCTCCGAGGGTCCCGAAGCTCCCACGGCCCCGGAACGCCTGGGGGCCCCGAGAGCCTCAAGGCTCCCGGGGCCCCAGGGCTCCGACGTGTCCGGACCCGTCCGTCAGCCCCTGGACCCGCCCGACGCCCCAGCCCCCGTCCCCGCGAGCGCGTCCGTCCCGCCGCCGGTCGGGGCGGTCGGCTGCGTGGTCGGGGCCGTGGTCGGCTGGGTGGTCGGCGTCGGCCGCGAGGTGGGCCGGGGCGGCCTGGTCGGCTGGGTGGTGGGCTCGGTCGGGGGAGGCGTCGGGGCGGTGGTCGCGCCGCCGTCCGTGCCGCCCGACGGGGTCGAGCCGTCGCCCGGCGCCGTGGTGGGGCCGGTGCTCGGAGTGCCGGTGGGGGCGCTCGTGGTCGGGGCGCTGCTCGGCGTGCTCGGGGCGCTCGGCAGGTCGGTGGCGCCCGAGGAGGCGCCGCCGGCCGGGGTCGGGAAGTCGCTGACCGGCTGGCCCTTGAGCGCGGCCTTCATGTAGCTGGTCCAGATCTGGGCCGGGTACTGGCCGCCGGCCGCGCCGTCGATGCCGCCGACGCCGCTCAGGCTGACCTGGGAGCCGTTGCCCGGGTCCTGCCCGAACAGGGCGACCGAGGTGACCAGTTCAGGGGTGTAACCCACGAACCAGACCGACTTCTGGTCGTCGGTGGTGCCGGTCTTGCCCGCCACCGGCCGGCCGAGCGCCTTCGCCCGCCAGCCGGTGCCGCCCGGGTCGCTCACCACGCCCTGGAGCATCGAGGTGACCTCGTTGGCGGTGTCCTCGCTGATCGCCTGGGTGGTCTTGTGCGCGGGCAGCGCGACGTTCTCGCCCTCGCGGTCCACCGCCTGGACCAGCCACGGGGTGATCTGCCTGCCGCCGTTGTCCAGGGTGGCGTACACGCCCGCCATGTCGAGCACGCTCGGGGTGGCCGCGCCCAGCGGAATGGACGGCACCGGGTCGAGCCCCGGGGTGTTGCCGGGCAGGCCCAGCGCGACGGCGGTGTCCTTGACCTTCTGCAGCCCGGTGTCCTGCGCGAGCTGCGCGAAGGCCGAGTTGACCGACCAGTCGGTGGCCTGCTGGAGAGTGATCTGGCCGTAGCTCTTGTCGCCCTCGTTCGGCGGCGCGTACGGGGTGCCCTTGCCGCCGCGGACCTTCCGGCCGCTGGTGCCGTCGTAGACCGTGTTCGGGGTGATGGTGCGTCCGTCCTGGGTCTTGGCGTCGTTCTCGAGGGCGGCGGCCAGCGCGATCGCCTTGAAGGTCGAGCCGGCCTGGTAGTCGCGCCGGGTGGCGTTGTCCACGTAGTGCTTCACGTAGTCGACGCCGCCGTACAGGGCGACGACCGCACCGGTCTTCGGGTCGACGGAGGCGGCTCCGGCCTGGGCGGCCGCGTCCTTCTTCCGCTTGTCCGGGCTCAGGGTGTCGTGCAGCTGGGCCTGGACGGAGTCCTGGAGGGCCTGCTGGCGGGCCGGGTCGATGCTCAGCTTGATCGTGTAGCCGCCCTTGGCCAGCTCGGTCTCGCTGATCACCCCGTTGGAGGTGAGGTACTGGGTGGCCGCGTCGACCAGGTAGCCGGCCTGGCCGGACAGACCCGGGTTGGGCTGAGGGTCCCGGACGTCGGGGAAGGTGGTCCCGGCACGCTCCTCCGCGGAGAGCCAGCCCTCCTTGACCATGCCGTCGAGCACGTAGTTCCAGCGGTTGACGGCGTTCTGCTTGCCCGCCGCGGTCGCGGTGGCGACGTCGTAGGCGCTCGGGGCGTTCAGCAGGGTGGCCAGGTAGGCGCCCTGGGCCGCGTTGAGGGCGGACGCGTCGACGCCGAAGTACGCCTGGGCGGCGGCCTGGATGCCGTAGGCGCCGCGGCCGTAGTAGGAGGTGTTCAGGTAGCCGGAGAGGATGTCGTCCTTGCTCTCGGTGGCGTCCACCTTGATGGCGATGAACAGTTCCTTCACCTTGCGGGTGATCGACTGCTTCTGGTTCAGGTACGTGTTCTTCACGTACTGCTGGGTGATGGTGGAGCCGCCCTGGGTGCCCTCGCCCTTGGCGGTGTTGATCGCGGCCCGGGCCAGGCCCTGAACGTTGACCGCGCCCTCGTCGTAGAAGTTCCGGTCCTCGGCGGCCAGCGCCGCGTGCTGGGCGGCGGGGGAGACCTTGTCCAGGCCGACGTTCTGCCGGTTGGTCTGGCCGGTGCGGGTGAGCACCGAACCGTCCGAGTAGAGCCAGGTGTTGCTCTGGGCGGTCGCGGCCGCGTGCGCGTCCGGCACCTTCACCAGGGCGATCCCCAGCGCGAACAGGCCGATGCCGAGCAGCAGCGCCGAGCCGAAACCGAGCAGGGTCATCCGCCAGGTGGGTATCAGCCGGCGCCAGCCGGTGCGCCTGGGACGGCGCGCCTTCTTGCCGCCGGACCCGCCGGGCCCACCGGACCCGCCGACCGGGCCGGTGGAGCGCTTGAACCGCTTGACCGGGCGGAGGTTGATCGACGGCGTGCGACGGCCGCTCTGGGCGTTTCTGGACAAAGCGCGGCCTTTCCTGCGGGTGCGTCGACGCAGCCGGCACGGACGGTGACATCGGCGGTTGGGGACCTTTGTCCCGATTCCGGTTCTACCGCCCTGGACGAGCAGACCGGGCCGGATGGCTCCGGCGGATCGCCAATCGAGACCGACATCACACGCAAATCGGACGTCGGAGGCCAAAAAATCGGGGAGCCCCTCGCTATTGCGAGAGGCTCCCCAACTGTCTGTGCGCCGCCAGGGACTCGAACCCCGGACCCGCTGATTAAGAGTCAGCTGCTCTAACCAACTGAGCTAGCGGCGCCTGCTGACCTGGAAAACAATACACGCTTCCGAGGGGTGCCTCGAACCACCCCGGTGCCCGGCGCCCGATCCGCACCTTTCCTTCCGATTGGTATGGAGTTCACCGCTGGTTAGGGTGGAACGGTGCCCAGCCACCAGCCAGGACACCGCGCCGCGCGGACGACAGCCGCCACCCTGCTGCTGCTCAGCGCCGTGGCGTACACCGCCTGGGTGCTGGAGGTCGTGCTGAGCACCGGGCTCGACCCGGTGCAGGCGTACATCAGCGAACTCGCCGCCGAGGACCAGCCGCTGGGCGGCCTGTTCCGGGCCACCGACCTCGCCGCCGGGCTCTGCCTGCTCGCCGCCGCCGGCACCGCCCTCGCCACCGGGCAGGCCGGGGCCTCCCGGCGGCACCGCTGGGCGCTGGCCGGCTGGTCCGCGCTGGCCCTGTTCGGCGCCGCGACCGCCGCCGACTCCCGGCTGCCGCTCAGCTGCGCCCCCACCAGCGACGAGATGTGCGCCGCCCGGGAGACCGCCGGGCTCGTCCCCGCCACCCACACCGCGCACGCCGTCACCAGCAGCCTCGCCATGGCCGGGGCGCTCACCGCGCTCGTCTCGCTCACCGTGGCCGCCCGGCGCTACCACTGGTGGCCGCCGGTGCGCCGGTTCGGGCCCTGGCTGCTGGGCGCCGAGCTCCTCGCCACCGGCTGGAGCCTCGCCTCGATCGCCGCCTTCCAGGCCGGGCGCGGCACCTGGGCGCTCGGGGCCGGGCAGCGGCTGCAGGTGCTGCTGGTCGCGATCTGGCTCGGTCTGCTGGCTCTGGGCATCGCCCGCTCCGCCCGTACGGACGCCCCGGACGCGTCGGACGCCCCGGACACGTCGGACGTGTCGGACCCCTCCGACCGGACGCACCAGGACGCCATGCCGGGGCGCCGCCCTGCCGGGCCGTCCCGGGACCGGAGGCCGACATGAGCGCCCCCGGAGCGCGGACCGGCAACCGGGCGCGCTTCCTGCGCATCGACGGCGTCCCGCTGCACGTCCGCACCGAGGGCAGCGGCCCGGTCTGCCTGCTCTCCGGCGGCCTCGGCAGCAGCTGGTTCGACTGGGACCTGGTCGTCCCCTTCCTCACGCCCTACCGCACCGTGGTCCGCTTCGACCGGCCCGGTTACGGGCTGAGCGCCGCCGAACCCGCCGCCGGGCGGCCCGCCCCGACGGCGGCCGGCGAGGCCGGGCGAATACGCGCGGTGCTGGACGGCCTCGGGCTGCGGGAGCCCTGCACGGTGGTCGGGCACTCGCTCGCGGGCCTCCATGCCGAGGCCTTCGCCCGGCTGCACCCCGAGCGCACCGCGGGACTCGTGCTGGTGGACGGCAGCATGGAGGCGCGGCCCCGGCCGTACCCGGCGCCCGGCGCGCGCGACCTGGCGGCCCGGGCGGTGGCCTGCGCCGCCACCGCCCTCGCCGTGCCCTACCTGCTGGGCCCGACCGTCCGACGGACCACGGCCCGGCTGTCCACCGTCCGCCGGGAGGACCTCGCCCCGGCGCCGCTGGTGCGGCACTGCTACCGCACCGGGCGGGCCCTGCGCGCGATGCTGCGGGAGAACGTCCGCTACCTCGACACGGCCGCCGAACTGGACGGGCTGCGGCGCACCAGGCCGCTGGCCGAGGACCTGCCGATCACCGTGCTGGCCGCCGACGACGGCTGCCGGACCCGCCGCACCGAGGACTGGCTGGCCCGGCAGCGGGAGCTGGCGGCCCTGCTGGGGGCGGACTTCCGCATCACCGCCCCGGCCGGGCACCTGGTGATGTTCGACCGCCCGGACGCGGTCGCCTCGGCGGTGCTCGACACCCGCTGAGGCGCCGTCGAAGCGCCGTCGAAGTGCCACCCCAGGGGGCGCGGGGCCGGCCCACCCGGGCCGGAAAACGCCTCAGGCCGCCCACCGGAGTGGACGGCCTGAGACCTTGCCATGTGCGCCGCCAGGGACTCGAACCCCGGACCCGCTGATTAAGAGTCAGCTGCTCTAACCAACTGAGCTAGCGGCGCTTGCTGACGTCGAAGACATTACACGGCGCCGACCGGATCCGCCGAATCGTGTTCGAGCGATCACTCCATGTGGCCGTTTCCGGGTTCCGGGAAGTGGCAGGCCGCCTGCTGGTCCGTGCCCGGGGCGCCGCCGACCAGGGCGGGGCGCTCCCGCTCGCAGCGGGCCCGGTCCGCAGGGGCCGTGAGCGCGGCGTAGCGCGGGCACCGGCTGCGGAAGACGCAGCCGGTGCGGCGCTCGGTGGGCGGGGGAGGGTCGCCGGCCAGCAGGATGCGGTCGCGGGCGCGCTCGGCGGCGGGGTCGGGGAGCGGGACGGCGGAGAGCAGGGCGCGGGTGTACGGGTGGCGGGGGTGGTCGAAGACGGCGGAGACCTCGCCCTGCTCGACCGTCCGGCCGAGGTACATCACGCTGACCCGGTCGGCGAGGTGCCGGATCACCGAGAGGTCGTGCGAGACGAACAGGTAGGACAGGTCCAGCTCGGCCTTGAGGCTCTGCAACAGGTTGAGCACCCCGGCCTGGATGGAGACGTCCAGCGCGGAGACCGGTTCGTCCAGCACCAGCAGCCTGGGCCGTACGGCGAGCGCCCGGGCGATCGAGACGCGCTGGCGCTGGCCGCCGGAGAACTGGTGCGGGTAGCGGACGGCGTGCTCCGGGTCGAGGCCGACCTGGCGCAGCAACTCGGGCACCCGGCGGGCGATCTCCTCGCGCGGGGCGCGCTGGGCCAGCAGCGGTTCGGCGACGATGTCGCCGATCGGCATCCGGGGGTCGAGGCTGGCCATCGGGTCCTGGAAGACGATCTGCAGCTGGGCGCGGAGCCGGTGGGCCTCGGCCCGGGTGAGGGCGGCGGTGTCCCGGCCGAGCAGTTCGATCCGGCCGGTCTCGGGGGCGCCGAGCCGCAGCAGTTCGAACAGCGTGGTGGACTTGCCGGAGCCGGACTCCCCGACCAGGCCGAGGGTCTCGCCCTCCCGCAGGTCCAGGTCGACGCCGTCCACCGCGTACACCTCGCCGACCTTGCGCTTGAACACCGTGCCCTTGAGGAGAGGGAACGTTTTTCCGAGGCCGCTCACCGACAGCACCGGGGTACGGGCGGAACGGTCGCCGGGGCCGGCGGCGCCGGCGGGCACCTCTGGTACGGGGTAGACCTCGGCGGGTGCGGGCCGCCGCTCGGCGAGTTCCGCCGAGCGCACGCACGTCGACAGGTGGCCGTCGGCCCCTTCCAGGGCGGGCTCGGCCGGGGTGCAGCGCTCCTGCGCCAGCGGGCAGCGCGCCGCGAACGGGCAGCCCTGGGGCAGTTCGGCCATCGGCGCCGGGGTGCCGGGGATCGGCACGAGCGGACCGCCGCGTCCGTCCAGCCGGGGCAGCGCGCCGATCAGACCGAGCGAATAGGGGTGGCGCGGGGCCGCGAACAGCTCGTCCACCGCGGCCGTCTCGACCACCCGGCCGGCGTACATCACCGCGACCCGGTCGGCCGTTCCGGCGATCACCCCGAGGTCGTGGCTGACCAGGACGAGTGCCGCGCCGGTCTCCCGCTGGGCGGTGCGCAGCACGTCCAGCACCTGGGCCTGGATGGTGACGTCGAGCGCGGTGGTGGGCTCGTCGGCGAGCAGGATGTCGGGCTCGTTGGCGACCGCCATGGCGATCATGGCGCGCTGACGCATGCCGCCGGAGAACTCGTGGGGGAAGCTGTCCAGGGCCCGGTCGGGCGCCGGGATGCCGACCAGGTCGAGGAGTTCGGCGGCCCGGCGGCGCGCGGCGGCCTTGTCCACCCGCTGGTGGATGCGGACCGCCTCGGCGATCTGGTCGCCGATCCGGTAGACCGGGGTGAAGGCGGAGAGCGGGTCCTGGAAGACCATGGCGACCCGGCGGCCGCGGATCGCGGCGAGCTCCCGGCCGGGCAGTCCGACCAGTTCCCGTCCGTCCAGGCGCACCGAGCCGCTGACGCGCGCCGTGCCGGGCAGCAGTCCGAGCACGGACAGCGCGGTGACGGACTTCCCGGAGCCGGACTCGCCGACGATGCCGAGGGTCTCGCCGCGCCGCAGGGTGAGGTCCACCCCGCGGACGGCGGGGACCGGGCCGTCGGGCCCGGCGAAGTCCACCCGCAGGTCCCGGACGGCGAGCAGCGGGGTTTCGACGGTGGTGGTCACGGGTGCTTCCTACGGCCGGCGGAGTGGCGGGTACGGCGGGAACGACCGGTGCGGCGGGAGCGACCGGTGCGGCGTGAACGGCGGGGCGCGGCCCCGGAGGTGGGGTCGAGGGCGTCGCGCAGCCCGTCCCCGATCAGGTTGACGGCGAGGACGAACAGCACCAGCAGCGCGGCGGCGAAGTAGAACAGCCAGGGGAACACCGGGGCCTCGCCGGTCCCGGCGGCGAGCAGGGTGCCGAGCGAGACGTCCGGCGGCTTGACCCCGAAGCCGAAGTAGGAGAGCGCGGTCTCGCTCATCACGGCGCCGCCGACCGCGATGGTGGCGTCGATGATGAGGAAGGAGGCGACGTTGGGCAGGATGTGCCGGCTGATGATCCGCAGCGGACGCACCCCCATGAACCGTGCGGCGCGGACGAACTCGCGCTCCCGCAGGGAGATGGTCATCGAGCGGACCACCCGGGCGGTGATCATCCAGTTGAACAGCGCGAGCAGCAGGACGAAGGCGATCCAGCCGGCGCCCTTCAGCCGGGCCGAGACGATGGTGATGATCAGGAAGGCCGGGAAGACCAGCAGCAGGTCCACCAGGAACATCAGCGCCCGGTCCGTCCAGCCGCCGAAGTAGCCGGCGCAGGCGCCGACCACCGAGGCCAGCACGGTGGAGAACAGCGCCACCAGCAGGCCGATGACCAGCGACTTCTGCAGGCCGCGGACGGTCTGCGCGAAGACGTCCTGGCCGACCCCGTTGGTGCCGAACAGGTGCTCGGCGGACGGGGGTTGGTGGAGCGCGGAGAAGTCGGGGGCGGCGTAGTCCCAGGGCGTCAGGTACGGCCCGCCGAAGGCGAGCGCGAACAGCAGCAGCACCACGACGGCGCCGACCACGGCCCCGCGGGCGGCGAGCAGCCGGGACAGGACGAGCCGGCCGCGGCCGGCGGCCCGGGGCGGTCCGGCGGGCGGTCCGGCGGGTGGGCCGGCCTCGGCGGGCCCGGACGGCCCGGACGGCCCGGACGGTTCGGCCGGCTCGGCGGTGGTGACGGTCGTCATCTCGGCTCTCCTCCGGTCAGGACCGCACGCGCGGGTCGAGGGCGGCGTGCAGGGTGTCGGCGAGGAAGCCGGAGGCGAGCACGACGACGGCGGTGAACAGGTTGATCGCGACCACCGAGTTGACGTCCTGTTCGTTGATGGACTTGATCAGCCACTCGCCCATGCCGTGCCAGCCGAAGATCGTCTCGGTGAAGATCGCGCCGGTGAAGATGCCCAGGAAGCTGTAGGCGAACATGGTCGCCATGGGGATCACCGCGGTCCGCAGTCCGTGCCTGAGCAGCGCCCGGCCGCGGGTCAGGCCCTTGGCCTCGGCGGTGCGCAGGTAGTCGGAGCCGAGCACGTCGAGCATGGTGCCGCGCTGGTAGCGGCTGTAGGTGGCGAGGCCGCCGAGGGCCAGCGAGACGGTGGGCAGCAGCAGGTGCAGCGCCCAGTCGGCGAGGTGGGTGCCGAGGCCGCCGGTGAGCCCGGGGGTCTCGTAGCCGGTGAACGGGATCACCTCGTGGCCGGCCGCGTCCTTGGCGGCGATGGCGCCGTTCTTGAGGAACAGCGCGACCAGGAAGACGGGGGTGGAGAGCAGCACGAAGGACAGCACGGTGAGCAGCCGGTCGGAGATCCGGTACTGGCGCACCGCGCTCCACGCCCCGACGGCGACGCCGAGGACCATGCCCAGCAGACTGCCGAGCAGCAGCAGCCGCAGCGAGACCCAGACCCGGCGGCCGAAGTCGTCGGTGACCGGGGTGTCGTGGATGGTCCGGCCGAGGTCGCCGTCGAGCAGCCCGCCGGCCCAGTGGCCGAAGCGCTCGACCACCGGGGTGCGGTCGTTCAGATTGAGCGCGGTGAGCTGGCGCTCCACCGACTCGACGGACGGCCGGGGGACCTTGGCCTCGAAGTAGGTGCGCGGCTGCAGCGCGGTCGCGGAGATCGCGTACGCCAGGAAGACGGCGGCGATCAGCAGCACCGCGTAGTAGCTCAACCGCTTCGCGAGGTAGCGGAGCATCAATGGCCGCCCGTCGCGGTGCGGGTGGGGCCGACGCGTCTGGTGGGCATCGGGTGTGGCCTTCGGTCCGGGCCCCCGGTCGGGGCGTCAGTTGGCGTGACTCAAAAGGGGGTTGGGTAAGCGCAGGTCAGAGTGAAGCACCGGCGCGCTGAGGCGGTGTTGCGGCCGTGTTGCCGCCCGTGACTTCTGGATCAGGTGTGCGCTCCTCCCCCTGGTGGCGGATCTGATCGGCTGTTACGTTCTGCTCGCTCGGTGCCGAATTGGCTGCCCACGCTCAAGCCCCGTCACACCTCGCGCGCCCCAACTCCCGTCATCGATCCCAGGGGGACCCTCATGGACGCTTCCCGTACGGCCCGCCGTCTCGGCCGGGCGGCCGGCCTCGCCGTCGCCGTCGCGCTCGCGGTCACCGCGTGCACCTCGGGCGGAGGAGGGTCTGCCGACGGCGTGGCCAAGAGCGAGCCGCCGAGACAGGACTCCCAGGACATCAACGTCAAGCCGCTGGACCAGATCAGGGACGGCGGGGAGGTGCGCTTCCAGCTGGACCAGTGGATCACCCAGTGGAACCCGCTCCAGGTGGACGGCGGCTCCTACACCGACACGGTGAACCTGATCCGGGCCGTGGAGCCCTCGCTCTTCCGCACCGACGCCTCCGGCGCCTTCCAGGCGGACCCGGACTACCTGGTGGAGGCCAAGGTCACCTCGGTCTCGCCGCAGGTGGTCACGTACAGGCTGAACCCCAAGGCCAAGTGGTCCGACGGCAAGCCGCTGAGCTACCTGGACTTCAAGGCCGACTGGCAGGCGGGCAACGGCAAGGACCCGGCGTACAACATCTACGACCCCTCCGGCTACGAGCTGATCTCCGCGGTCGAGCAGGGCGCCGACCCGAGCGAGGTCAAGGTCACCTTCTCGGAGCCGTACGCGGACTGGCAGAACCTGTTCCGCCCGCTGATCCCGGCGGCCGGCATCGCCACCCCGGACGACTTCAACAAGGGCTGGGTGGAGAAGGTCCCGATCACCGCGGGCCCGCTGAAGATCGGCGTGGCGGACAAGACCGCGCAGACCATCAGCCTGGTGCCGGACCCGGCCTGGTGGGGCACCCGGCCCAAGCTCGACAAGATCACCTTCCGGGTGATGGACAAGGCCGCGAGCATCCAGGCGTACCTCAACAACGAGATCGACTTCGCCTCGGCCGGCACCGCCACCGCGTACGGGCAGCTCAAGAACGCCAAGGACACCGTGATCCGGGCCGCCAGCCCGTGGGACGAGGTGCACATCTCCTTCGGCGGCACCGGCGCGCTCGCCGACCGGAAGGTCCGGCAGGCGCTCGGCAGGGCGCTCGACCGCTCGGCGCTGATCAAGATCGCCAACAACGGGGTGCCGGTGGAGTTCAAGCCGCTCGGCAACCACATCATCATGCCCAACCAGGCCGGCTACCAGGACAACTCCGGCGAGTGGGCGAAGTTCGACCTGGCCGCGGCCAAGCGACTGCTGGACGAGGCCGGGTGGAAGGAGTCCGGCAGCGGCCAGCCGCGCACCAAGGACGGCAAGCCGCTGGAGCTGCACTGGGTGCTCAGCGACGGCACCCAGCAGGCCCAGGTCGACCTCGCCACCGCGGCGGCGGCGATGTGGCAGGCCGTGGGGGTCAAGGTCGACCTGGACAAGGTGGCGGCCAACGACTACTTCGCCAAGTACGTCACCCCGGGCAAGTTCGACATCGCGAGCTGGCGCAACACCGACTCGTTCCCGAACTCCAAGAGCCTGGCCAACTTCCGTCTGCCGGTGGGGGACAACACCTTCAGCAACCCTTCGCGACTGGGGACCCCGGAGATCGACGCCCTGCTGAAGAAGGCGGCCGGGACGGTCGACCCGGCGGAGGCGGCGAAGCTCTACAACCAGGCGGACGCGAAGATCTGGGAGCTCGGCCACACCGTGGAGCTCTACCAGCGGCCCGCCGTGGTGGCGACCCGCAAGGGGCTGGCCAACTACGGTGCCTTCGGCCTCGCCCAGGAGGACTACAGCAAGGTCGGCTGGGAGAAGTAGCCGCCGCCCGAACGGGCCCGGCCGCCGCACGGCAGGCGCTGGCGAGCAGCGCGGTGATCACGAGGCCGGTGGAGCGGGCGCGGGGGGACCGGCTCTGCCGCCCCCGCTGCCCGACCACCCGCCTTGACCTTCCGCGTTGCCCGCAGACCGCCCGTGTCGTGGGGCCCGGCAGGGCCCGCGCTCTTCCAACCGGGGAAGAATCTAGCGGCGCTCCGGCCGCCCGCGAGGCAGCGCGCGGGGCACGCCCGGAAATCCGCCGAGCTGTCACCCGGTTCGCGCACCGGAGCGTCAACTACGGCTGACAGCAAGGAAAAAAGGGGCATTCTGGCCATTGTGGCCCGGCTGTGAGGGGGCTTCCCGCCCCTGGTCCGTGCGCGCACACCGCCGTGCCCGCGCGTGCACACCTGCCGCGCCGATGCGTGCGCCCCTCCCGGACCGCTGCCAGGATGCGCGGGACAGGCACTTCCGCCCCCCCTTCCCGACTCCGGAGCAGCTCCGATGGCCAGTGACCCCGCTGCCGCGGCACCCCACAGCCACCCCGTCGATCCGCCGCCGGTGCGCCGGATGGTCCCGCGCGACCGGCACGAGCCGCACCGGGTCTCCACCCCGCTGGAGCTGTTCTTCGACCTCTGCTTCGTGGTCGCGGTCGGCCAGGCCGGGCGGGAACTGGCCCACGCCCTGGCGGCCGGGCACTACGGCGACGGGCTGCGCGGCTACGCGCTGGCCTTCTTCGCGATCTGGTGGGCCTGGATGAACTTCACCTGGTTCGCCTCCGCGTACGACGTCGACGACGTGCCGTACCGGATCACCACGCTGGTGCAGATCGCCGGGGTGCTGATCCTCGCCGCCGGGGTGCCGCGGCTGTTCGCCACCCAGGACCTGACGCTGGCGATCGCCGGCTACGTGGTGATGCGGCTGGCGATGGTCACCCAGTGGCTGCGCGCGGCCGCCAGCGAGCAGGGCCTGGCACGAAGGGTCGCGCTGGGCTACGCGGCGGGGATCACGCTCTGCCAGGTCGGCTGGGTGGTGACGCTGTTCCTGCCGCACGACGTCCGCCCGTACGCCATCCCGCTCGGGGTGCTGTGCGAGCTGGCCGTGCCGGTGATCGCCGAGCTGCGGATGCGGACCTCCTGGCACCCGCACCACATCGCCGAGCGGTACGGGCTGTTCACCCTGATCGTGCTCGGCGAGACGGTGGCCGCGGCCACCGTCGCGGTGCAGTCGGCGGTGGACGAGCACGAGGACCTGGGCCGGCTGGTGCCGGTGGCGGCCGGCGGGCTGCTGATCTGCTTCTCGGCCTGGTGGATCTACTTCGCCCGGTCCGTCCACGAGCATCTGCGCTCCAACCGGCAGGCACTGGTCTGGGGCTACGGGCACTACCTGGTGTTCGGCTCGGCGGCGGCGATCGGCACCGGGCTGGAGGTCGCGGTGGAGTCGGCGGTGCGCCAGGCGCACATCTCGGACACCGCCGCCACCGCGACCGTCACCGTGCCCACCGCGCTCTACCTGCTCACGGTCTGGCTCCTGCACTCCCGGCACACCAAGCGGGGTGCGGCGGCCCAGGCGGTCGCGCCGGTGGGGGCCGCGCTGGTGCTGGCCTGCACCGCGTTCGGCGGCTCCGGGGTGCTCGCGGCGGGCCTGGTCTGCACGCTGACGGTGGCGGTGGGCGTGCTGATCCACGGCAGGGAGAGCCGGCGGGCGGGCGTGTGGGCGCGGGGCCGGCGGGCGGGTGCCGGCTAGCCGATGCGTTCCAGCAGCACCGGCTCGTGCTCCGCCAGCCAGTCCAGGTAGGCCGGGTTGACCCTGGCCAGATCCAGGTAGGCGGCCCGCAGTTCGCCGTACAGCGCGTCCAGGGCGGGCGGGCTGAGCACCCGCGGACGCCAGGTGAACAGCAGCCGGACGGCCAGAGGGTCTCCGTGCACCGGGCGGACCACCGTGCCGGGGCCGGGTAACGAGGTCGGCTGGCACGGGCGGACGGCCTCGCCGGAGGCGACCAGCTCGGCGGCGGTGGCGTTGTCCCGCACCTGGACGACCCGGGGGTTGAGCCCGGCCTCGCTGAACACCCGGCGCATCGCCGCGTACTCGTGGTCGGCGGTCGGGTCGACCATCCAGGTGTCCTCGGCGAGGTCGGTCAGGTGGACGACCGGCCGGGCGGCGGCCGGGTGTCCGGCGGCGAGCGCGACGAACTGCGGTTCCCTGGCCATCAGCACCCGGTGCTCGGCGTCCGGCGGCATCCGCAGCGGGAAGCCCTCGCACTCGTACACGAAGGCCACGTCCAGCTGGTCGGCGGCGACCATCCGCAGCAGCGCGCCGGCCGAGACGTCCACGTGGATGGTGGTGTCGGTGTCCGGCAGCCGCTCGTGCACCCGGCGCAGCCAGGCCGCGACCGCCCGGCTGCCGACGCTGCCGATCCGCAGCCGCCGCTGCCGTCCCGGCCCGGCCGAGTCCCGGGCCTCCTGGCGGGCGGCGGCCACCAGGGCGGCCATCTCGGTGATCACCGGCCGGGCCCGGGAGAGCACCGAGTGGCCGAGCGCGGTGGGCCGGCTGCCGGTCTGCTCGCGGGTGAACAGGGTGCCGCCGATGGCCCGTTCGATGCGGTGCAGCTGGGTGGTGAGGGAGGGCTGGGTCATGCCGAGCTGGAGCGCGGCCTTGCGGAGACTGCCGCTGTCGGCGATCGCGCACAGCACCCGGAGGTGTCTCACGTCGAGCTCCACGTCCGGAGCATAGACGTCGCCGCACCGTATCGCCAAGGACATGACAGGTATTCAAGGCGTGCCGAAGAGCCGGTCGGCGGACCGACCGGCCGGTCGACCGGCCCGGCGTGCGGCGAACCGGGCGGTCATGCGGCGGTGCTATCGCCGGTTGGCATCATCCGTGACGGCACCGGGCGGGTCGAAGCTCGGTGGGCAGCAACCCGTCCCGGCCACACCGTCGGGGCGGCCCCCATCGCGCGCCGTCCCGGGCCCGGCCCCACCGGCCCCGGCGAGCCGGCGCGCCGCGAAACCGGAGCCCCCACATGAATCGATCCGTGCTGTCCGCCGCACTGGGCCTCGCCCTCGCGGCCGGCCTCGCGACCCTGCCCGCCACCGCGGCCTCAGCGGCCCCGGCCGGGTCGGCCCTCCAGGGCTACACCCCCTCGACGTCCGCCGGTCCGGCCGCGGAGGCGGCGGACAACCAGGCCTTCTTCCGGGCCGTGATGGCCTCGGCCAAGGCCCGGCAGGCCGCCGACCCGTGGCTGCTGACCGTCACCGTCACCTACGACACCGCGAACGCGCCCTCCTTCACGAGTCAGATATCCCGGGCTGCGCAGATCTGGAACGGCTCGGAGCGCAACGTGCGGCTCCAGGAGACCGGCGGCAACGGCGACTTCTCGTACTACGAGGGGAGCGACAGTCGCGGCTCGTACGCCAGCACCGACGGGCACGGCCACGGCTACGTCTTCCTCGACTACCAGCAGAACCAGCAGTACAGCTCGCTGCGCGTGGTGGCGCACGAGACCGGTCACGTGCTCGGCCTGCCCGACGACTACTCCGGCCCGTGCAGCGAGCTGATGTCGGGCGGCGGCCCCGGCCCGTCCTGCACCAATCCGTACCCCGACGGCAACGAGCGCGGCCAGGTCGACTACCTCTGGTCGAACGGCCTGGCGGCGCGCGACTGACACGCCCGCAGGCGGGTTCGGCGCGGCGGGCCGTCCGGCCGGAATCGGGCGGCCCGCCGCTCCGGGTACTTCCCCGCACGGAGCCTAGCCGCCGCCGGAACGGAATGCCAGGGGCACGAATGAGTCAAGCCGAGGAAAAGACGACTCAATTCCGTTCCACGGCAGGGGTATTGGATCGTGCTATCGCGGGTTGGCATCATCCGCGCACGCACCGGGTTGCCCGAAGCTCTGGGGACACCACCCGTTGACCAGGTGTTCCCCGTGGCCGGCCCCCAACCGGCCACGTCACCCCAGGAATCGGAGCCCCCACATGAAGCGATCCGTGCTGTCCGCCACCCTCGGCCTCGCCCTCGCGGCCGGCCTCGCCGTCCTGCCCACCACCACCGCCGCCGCCGCGGCGCCGGCCGCCCCGGCCGTGCAGGGCTACACGGCCACGACGTACGCCGGTTCGGCCGCGGAGGCGGCGGACAACCAGGCCTTCTTCCAGGCCGTGATGGCCTCCGCCAAGGCCAAGCAGGCCGCCAGCCCGGGTCTGGCGACCGTCACCGTCACCTACGACGCCAGCTCCGCCCCGTCCTTCCGCAACCAGATATCCCAGGCCGCGCAGATCTGGAACAGTTCGGTCACCAACGTCCAGCTGCGGTCCGGTTCGGCCGCCGACTTCCGTTACTACGAGGGCAACGACAGCCGCGGCTCCTACGCCAGCACCGACGGCCACGGGCGCGGTTACGTCTTCCTCGACTACGCGCAGAACCAGCAGTACAGCTCGGTACGCGTGGTGGCGCACGAGACCGGTCACGTGCTCGGCCTGCCGGACCACTACTCCGGCCCGTGCAGCGAGCTGATGTCGGGCGGCGGCCCCGGCACCTCCTGCACCAACCCCTACCCGAACAGCGCCGAGCGCACCCGGGTCAACTCGCTCTGGGTGCGCGGCTGACCCGGAGCCTTCCCACGGCCCGGGCCGTGAGACCCGGACCGGCCGCGTCGGTGCGGCCGGTCCGGGGCACCGCCGCGTCGGTGCGCCGCCGGGGGCTGTCGGTGCCGCGTGCGAGCATGCGGGCGAGACCCCTCCGCCCCCGACCGCCAGGAGCCACCGCCATGCCCCGTTCCGTCCCCGACCGGCTCGCCGACCTTCCGTACGCCGAGCTGCTGCGCCCGCACGGCGGGCCGCTGCACAGCGACGAGCGCTACGACACCGCGCACTTCGACGGCGGCGAGCACAGCGACGAGTCGGGCGCCGGGGCGGCCTTCCTGGAGTGCGCCTTCACCGGCGTCGCGCTCAGCGGGGTCAAGCTGCGCCAGGCCCGGTTCAACGAGGTCTGGGTGCAGGCCGGCCGCTGGGTCGCCTGCGACCTGAGCGACTCCGAGTGGCAGGACAGCGCCTTCGTCGGCGGGGTGCTCGCCGGGGTCGCCGGGTACGGTTCGGCGCTGCGCCGGGTGGTGTTCCGCGGCTGCAAGCTGGAGGCGGTCAACCTGCGCTCGGCCGTCCTGCGGGACGTCGTCTTCGAGGACTGCCTGCTGCGCGACGTGGACTTCGGCGAGGCGAAGCTGACCGGCGTGTCCTTCCCCGGCTCCACGCTGGAGGAGGTCCGGCTGCGCGGCGCGACGCTGAGCCGGACCGACCTGCGCGGGGCCGTCCGGCTCGGACTGGTCGACGGCCACCAGGGGCTGCGGGGCGCGGTCATCAGCTCCACCCAACTGCTGGAACTGGCGCCGCAGTTCGCCCACGCGCTGGGGATCGAGGTCAAGGACCGCTGAACACCCCGGGATGTGTCCGTCCTCCTCCGCCCGTTCAGCCGGGCGTCGCCCGGTGACACCCGGAGGAACAGTCCGCCAATCCTGCCGCGCGCATCTGGTGGGCCGCCTCGCGCACGGTGGAGACTGCTGCGCGATCGAGTGAGCCCCGACTTGTGTACACAACATCGCCAGCGAAGGGACGGGCCGGGCTGATGGCCGAGTTGAGTCGAAGGAAGTTCGTCACGCTGTCCGGTGCCGCCGCGGCGGGCCTCGCCGTGGCCGGCACCGGCACTGGTGCCGCGGGGGCCGCCCCGAGCGGCACGGCCGCGACCGCCGCCACCACCGCACTCAGCACGACCGGCACCATCACCGACGCGCGGCACGTGGTGATCCTCATGCAGGAGAACCGCAGCTTCGACCACTACTTCGGCATGCTGCGCGGCGTGCGCGGCTTCGCCGACCGCAGCGCCATCCAGATCTCCGGCGGCTACAGCGTCTTCAACCAGCCGAACGGCCTGTTCGGCCGGCAGTACCCGTGGCAGTTCAGCCAGACCAAGCCGGCCGGCGGTGCCGACCCCGAGCGCCTGGCCCAGTGCAACGGGGACCTCAGCCACGGCTGGTCGGTCTGGTCGTAGTACAGGAACACCGCCCGCTCCCACCGCACTAGGACTAGTGGTGAGGAGTGAGGCCCCGTGGCCCCAAAGAAGATTGCGGGCACCGAGAATGCCCCGGTGACGCCGTACGACGGGTGCGGCATGTGCCTGGTAGGCATTCGTCGACTTTCCCGGGTGAAGCGGCACACCAACAGCCCCGAGAAGCAGATGAGGCAGGTTCTCAAGGCTGTCGAGCCCGTTGGCGGACACATCATCGCGTGGGCGGATGACTGGGAGGTGTCCGGTGCCACCGACCCATTTACCCGGCCGTCTCTCGGCCCGTGGCTCCGCGGAGAACGGGGCCCGTTCGATGGACTCGCCGCCGCCGCAGTCGATCGTGTCGGCCGAGACGTTTACGAAGGTCTGCGGCTCGCGAAGCTCAACACGGCCGAGGGTCGGGTACTGATCACGGCCGACCATGCGGGAGTGTGGGACCTTACGGACATTGCGCAAGAAATGGACTTCACGTTCAAGCTGTTCGCCGCTCAGATGGAGCACCGGCAGACCAAGAAGCGGGTGCAGGACGAGACGGCCCGTGCCGTCGAAGCTGGGCAGGTGAATAGCAAGCCGAGCTACGGGTACCGGAACGTTCGGGACAAGGCCGGGAAGATCACCGGTCGCGAGTTCGAGCCTGGCGCGCAGACCAGCATCCAAGAGGTTGCCCGGCGGATTCTCGCCGACACTACCGGCAAGATCACTGAGTACACCGAGGCTGCACGGCTGACCCGGGCGGGAGTCCTGAGCCCAGATGACTGGCGGGCTGTGATGTACGGCCGTGAGCCGCAGGGCAAGCCGTGGGGCGGCGACAGCCTTCGGAAGATTCTCATGTCTGAAAACGCCCTCGGCTACCGCATGTACAAGGGCCGCCCCTTGCTCGACGACGATGGGCGCCCGATCCGGATCGGGCCCGAGCTGTGGAACCGCGCGACGCACGAAGCCCTTAAGAAGAAGCTTGCCCCCACGCGGGTGGTCGACGCGTCGGCGCGCGTCTCGCGAGCACCGAGCGGCACCCTTACGTGCTCGGGGCGGATCACCTGCGGGAACTGCAACGAGACGATCACGCGCAACGGCGGGATCAGCACGAAGAACGGGTCAGTGCCCGCCTACCGCTGTGAGGGGCGGTCCCTCGGAATCATCGCGGCACAGGACTGCAAGCCCGCCCCGTCGATCGGAGTTGCGGACGTCGAAGGGCGGGTTGCGGCCTGGTTCCTGGAACGGTACGGCTCCGCGGAGATCATGGAACGGGTCTTCGACCCGGGCACCGGCTACGCCAGCCAGATTGCCGAGCTGCAAGCGGCCCGGAAGCGGCTCCGGGACGACCGGGACGCAGGGCTGTACGAGGATGAAGACGACGCAGCGTGGTACCAGGACAGGTATCACCAGCTCACCAGCGACATAGCCGAGTTGAAGAAGAGGCCCGAGCGGCCCGCCGGCTGGCACGTCGTACCGACCGGACAGACCGTCGCCGACCGGTGGCGCGAGGCGGACGGAGCAGGGCGCCGCGAGATGCTGGATGAGTACGGCGTCAAGGTGGTGCTGTACCCGGTGTGGGGCCGCGGGAAGGCCGACCGTGTGGTGATCACGGCCGAGGTCGACCACGACCCCGGGGCCGAGGTGACGGGCGCCGTCGAAGGCGACCAGGACCGCCCCGAGGTACGGCAGGCGCAGCCCGAGGCCCCGCAGGTGGGCCGTACGTCGGTCCGGCTCGCCGAGCCCGTCGCGGAGACTGCCAAGGACGACCAGAACCCGGTACCGCCCGCACCGGTGGGCACACCAGCGTCGGAGCCCGCCCTAGCCGCGTAGCCGCGGGACAGCCCGAGGGGTGACGGGGTGACGTTCGAAGGGTCGATTTCAAGTTCTTCTATGACACAGCGAGTCTAGAGAAAACCTGAAACAGACCCCTTGAACGTCACCCCGTCACCCCTTCGGCATCCGCGGGAATTCCTTGCGCTCTCCACCGTAGTAGGAGGGTGCGCAGCTCTCGCCCACGGGCCGGGAATTCGTTGCGCTCTCCACCACAGTAGAGAGACCAACAACCCCGGCCGAGGCCGCGGGAATTCGTTGCGCTCTCCACACCAGTAGGGGCGGGATTACCGCGCACCCCACCGACGGGAACCGGCGGTCTGAGTGCCTGCCCCTACAGCAACCCTGCCCGTGCACCACGCACCCGCGTTACCGGGTGGCCGCCGGAGTCGTGCGGCAGGGTGCGGGGGCTGCACCGCCCACGAGTAACCCCGTCCGCCAGGGCGGGCCGAAAGGGTCGTAAGCGCGTGCAGTCCCCACCATCGCGAGATGGCGCGATGCACAGAGATCGTGGTCTTCGGCTTGATGCAACTGACCACCGAGGGGGTGTCGTGCGCTGTATCGACTGCCCCTCGCCTCCGACTCACCGGGGACGCTGCGAGGCCCACCACGCGGCCTACGAAGCCCGTCCCTCGGTCCGTGCCCGCCGGCGGCTGCTCGCCCTGGTGGCCCGTCGCCACAGTGGCGCGGAGCGGCTTCGACGGCGGGTTGATCGGGCGGGCTCCGCGGTGTGCGGGCTGTGCGGCGGTGACTTCCCGGCCGAGCTGGTCGACGTCGACCACCGGGCCCCGCTCGCCCTCGGTGGCGAGGACACGGACGACAACGTTTGGGCGCTGTGCCGCGAGTGCCACCGAGGGAAGACCGCAAGGGAGTTCGCTGGATGAGTGGCGGTTACTCAGGATGGAGGAGCAGGCTGCCGGGCGGCGTCCCGTTGTTGCGTCCGCCGGGCCTCCCGAAGGGCCCTCTGCTTCTCCGCTTCCTTGCGGCGGCGGGTCTTCTCGCGCTGCCTTTCCAGCAGTACCGCCTTCCGATCGGCAGAGTTCTGCGGCCAGAAATGACGCATGAACCGGTTGAATCCGATGATGAGGAGTCCGACCAGCACCACAACTACGGCAGCCCACCATGGGGCCGATGCCGGGAGATTGAACATGACTACGAGCCTTCCGACCGGAAGCGGTCGGCGGGTCACCTACGCAGCTACTACGACGTTCCCCAACGCGCTGCTACGACGCCCGCCCCGGTAACAACTCACGGGGAGGGCGGTGTTCGGGCCGCGGGGTGTGATCTGTGGTGACTCTTCGATTGGCTCGGGTTGCCATACCAGAGTGTGATTGGCGCTGGTCCGGCCGAGGGACCGGGACATGAGCGTCAGCAGGGCCCGCACCAGGAAGCACAGAAGGCAGAGGACTAGCTCCGCTACCGCAGCGAGAAAGTCTCTTGCGGCTGCGCGGCGGGCATTAGTGTTCTCGGCTCGCTGCATGGCTTTTGCTGATTCCCGAACGCGCTCACGCGCGGAGCAGAGTTGTTCACCTGTTGGGTCATTGCTGCCTGTAAACCACTGAAAGGACGCGGCCGTCTTCCCAATGTCATGTTGGGACAGCAACTCTGCAAGCCGACGCTCGACTTCGGAAGGGCTTTCGGTGTAACGCAAGAAATCCCTCAGAGGGACAGGTTCATAGTCGAAGCGGGTTTTTCCCCAAAGACGTGCCACTTCGATTCGATACCCAGACTTCATGTCACCCCCTTGTCGACTGAGAGACCGATTCTACCTGCTCTCGCCTAGGCGCCTTCCTGGACGCTCGACCGGAGGTGCCCCTATGCCCCGAAGACCCCGACCCCCGTGCTCCGTCCCCGGATGCCCCGAGCTGACAGCCAGAGGTGGTCGCTGTCCGCAGCACCAGCGCGAGGCAGAGCAGCAGCGAGGCAGTGCGGCAGAGCGCGGATACGACTCCCGCCGTTGGGCCCGGGTCCGGCGAGCCTACATCTACGCGCACCCCTGGTGTCTGCTGTGCGGACGGGCCGCCGTGGTCGCCGACCACCACCCGGAGTCGCGCCGTTCGCTGCTCGCCCGAGGTGTCGAAGACCCGGACGCGTGGAGCCGGCTTCGGCCGTTGTGCACGCAGTGTCACAACAAGGAGACCGCCTCCCACCAGCCGGGTGGATGGGCTGCCGAGCGGGTCAAACCGATTACAGGCTTCTGACCTGCGCTTTTACCCAGGGGGGTGACCCCCTCCCCTCCTGCCCCTGACCGGCAGGGAGGCAAAAAAATCAGATGGCTAATGCAACCATTCTTGTGGGGTGACTAATCGTGTCCATGTCAGGGCGGAAGCCTAAGCCACACCTTACGGCGCTCCGCGAGGGGACGTTCAGGGCGGATAGGCACACCGAAGGCGCCCGGTTCGAGCCCGTCGACCCGATCGAACCGGACTGGTTCGAGCTGTTGCCCGGCGACCAGGCCGAGGACGTGCGGCAGTTCGCCGCGGGCGTATGGGCCCGGGTTGTTCCGGCGCTGGTGGTGTCCGCCGGCTTGGTCGACTCACAGCGTGAGGTGGCCACCGACTTCTGTGTGACCGCCGCCCGAATCTGGCAGGGCGAGCGGGAGTTGAGCCGCGAAGGTCTTGTGGTCGAGACCGAGCGAGGGCGGGTGAAGAACCCGTGGACCACGATCGTGACCGGCTACCGGTCTCATCTGCGGGCCCTGGTGGGCGAACTCGGGCTCAGCCCGGCGTCCGCGACCAGGATCACCCCGCCGGAAACCGGGGGCGACGATGACGGGATCTTCGACTGACACACCCCTGCCCGTTCCCCGTGACGCGCTGCTCGAACTCGGGCTCACCGAGGACGAGATAGCCGAGGCACTTGAATCCCGGCCCCTGGTCGTGGCTAACCAGCAACACCAGCAACCCGGCGCCTACTTCTCGGTTCCGGCAGCCCGACGGGCTATCGCCGCAATCGAGAGCATGCGGCACACAAAGGGCCGATGGGGTGGCAGTCGGCTCCGGCTCGCCCCGTGGCAAAAAGTATGGATCATTGCTCCCCTCTTCGGGTGGCTGTGGGACGATCCGGAAATTGGTCGTCCTGTCCGAGTTATCCGGACAGCGTGGATCGAGGTGCCCCGTAAGGCGGGTAAGTCGACGCTGAGTTCGGGTATCGGCCTGGTGCTGCTGCTCGCTGACCGCGAGATTGGTGCCGAGGTCTACGCCGCCGCGGGAAGCCTTCCACAGGCAGAGCGCGTGTTTGACGACGCTAAGCGAATGGCGCTCACTTCCCGAGCTATCCGGGGGCGGGTGGAAGTCCTGCGCGGACTCATTCGCGTGCCCCGGACCGGCGGGCTATTCCGTGCTCTCAGTAAAATTGCGGAGACTGCGCATGGCCTGAACGTTTCCGGGGCGATTGTCGATGAGGTACACGTCCATAAAAGACGAGACCTGGTCGACGCTATCGAGACCGGTACGGGTGCCCGAGATCAACCGCTAGTTGTTTTCATTACCACTGCCGACGAGGGGATCGAAGGCAGTATTTACGATGAGAAACACACCTACACCCGAAGGATTGCGGACGGGGTAGTTTCCGACCCCGGTCACTACGGGGTTATCTGGGCCGCAGAGCCCGGGGATGATCCTTTCGCGGAGGAGACTTGGCGGAAGGCTAATCCGGGCCTCGGGGTAAGTCCGAGCCTCGCCTACATGCGCCGTGAGGCCGCTAAAGCGAAGTCGACCCCGAGCTACTATCCCACGTTCTGCCGACTGTCGCTCAACATGCGTATGCGGTCGTCCTCGCGCTGGCTGCCTCTCACACTGTGGGACGCGAATGCCGGAGCCGTGGACGAGAAAGCGTTTCGGCGCCGTCGGGCGTGGGGTGGGATCGATCTTTCCGCAGTCTCGGACCTGTCCGCGTGGGTTATGGCGGTTGAGTCCAAGCGGCCCGGCGTCGAGCTGGAGTTGATCGCCCGTTTTTGGTTGCCCGAGGAACGGTTGCCCGAGCTGGAACAACAGCTACAGGTGCCGCTCGGTCAGTGGGTTAATCAGGGGTTGCTCACCCTCACCGAGGGCGACGCAATCGACTACACCGCCATTGAGCGGCAGGTGGTCGAAGACTGCCGCCGGCTGGATATGCAGCGCATTAGCTACGACCGCATGTTCGCAGGTCAGCTGGTGCAGCGTGTCGAATCGAAGACCCGCGGTGTCGACCTGGTGCCGGTTGCACAGACCTACCTAGGAATGTCTCCGGGCTGCAAGGAACTGGAAAGGCTGCTCCGCGAGGGCCGAATACAGCACGGTGGTAATCCGGTGCTGCGATGGAATGCGTCCGTGGTCGAGGTGTATCGGGATGGAAACGACAACATGAGGCCCGTCAAGCCGGACCGCGACAAATCGTCAGCCCGAATAGATGGCATTGCAGCAACGGTGATGGCGCTTGACGGGTATATCCGCCGTCCGCTCCGGAAGTCGCGCGCCGTGAGCGCATAACGAAGGGGGAAGCGTGGCAGAAACGCCGCTAGAGATGACTGCCCGCCTTCGGCGGAAGCTGGAAACGCGTAAGGTTCGCGCCCGGGGATGGGGAGATTACTTCGACGGAAAGCATCCGTTGAAGTTTGCCACCCCAGAGTTCCGGGCGCAGACGGGCGGGCTGTTCGACGGGTTCTCCGATAACTGGTGTCGGACGATTCCCACGGCCATGATCGAGCGCATGTCCCCACTCGCTTTCCGCCTTGAGGATGGCTCGCTGGACAAGGCCGCTCAGCGCGCCTGGAAGTCGTCCGAATGTGACGTTGAGATCGGCCTTACGATGCTCGATGCCCTGGTTACCGGTCGGTGCTATGCGCTGGTTTGGAAGCCGGATGGGATCCACACGGAAATCACGTTCGAGCCGGAAGGGCGAGCACTTGTCGAGTATGTTCCCGGGCGACGGCGGGTACGTGCTGCGGGAATCAAAGTGTGGCGGGACGGCGATTACGAACTAGCCACACTCTTTCTGCCGGACATGGTGTATCGCTGGCAGCGCAGTATGGCCAGCGGGGAGTGGGCGGAGCGCACGATCGGCCTTCGCCGGTCTGAGACGGCGCACTTCCCGAACCCTCTCGGACTGGTTCCGCTGGTCGAGATCCCGAACCGTACCCGGCTGACTGAGTCCCCGGTTTCGGAGATCTGCGACGTGATCCCGTTGCAGAATGCGATTAACTCTCAATGGGCGAAGTTGTTTCTTGCGACAGATGATCGGGCACTCCCCACGCGTGCCGTGATCGGTATGGACCGCCCGGTCAGAGAGATTCTTGACGAAACCGGAGAGGTGGTCGGCGAGGAGGACTTGCCAATTGGGCGATTCCGAAGCGACCGGCTGTTGTGGCTGGAGAAGGACACCGCCCGGATTGCGGAGTTCACCGCCGTCGACCCCGGCCCGTTCCTTGAGGTGATCCGGGAGCTGGTAGAGCACATCGCAGCGCAGACCCGCACACCGCCCCGCTACCTGGGCAGGCTGGTGAACGTCGCAGCCGACACCTTGGAAGCGGACGATTCCTCGCTGGTCGCGAAGGTGCGGGAGCGACACAAGTACGTTGGGAGTGCTCTCCGGGAGGTGATGCGCCTTGAGGCGTTGGCAGCCGGCGAACCGGCACGGGCCGAGTCCCTGCGGCTGGGTGAAGTCGTATGGCGCGACCCGCAGTTCAGGTCCGACGCTCAGTACGCCGACGCGTTGGTGAAGCTCAAAAGCCTCAACCTTCCGGACGAAGCGGTGTGGGAGCGCATCCCCGGCGTGACCCCGGACGAAATCGAGCGATGGAAGCGGATGCGCGAGGACCAGGCCGCTGCGATCGTCGGGGGCAGCCTCGGCGCGATGTTCGGCCCGAAGCCCGAGCCCGAGGCCGACCAGGGGCAGCCGCTCGACCCTGCCGAGGCAGCAGCGTGACCGCCTCGGCGACGCTCGCGGACGCCCGGTACCGGGAGGTACAAGGGGTGAGCCGCAGCGTGGTCGACGCCGTACAGGCCGTCTGGCGGGACGTGCCCGCGGACCGCATCCTGTCCGCGATGCAGGGCGAGGCGGGCGCCGCCGTCCTGCGGGCGGTCACCGTGGGACAGCTCACCGCCGCCGAGGGCGCGCAGGCTTTCGTCACTGCATCGATGGTGACGCAAGGGGCGATTGCGGCCCCGCTCGGCACGGTGGACGCGTCCGCCCTGGTGGGCGTCGCCATGGACGGGCGCCCGCTCGCAACCCTCCTGTACCAGCCGGCCATCACGACCGCCCGCGCCCTCGCACTCGGCGAGACGCCCGAGGTGGCAGCCCTCCGGGGGATGACACAGATGGCCATGATGACCGGCACGACGATCGCAGACACCGCCCGTACGGCTACCTCGGTCGCCATGGCGGCGCACCCGCGCTGTCAGGGGTACGTGCGGGTGGTCCACGCTCCGGCGTGTGCCCAGTGCATCGTGCTGGCGGGCAGGCAGTACAGCCACTCAACCGGGTTCGCCCGCCACCCACGCTGTGACTGTGGGATGGAACCGCTCGCCGACAGCACGAAGCCCCAACTTGCAGACCCGAAGGACCTGTTCGACCAGATGACCCCGGAGCAGAGACACCGGGCGTTCGGCGGCGCGGCCGTCAAAGCGATCGAGAACGGCGCCGACGTGTCGGCCGTGGTCAACGCCCGCAGGGGCATGCAGACCGTCACCACCACGCGCGGGAAGGTCAGCATCACGAGCGAGTCGACCACCCGCCGTGGACTCGGCGGCCGGAACCTCGGCGACGTGCAGCAGGTCGACGGCGCCCGGTACGCCCGCCGCACCGAGACGCGAATGATGCCCGAGGAGATCATTCGCCGCGCCAAGACGCGCGAACAACAGATCGACCTACTCACCAAACACGGTTACATCTTCTGAGGGGGAGCCCATGCCCAACGACCCGAACCCGAACCCGACCGGCGACCCGGCCCCGGCCGACCAGGACCCGGCGAAGACCACCGGCACCCCGGCCCCGGCGCCGGGCGACCCGGCACCGAAGACCGACGACCAGGCCGACGCCCTTGCCGCCGCGGAGTCCGCCCGAGCGGCTGCCGAGAAGCGCGCCACCGATGCCGAGGCCGAGGCGAACCGGCTCCGCCGCAGCAACGCCGCGAGCCGGGGCACCGACCTTGACGCGATCAAGGCCGAGATCCGGCAGGAGTTCGCCGCCGAGCTGGTGCGCGCCGAGGTGCGCGCCGCGGGGGCCGGTCTGCTCCGCGACCCTGCCGACGCCCTCGCGCTGCTCGACCTGTCCGCCCTCGCTGGCTCCGGCTCCGCGGTGAACGCTACGGCGGTCCGTGCCGCGCTGGAGCAGCTGGTCAAGGACAAGCCGTACCTTGCGGCCGACTCCGGCGAGGCACCGAAGTGGGGCGACGTCGGCGCCGGTCCGCGGCAGTCGGCCGAGCCCGAGCCGGCGAGCCCGTACGAGCGTCTGCGCCGGGTGCAGCGCGGCAACTAGCAGGCGCCACAACCGAGTTGGGCACCGCTCGCCGAGCGGGGCCCTTTTTCATGCCCAAATCCAGGGGGAATTAAATGGCACTGACCCTTGCCGAGGCCGCGAAGCTGAGCAAGACCGATCTTCAGCGCGGCGTGGTCGAGACCTTCGTGCAGGAAAGCCCGATTCTCGACCGCCTGCCCCTCATGACCATTGAGGGAAACGCCTACGCGTACAACTCCGAGGCGACGCTACCGGGTGTCGAGTTCCGAAACGTGAATGAGGCATATTCCGAGTCCACAGGCACCGTGAACACCAAGACCGAGTCTCTGGTAATCCTCGGTGGTGACGCGGACGTGGACACGTTCGTTGCCAAGACCCGCGGCGACCTGAACGACCAGAGGGCGATTCAGGAAACGCTCAAGGTCAAGGCTGCGGCCTTTAAGTTCCAGGATTCGTTTTTCAACGGGGATACTGCCGTGGACCCGAAGGGGTTCGACGGTCTGCGAAAGCGACTGGTGGGCGCGCAGGTGCTTTCCGCGGGTGCCAACGGCCTCGGTCCGGTGGCGGGTGGCCACGATTTCTTCGACGCGCTCGATGCCCTGATTGCGCAGGTCCCGGGCCTGGGAAGCTCGAACGGCGCCCTGTACGCCAACCGGAAGATTATCGCGAAGATCAAGAGTTCGGCTCGCCGGCTCGGCGGATACGAGATGGTCAAGGAGGCCCTTACCGGCAAGATGATTGCCACCTATCAGGGTATTCCGCTGCTCGACCCGGGCCAGACTGCCGCGGGGGTCGATATCCTGCCGACCACCGAGACTCAGGGCACCGCCACCGACGCGAGCAGCATTTACGCCGTGAAGTTCGGCCGGAGCGAGGGCGACAAGGCCGTGACCGGTCTGACCAATGGCGGCGTGAGCGTGCGTGACCTCGGCGAGCTGGATTCGAAGCCGTGCTACCGGACTCGCATCGAGTTTTTCTGTGGCCTCGCCACTTTTGGCGGTCAGGCTGCCGCTCGCCTTAACGGCGTGCTCAACAAGTAAGGAGCCGGAATGCCGCCGCGTAAGCGCGCTGCGGTGCCGCTCTCCCGAATTCCGCACACGGATTCCTGCCCTTCGCCCGTCCGTATCGAGCGCTTTCCGGTGCCCGGTACGGACGGGCCGGGGCGGACCGTCACGCGGTGCATGGAGTGCGGCGCCCAGCTCATCACCGACGACCCGAAGGGGGCACCGTGACGACCATGCCCCCGCTCGCCACGGTCGACCACCTCGCCCTGTGGATGCAGCGCACTCCGGCCGAGCTGCCCGAGGGCGCCGCCCTGGTGCTCGACGTTGCGAGCCGGATCGTCCGTACCGAGGCCCGACAGGACTTCGTCCGTCGGACGACCACGGCGACGTTCTACCCGCGGGACGGCTGGATCACGCTCCCGCTCCGGCCGGTCGTCTCCGTGGACGCCGTGACGGTCCACGGAGGGACGGTCGAGCCCTCGGGCTGGGAACTGCACCGGGACCGGCTTCGCGTGGTCGACTACCCGACCGCTCCGGCCCTGGTGACCTACACCGCCGGCTACCGCTCCGTACCGGGCGACGTCCTCGCCGTGGTGCTCACCCTCGCCGCCCGCGTGATCAACAACCCGCAGGATCTCCGGCAGGAAGCCGTGGGTGGGGTGAGCGTCACCTACGCCGCGGAGACGATCGGCGCGAGCCTCGCCCCGGCCGAGCGCGACCAGCTCGCCCGGTACCGGCGCAGGGCCACCCTGGTGGGGCTCGAATGATCCGGTACAGGCAGACGGTCGTAACTCACCGAGCCCCGTTCAGAGTTGACCGCTACGGCAACACCACCTCGGAGCGGGATTGGTCCCGGGCGACCAGTACGACCGTGCGCCGGGTCGAGGTGCTGCCGCAGGAGTCCACCGAGGCAGTCGGAGACCGGCCCGTGGTGGTCACCGGGTGGCGACTTCTGACCCGCCGCGGAGTCGACGTCGACCTAGCCCCCGGCGACCGGGTGACCGCTCTCGGCCGGCTGCTCGAAGTCGACGGCGAGCCCGCCCGGTACCCGCTCGGCGACCGGCACCACCACACCGAGGTACGACTACGGGAGGTGACCGGATGAGATTCCGGCGGTTCAAGCCCAACAAGGCCGGAATTCGAAGCCTGATGAAACTGCCCACGGTCGGTAAGGAGATCGGGCGGATCACGAACCGGATCGCTGACAGCGCCGGATCGGGTGGCGGCGACTTCCGCACCGATCTGGAGGAGGGGCGCCAGCGTTGGCGCGGCGCGGTCATCGGAAATTACAACTTCCCGAAGGCAGGCGGGCGCGAAGGCTCGCGCAGGGACCTACTCCGCGGGCTGGATGGTGCCCATGGGGAGTAGGCCCCTGATCCTCATGCCGGACGCCGTGGCGGTGGTTACCGGATACCTCCGGCTAGCCCTTGCCGAAGTCGGCCGACCCGTGCCGGTCGTCTCCCGCATCCCCTCGCCCCGCCCGCCGGAGTTCATCCGGATCGAGCGGGTCGGGGGCACGTCGGCAACGCCCGTCTCTGACCGGCCCCGGCTCGATATCCACGCGTGGGCGGAGACCGAGTCCGCGGCGCACGATCTCGCCGCCATGGTGCGCGCGCTGCTCAGTTTCATTCCGGGCGTTCGAGACGAAGTCACGGTGTACCGGATCACCGAGGTCGGCGGCCTTATGTGGCTGCCCGACGACCAGTCCGGAAGCCCACGGTACGCCCTGGCGGTCGAACTCCACATGCGGGGCCGAGTGCTTTCCGCGCCGAACACACCCAAGGGGGAATAGATGACGCTCAATGCGAATGCCGTTCGAGTCGCCATTACCGGCGCTGCTTACACCGCGCCGAAGGGGACCACCGCGCCCACCGACGCAACCAGCCCATGGCCGGCTGCTGCGGTCGATATCGGCTGGATCTCCGACGACGGTATTACCGAGTCGAATTCCGCGGACGTCACCGAAATCAAGGCTTGGCAGGGCGGGGCCACGGTCAGGAAGGTCATTTCCGGTTCGGAGATGACTTTCAAACTGACTGCCATTGAGACCAGCAAGACCACGCTTGAGCTGTACCACAAGGGGTCGAAGGTCACCGGCACCAGCGGCAAGGCGGTGCTTGCCATTAAGGCGCCCGGTCCGGACCGCAGGATGTTTGGGCTTGACGTGGTTGACGGCGATTCCCACATCCGAATCGTAATCCCGGACGGTGAGGTTACCGAGGTCGGCGACCTGGTTTACAAGGGCGACGAAGCCGTTTCCTACGAACTCACCATTACGGCGTATCCCGCGACGGATGGAATCGTGGCGATCAAGTTCTCTGATGACCCGGCGTGGCTGGCCGATCCATCGTCCTGACTCCCCTTTTTTCGCCCTTTAGCAGAAACGTTTCCGCATGATCGAGAGGTATCCCAATGGCTGACCGTTTCAACCTTGACACCTGGGTAGCAGAGAACGCCCGTATGCCTTATGAATTCACGCTCGGCGGTGCGGATTTCTCCCTTCCTGCTGCGGGCGATCTGGATAAGGCCCTGCTGTCGACGGTAAACCTGTCGGCGCCCTCGGCGGACGACATCCTGTCCCTGATGAGGGAAGGCCTCGGCGACCAGTGGACGGCGTTCGACGCGCTTCCCCTGCCGCTTTCCGCCCTCGGTGAGCTGTTCCGGCGCTGGCAGAACCACACGGGCGTGACGCCGGGGGAATCGCAGCCCTCGCCCGCCTCCTGACCGATCACGGCGAGGCGGTCGAGGCGGACCTACAGCGCTACTACCGGATCGATATCCGGGACCTTTTCCGGTCCGGCTCCGGGCTTACTCTGAGGCGTCTTCGAGCCCTTATCTCCGGGTTGCCACCGGATTCCGCACTGGCCCGTTCGCTGGCCGGTCCTGATGCACCATGGACGCTGGAAACCCAACTCCTCGCGGCGGTCCACGATCGGCTGTCCGAGGCGAATTGGCAGCGAGGGAACGCGGGGGCGAAGTCGCCGAGCCGGCGGCCGGACCCGATTCCGCGGCCGGGCGTCAAGGGCCCTGGTCGAATTGGTTCGACCACCCGAACTCCGCAGGAAGTAGCCGCCTATCTGGCGCGATTCCAGCCGACCTCGGGGGGTGATTAATGGCTGTCGAAGTCGGAATGGGCTACCTCAGCATTGTGCCCGAGGTGCAGGGGTTCGCCCGGGAACTGGAATCGCAGGTCACCGGGCCCTCGGAGCAAGCCGGAGCGGCAGCCGGCGAGAAGGCCGGAGCCGCCTCCGGCGAGGGTTTCACCGGCAAGATGGGAGGGTTCCTCAAGGGCTCGCTTCTGGCTGTTGGGCTGGCTGCCGCGGCACTTCTGACCAAGGGGTTTATGGACGCCCTTGACCAGGGCGCCATCAACGGCAAGATTCAGGCTCAGCTCGGGACGACCCCGGAGGAAGCCGGGCGGTACGGGAAGGCTGCGGGGCAGCTTTATGCGCACGGCGTCACCGATAATGTCGAGGAAGCGGCGCAGGCCCTTTCCTCGGTAATGCGCTCGGGTATCCTTCCGCCGGATGCCACCAATGCACAGATTGAGTCCATAACCGGTAAGGTCACGGACCTGTCCAAGACTTTCGAATTGGACTTGGGGCAGACCGGTAATGCGGTCGGGCAGATGCTGAAAACCGGCCTTGCCAAGGACGGTACCGAAGCGGTCGACCTTATGACTGCGGCTATGCAGCACATGGGGCCGCGTGCGGACGATCTGTCCGACACGATGAACGAGTACTCCACCAAGTTTCGTGATCTCGGCCTTTCTGGTGCCGACGCGATGGGCCTTATGGCTCAGGGTATGGCGGCGGGTGCGCGCGATACCGACACCATGGCGGATGCGCTCAAGGAATTTCAGATCCGGGCCACGGACGGCAGTAAGGCGAGTACCGAGGCGTATGAGGCTATCGGCCTGAATGCCGAGGAGATGACCAAGAAAATCGCTGCGGGTGGTCCTGGTGCCCGCGAGGGTCTACAGCAGGTTCTCGACGGCATCAAGGCGATTAAAGACCCGGCGGAGCAGTCGCAGGTTGCTATTGGGCTTTTCGGGACGAAAAGCGAGGACTTGGGGCGCGCGCTTCTGGCTATGGACCCGCGTACGGCCGTACAGGCCCTCGGGGATACCGCGGGTGCCGCCGAGAAAATGGGCGACGCGCTGCACGACAATGCGGGTGCCCGGATCGAACAGTTCAAGCGCAGCCTAGAGGTTGGGCTGACGAATTTCATCGGCGACCAGGTGTTGCCGGTTCTCGGTCGGTTCGGCGGATTCCTGGCGGATACCTTCGGGCCGCCGCTTAGGGTGGCTGCGGATGTGGTCCGGCTGTTCTTCGGGTCGTTTACCGGGGCGGGGGCGTCCGTTGAGTTGGCAACGTCGTGGATCAACCCCATCATCCTGGCGGGGGCGACGGTCCGCACCGTTTTCGACTCCGCGATCGGCGGTATCCGGGCGTTCGGTGCCGCCTTCATCGCGGGCGGGAACGATGTCACCAGCTCGGGTTTTGCGGGGCTTCTGGAACGTGCCGGGCTTGTGGCCCGGAATCTCTGGGACGTCTTCTCCAACTACCTGGTGCCGACACTGTTTCAGCTCGGCTCCGCTGTTCTCGGCGCGGTTATGCCGGTCGTCTCCGCCCTCGGCTCCATTCTGGTCGGAGTCGTCTGGCCGGCGGTCATGAGCGTCTATCAATCGCTCGCCGAGAACCTGGTGCCGATCTTCGCGGCAGTAAGCGCGTTCGTGTCCGAGCGCGTTGTCCCGGCTCTCCAGATGATCGGTGCCCGTCTGCTTGAAGTGGTCGAGAAGGGCCGTCCAACGGTTGAGTTCATAGCCGGGCTGCTGTCGTGGCTGGGGCGGCTCGCGGGTGACATTCTCGGGGTCGTGATCCCGGTTGTGCTACGGCTCGCCGGGCCGATCTTCTCGGTTCTGTGGTCGGCGATCGGAACCGGTATCGGCTGGTTCGGAAACATCATCGGGTGGGTTTCCTCGCTCGCCAACATGCTGCAAACAGCCGGACAGGCAGCGGCGAACTTCGCGTCCGCGGCGAAAGAAAAGTTCGGCGAGTTCGTGAACTGGGCCAAGGGCGTTCCCGGCGCCGTCAAGGACGCCTTGGGGGATTTCGGAAATCTTCTGCTCGACAAGGGCAAGGACGTGGTTCGCGGGCTCTGGAACGGCATTTCCGGAATGGCCGGATGGCTCAAGGAAAAGCTGATCGGCTGGGCCAAGAGTGCCATTCCGGGCCCCATCGCGGATGCCCTCGGCATCAAATCGCCGTCCCGGGTGATGGCGGCCGCTGTCGGCCGCTGGATTCCGCCCGGCATTGCCGAGGGCGTCGACCAGGCCGAGCCCGCGCTGACCGCCCGACTCCGCGCCCTGGTGCACGTCCCGGCCGTACGGGTGCCCGCCCCGGTGCTGGCCCCGGCCGGCTCCGCGGCGACCAGCTCGGCGCCGCCGTCGATCACGGTCAACGCCCGCACCGACGCGAGCGCGTACGAGATCGGCCGACAAGTCGCGTGGCAACTCCGAATGGGGGTGGTCTAGTTGGTGGGACCGGCGTACAGCGCGGAGCCGTGGACGATGGAACTCGGCGGGCTGCTGCTCGGCGGAGCCGGATCGGTGGTCCTGCACGAACCCACGGGCTTCCTGGCAGGCACCGAGACCCGGACGGCGCGGTCAACTCGGATTGGCCGTCCGGGCGTTGTCCTCGGCGAGGACGTTCCGGGTGCCCGGATCATCCACCTGTCGATGACCGTCCTGGACAGTCCGGAGACGCTGGCAGCGCTGTTGGCCGTTCTGCGGCGCGGCGCCGATCGGGTGCTCCGGTTCGCTGTTCCCGGGGTAGCCGGCGGGTCCGGTCGCGTCGCCGTGCGGGTCGGCGAGTGGGCGGCACCGCTGGACGTCGCGTACACCGCGGGGGCCGCCCGGGTCGAGGTGGAGCTGATCGCTTCGGACCCGTTCCTGTACTCCGACCAGGAGCACACGGGGAAGGTAGGTCCGGCGGTTCCGCGCGGGGCCGCCCGGATCTGGCCGCTGCGGTTCCCGTTCTCCTTCGCGAGGGCGGGCGTTGCGCCGGTGGCGGCGGACCCGGTGGTCACGGTCGGGGGGACCGCGGAGACGTGGCCGGTCATCACGCTGCGGGGTCCGCTTTCGGCCCCGGTGATCACCAACCGGTCCGCGCCCGGTGAACGGCTCCGGATTCTGCTGGACGTGCCCGCGGGCGAGGTACTGACGATCGACACCGGGGCGCGCTCGGTGCAGCTCAACGGGGCGGACCGGTACGCGCTGTCCAGCGACTCGGTGTGGTTCCCGCTCCGGCCGGGGGCGAACCGGTGGGAGCTGGACGACTTGATGGGCGGGCGTGACCGAGTCGCGGATCTTCGCTGGCGGTCCGCATGGATATAGGGGGTAGAGATGGGAATCCGAGCACCGCTGTTCGGGCCGCGCGGTGAGTACGACGCGTCCGATTTCCGCGGCCTGGTCGCGGATCTGCGGGGGCAGCTGGTCGGGGTGATCCGAACGGACCCGGACGCCTTCCGGGTGAGTGCGGTGTCCGGCAGTTCGGCGGGTATCTCCGTAGCCGGCGGGCGGGCGTGGATACCGGTGACACGGACGGGCGTCCGGGAGCGCACGGCGTACCTGGTCGAACTGCCCTCGCCGGGGGTGCAGTTCAACTTGTCGCCGTCCTCGCCGACGGCCGACCGGACCGATTTGGTCGTCGTCCGGGTCGCCGACGACGCCGACACGACGCCGTACGCCGAGGTGCCCCTAGCGAATTACCAGCCGGGCAACCTGGCACCGGGCTGGTGCGTGGACGTGGTCCGGGGGACGGACGGCGGGCCCTCGCCGTCGGTGCCGTGGGAGTCCTACCTGACGCTGGCCCGGGTCCGGGTCCGGCGAGGGGCAACGACGCTGACCGCCGCGGATATCGAGGATCTGCGGTGGTCGACGTCCGGGCAGGGCGACCCGACCGCCCTCGCGCCGGTCCGTACGGCTCCGGGACAGACGGTCGGCGCAGCAGCCACCGGGACTGCCCCGGGCACCCTGGTCTACTCCACCGACGACGACCGGATGTATGTCCGGGGGCAGGGGGAAGCTCGGCCGCTCACCTACCGCCCGTCGGTTGTCATGCAGTGCACCAGCCGGGGGGCTACTGGTTGGGCGTCCTCGCCCGAGCCGCACGGGTGGCAGGGGCGAGTCATGGCGTGGGAGGGGGCCGCCGCCCCCTACGACCGGTACGGCGTGTGCACGTTCCAGATGCGCTATCTCACGCCCGACGGACGCGAGGACTGGACGTCCGCGTGGATTCTGTCCGGTGGGACGTTCATGTGGGAGACGCCTCGGTACCGAAATGCCTCGGGCGTGCACACCGGGGCGGCCGTGGTCACGGTGCCGAAGGGCACGCCGCTGTCGGTCGTCGCGCACCTCTACGCGCAGGACGGCCGGACTCAGTTTGACGAGTGGCAGAGCAACGGTCAGTTGATCCTGCACCCGGCCGAGTAGGCGCCGTGGCTCAGTACCGCATCCTGTTCGCCGAGTTCACGAGCGGTGAAGTCTGGGGCGAGCTGGCCGCCGCGGAGCTGTCCTACACCCGGACCCTGAGCGCCCCCGGCAGCGCTACCGTGAAGCTCAGCTTCGAGCGGTTCCCTTGGCAGGCTCTCGCCCCGTGGCGCGTGCTGATCTACGTACAGCGCGGACAGCAAGTTCTGTGGTCGGGGCCGCTACTCGGCTTCGACGTCGACCTAGAGGCGGAGACGGTCACGCTCAACGCCGTGGGGCTGTGGGAGTACTACCGGCGTCGGCAGATCACCAGCACGGCGACGTACGCCCAGCTGGACCAGGGCCTCATCGTCCGTCGGCTGGTCGAGGACTACGCGGACGGCACGGGGCGGCTGTCGTGGAACTCGGGCCCCGGCACTCTTAGTTGGGACGGCTCCGAGGTCACGGGGGTGCCGCGGGACCGGACGTACTACGGCTACGAACACAAGTGGGTCGGGCAGGTGGTCGAAGACCTCGCCGGGGTGCGCGGGGGCTTCGCCTTCCGGATCGACTCCGGGTGGCTCGGTGGCCGGCTCACCAACACGATGCGGTTCCTGCCCCGCGAGGGCGAGCCCACGGACCTGGTGCTTGACCACGGGTCGACGTGCGACGTCCCGCGGGTCACGGTCGACGGCAGCGGCATGGTCACCGAGGCGGCCGTGACGGGTGCTGGTGAGGGCGAGGCGCAGGTGACCGGCTGGTGGTACAACCTGCCCGCCGAGAGCGACCCCTCGCGTCGGATTCCGCGGCTGTCGTCGGTGGAGTCCCGACAGGACGTCGTGGACCCGGGCACCCTCACCGAGTACGCCCGGCAGACGATCGCCGCGGGCTCCGTGCCGATCACGATTCCCTCCGTCCGGCTCTACCCCGACGGCCATCCTGGCCCCGGTGACGTGCAGGTGGGCCATCAGGTCCGCGTGCGCGTCCCGGTCCGTGGCCGGCTGCTGGTGGACGGCCGGTACCTGGTCACCGAGATCACGGTCCGTGTCGGAGACGACGGCGAGGAGAGCACGCTGTCCCTTGCACCAGTGGAGGTGTTCGCCAATGTCGGGAGTGCCGCAACTCCCTAGCCTGGGAAGCGAGTTCGCCGAGATTCGGCGACGGCTTGACGTGCTGGAGCGTTCCCCGCGAGGGGGCGCCCGGGACGAACCCCTGCCGCTCACTCCGTACGAAGGGTGGCCGGGCGGAGTTGACTTCAGGGCGGTTGCCCAGCTTGGCACGGGCGGGCTGACCTTGCCCGTGCTCCGGCTCGACTTCCGCGCCAGCACAGCCGGGACCGGATATGTGGAGTTCCGGCTGTGTGACGTCGACACCGGCCGGGTCACTACGAACGCGGTTGCCATCGGCATAGCCCCCGCGCAGTGGCTACGGGTCGAGTGGCTGCACCCGCTCGGCCCGCCGCAGACCCGCACCGGGACGTGGCGGCGCGTGCTGCTGCAAGCCCGGCAGTCGGTTGGCACGCCTGCCCTGTCGATCGGGCTGGGGCTCGCCGCGGGGGTGCCGACCCTGTCGGCGCCGGGGGCAACCGCGGGAGGCACCTGGTCGGCCGTGAACGCCCCGGCCGGCTACTAGATAGAGAGGAGAGAGTCCATGGACGGGCACGCCTACGACCTGAACATCATCGTGCCGCCCGAGGACGTGCGCGCGGTCGTTGCCTACGTCACCGGACGCGACCCCGGCCCGCCGGACGCAGCGTCGATCGCCCGCGCCGGCGAGGAGATCACCAGGGCCGCCGAGAGCGCGATCACGGCTTTACTTCGCCAGTGCATCAGCTACCGCCCCTTGTCCGCCGTGGTCACCGTGCGCCGTGAGGAGGTGGACCCCAATGCCCACATCCCCATCCCCGGGGCCTGATCAGCTCGGCGTGGTCAACATCGGTGCCCGCGAGATCTACGACGAAGTGATCGGGCTCCGCTCCGAGGTCCGCAGCATGGGCCAGCAAGCCGAGGGCGTGCGCGAGGAGCTGGACGACCACGAATCGAGGCTTCGCAGTCTCGAAGCGTGGCGTTACGGCGTGCCCGTTGCAGCGCTGACCGGTGTAGGTGGCGCCCTGGTGGCCGTGGTGCAAGCGTTCGCCAAGTAGCCCACCACACAACCCAATTCAGAAGCCCGAGCCCCGTCCGGGCATCAGCCGGCGGGGGCTTTCGCATGCCTAGAGGAGGCACCTTGAGCGTCAACATCATCTCCCGCGCGCAGTGGGGCGCACGACCATGGAACGGCAGCGTCAACGCGGTCTCGCTGTCGGAGCGGACGGAGTTCTTCGTCCACTACGACGGTGCATCCCCGGTCAACCGCACCGGCAACGCGGTCCCGCGGGCAATCGAAGCCGAACACCTGGCCAACGGGTGGAGCGGCATCGGCTATCACTTCGTTGTCGACCAGGCGGGCAACGTCTACGAGGGCCGGGGCTGGGGACTCCAGGGCGCGCACTGTCCGGACCACAACCGATCCGGCTTCGGTGTCCAGATCGCCATCGGTGGCGACCAGGCCCCGACGGACGTCGCGCTCCGTGCCGCCCGCGCGCTGTACGACGAAGCGTGCGCCCGCACCGGTCGACGCCTCGCAATGAAGGGGCACCGCGACGGGTTCGCCACGCTGTGCCCCGGCGGCCGGCTGTACGCGTGGGTACAGTCCGGCATGCCCGCGCCCGGTGGTGGTGGCGGGTCGACCACCTCGGGCTACGTCCCGTTTCCGGGGGCTGCCTGGTTCAAGGCCAACCCGCGCTCGCCGATCGTGACCGCGATGGGCCGCCGCCTGGTCGCCGAAGGGTGCTCGGCCTACACCGAGGGCCCCGGCCCGCAGTGGACCGAGGCTGACCGGCAGAGCTACGCGAAGTGGCAGCGCAAGCGGGGATTCACCGGCTCGGACGCCGATGGCTGGCCCGGCAAGACCACGTGGGACGCGCTCCGCGTGCCCGCCGTCTGATCACACAGCGTTGCAGCCGGGTGCCCGGTACGCCCGGATTTCACCCGGCTGTGCAGCTGCTCAATTCATCTACGCACAGTAACAACTCGGAGGAACCATCATGCAGTTCATCAAGTCCCATCCCGCCCGCCTGTACGCCGTGCTGGTCGCCGCGCTCGCCCTGGTCGCCCACTACGTCCCGAGCCTCCCGTCCGCCCTGGTGCTCGCCCTGGCCGCCGCCGTCCTTGGTGTGGGCGAGAGCGTGCAGCGAGTCGAGGACAGCAAGACCGCCGACGCCCTCGCACAGCCGGCCCCGGTCGAGACCGTCGACCAGGCCGCGCGGGTCGACACCGACACCGACCCGTTCGAGGTGGACGGCGAGTGACCTTCCGCCATGTGGCGCTGATCGGCAAGGCTCAGAGCGGTAAGGACACCATCGGGGCAAGGCTCGGCACCCAATACAGCTTCGTCCGGGTGGCGTTCGCCGACCCCTTGCGGTCCGTCGCGCTCGACCTTGACCCCATCGTGGGCGCCGAGTCCACGTTGTACGGCCACCTTCCGATCCGCCTGTCCGATCTGGTCGGCCGCCACGGGTGGGAGACGGCGAAGACCCGGTTCCCGGAGGTTCGCCGGACGCTGCAACGGCTCGGTGAGGCAGTGCGCACCCATGACCCCGACTACTGGGTGCGGCTCGCACTCGAACGGGTCGACGTCGCCGACCAGTGGAACGTGCCCGTGGTCGTCACGGACGTGCGCCACGTCAACGAGCTGGACGCGCTCCGGGCCCGCGGCGCCCTGGTGGTCCGGGTCGTCCGGCCGGGTGTCGGCCGGCTCGCGGGGGCCGAGGGCGAGCACGTCACCGAGACGGAGCTAGACCAGGTCGAGGCGGACGTCACGATCACGAACGTGGGCACGGTCGAAGACCTGCACCGGCTCGCCGACTCGCTCGCCGTCCGGCGGAGCTGACAGCGGGGTGACGGGGTGACGTTCGGGGTGCAGATTCTAGGTTTTCTACTAGATCTCGAAATCTAGAGAAAACTGAATCCAGGGCTTTGAACGTCACCCCGTCACCCCCACACTCAAGGGGGAATCCATGGCCGGACGTATCCGGACCATCACACGGGGCGGGTCGCGCTGGTACGTCGACCCCGAGACCGCCGTCAAGTACCCGGGAGTCACATCGGTAATTGCGATGCTCCCGAAGCCCTTTCTAGTTCACTGGGCGGCCCGCATGGCTGCCGAGACCGCGGTGACCAGCCTTGCCGCCGTCCAGTCGATTGCCGAACGCGACCCCGAAGGCGCGATCGACTACGTACGCAACTCGCACATGCGGTATACAAAGGTCAGGGCGAAGCTCGGGTCTGACGCTCACGACCTGTTCGAGCGTATGGCGCGAGGCGAGTTCGTCGGTCGGGTTCACCCGGACCTAGAGCCGTACAAGGCTGGGTTCGCGGACTTCCTGGAGGCGGTCAATCCTGAGTTGGTGCGCGCCGAAGACGTGGCGTGGTCGAGCACCCACGAGTACGCGGGAAGCTTTGACGCGATTCTTCGTGTCTGGCTCAACTCCGAGGGCAAGCCGACCCCGGACCGCTCGGGAACTCCACACTTGCTGATTGTCGACTGGAAGACCAGCAAGAGCACCTATCCGGACGTGGCACTCCAGATGGCGGCCTATTCGCACGCCGATCTCATCATCTCGCCTGACGGTACCGCCGAGAAGATGCCGGAGTTCGACGGTGCTGCCGTTCTCCACATCACCGGGGAAGACTGGGAGTTCAAGCCGGTTCGGGTCGACTCCGAGGTGTTCGAGGTCTTCCTGACGTTGCGCAGGGTGTTCGTCTGGGACCGCGAGACCAGTAAGACCGTGCTCGGTAGGGCTATTGCCAAGTCGGTCCGCCGGCTGGTCACCGGAACGCAGCGCCGCGCGCGCTGACCGTAATAGAAGAAACGTTTCCGCAGGGGCAGGCCAATCGGACCGCGCCCCTTTTTTCATGCCCAAAATCAGGGGGATTTCATGGCCATGCGAATTTTTGAGACCGACCCGGACGCGAAGCCGGCGGGCACTTTCTCGGACGACACCGTGGGTCGTTTCCATTCCGGTAAGCAAGACGAGGAGGGGGTTCCTGTCGCACTGAACGAGTGGCGCGTTTCCACGGGTGACCCCGAGGTGGCCTCCGCGGTTTCTCAGCTCTTCGGCGGCACCCCCGAGGAGACCGAGACCGACAAGGAAAACTACATTGTCGTGGACACCAGCACCGCAAAGGTAAAGGTGATCATCGATGGTGCCTCGGCGATTTCCTCGGATCTCAAGCTCTGGAACGGCAGCAACCTGATTCACCACTGTGACGGGGTCGAATTTCTTTCGCCGGAGGATGAGGCCGGTACGCCGTGCGGCTGCCCGCCGCTCATGGTCGATCGCAAGGCAAAGGCGAAGGTTAAGCGCGGCCCCTCGCCGTCGATCTCGGTCATGTTCCGGATTGCCGATGACCCGGATCTCGGAATCTTCCGCTTTCAGACGGGGTCCTGGAAGCTCGCCGAGGTCCTGCACGAGATTGAGAACCAGCTGGACCGGATCGGCAGCGAGGCCCTTTGCAGCCTTGAGCTGGAGCGCGTGGAGTACACCACGAAGAACGGCCGTGACGTGTCCTACGTCAAGCCCGTAATTCGGGTCCTCAAGAGCTGGAACGACGTAGTGGCGGACCCGAAGTTCTGAGCCGGCGGGCCCCGGGGGTAATTCCTCGGGGCCCCTCTGGGGGGAATCTCATGCCAATTCTGGAGCTGTGCGCCGGGGTCGGCGGGCTCGGCCTGGTGGTCGAGCACATCACCGGTGACCAGGTGCGATACGTAGCAGAGACCGACCCGGGCGCGTCCGCGGTGCTCGCCGAGCACTACCCGGACGCCCCGAACCTCGGGGACATAACCCAAATCGACTGGGCCTCGCTAACTGGTGAGGTTGACGTTATCGCGTCCGGATTCCCGTGTCAGGGAATCAGCAATGCAGGACTACGGAAGGGGTTGAAGGATGAGCGTTCGGGCTTGTGGTACACGGTCCTGGAGTCGATTCGCGTACTTCGACCGCGCGTCGTGTTCCTGGAAAACGTTTCGGCAATTGTCCGGCGCGGGCTCGCCGAAGTCGTCGCCGGCTTGGCCGAGATCGGGTATGACGCGCGCTGGTGTTGCGTTCGAGCTTCCGCGTTTGGCGCCGCACACCACAGAGACAGATGGTTCTGTGTCGCGTTTCCTGAAAACCCCGACGGCGAATCTCGGGGTGAATGGTGGCGCACAGCATCCGGACAAGCGTCGGGGTGCTCTCCCGAAACCTGCGGGGGGGGGGGGGGGGGCAGTCTGCCAATTCCCGAACCCAACCCCACGGTGCCACGCTCGCCGATGAAGTCTGTTTCCTACTGCCCTACTCCGACCGCCTCAGACGGGACGGGGGGCCCGGGGAACTCACCGAAGCGAACGGGCGGGATGAATCTCCGGACCATCGTTCTTCACCTTCCGCATGGTGGGGTCCATACCTGCCCGTGATTCGTCGGTGGGAAAAGCTGTTTGGCCACCCCGCGCCCGCGCCAACCGAAAAGGGGCCGCGCGGAGGAATCCGGGTTACCGCGAAGTTCGCCGAATGGCTCATGGGTTTTGTACCGGGCTGGGTTACTTCAGTCCCGGGGCTTTCCCGCGGTCAGCAACTTAAATCCATCGGAAATGCCGTCTGCCCGCAGCAGGCATACGAGGCATTCACGCATCTTCTGGAATACGAGGGGGACCCTGACAATGAGTAAGCGGGGAATCATAGTCGACTATGCGGGCGAGGAACTGCACCGCGGAGATCTGATTGTCTACGGCGCCCGACAGGGTAATCGAGTTCGGCTCGCTGATGCGATTGTCGAGAAGGTGACGACCCGCCTGGTCGACGGCCGGCTGCGGCCAATGCTGCTGGTTCGTCCGACCGGCACCGAAAGCGGTTTCACCCGCCGCAAGAGTCTGCGGCGCGAGTGGATCAGCTCGGAACATGTCCGGCTGGTGCTGCCGGACGTCGCGGACGCGTACAAGGACTGACCGGACGTCGAAGGGCCGGGGAGCGAAATGTTCCCCGGCCCTTTCTGTGTTTAGGGGGGATTTTTGTGATGGTGGTGTTTAGCGAGCCGGTCGGCTTCTTCCTGGTAGCTGCCCTGGCCGGGGTGGTCTTTTCTGCTCTGCTGCTGGCCGTACTCCTGGTCGTGTTCGGGCGGGGTGGCGAGGATGAGTAATCCGAACAAGGACCGGGGGACCGCGTGGGAGTCCGCGGTGAGGGACTTCCTTAACCGCCGGCTCGGCCTGGTCGACCAGGGCGGCCGGTTCCTGAATCCGGCCAGTGCCCACAACATTCGGCGCGCGGCGCAGGAGGGTGCCCGCGATGTGGGAGACGTTCACGCGTGGCCGTTCATCATTGAAGCCAAGGACGTCAAGTCGCCTGCCGTTCCGACGTGGCTCCGGCAGGCGGTTGCCGAGGCGGACCACGCCGGATTTCCGTTCGGGGTCGTGGTCCACAAAACCCGGAATCGGCCGATTGGCGAGGGCCGGGTTCATTTCCCGGTGAGCACGTGGACGGCCGTTCGTGGGCTGCTCGGAACGCCCGTGGACGACGCAGCGGGGCTGTACGGCGCGACCTACTCGGCGCGCGGGCTCGACACCTCCCGGTGGTACGTGACGATCTCGCTCCGGGACTTCGGTGATCTCCTCTCTGATCTGCGGGGCGCCCATGCGGTTCCGTGATCTGCTCGACCGGTTCTCCGCGGTGGGCGAGCACCAGGACGGCGGGTACATCGCGTCCTGTCCCGCGCACCCGGACTCGCGGCCGAGTCTGCGAATCTGGCGGGGCGACAACGGGACGGTGCGGCTGACCTGTCGAGCCGGCTGCCGTACGGACGACGTGATCTCGGCCGTCCGGCTGGAGTGGGGCGATCTGTTCGAGGCGACCGGCCCCGGCTCCGTGGTGTCCAGTGCCCGCCCCGAGCTGGTCGCCGTGCGCCACGTTGCCGCCCTCGCGGCCTACGTCGACCGGACCCGGGCAGCCCTCGCCGACCCCGACGACCACACCGGCCGGACCGCCCTCGCCTACCTGCGAGCCCGGTTCGGCATCGACCCCGAGACCGCCGCGGACCTACAGCTCGGCGCGGACGGCGGCGACCAGGCCGAGGACTTCGCGCACCTCTCCCGCGGCTACCGCGCGTACCCCCGGCTGGTCGTCCCCCTGGTCGGCTTCGACGGGGCGACCCGCGGCCTGCAAGGCAGGGACCTGTCCGGCGGCTGTCCCGCCCGGTGGGTGAGCCTCGCCAACCCGCGGGGCCACCGTTGGAGCCCGTACGGGGTGTTCCGCGGAGCCGGCGGGTACGGCACCGTGCTGGTTTGCGAGGGGCCGTCCGACGCGCTCACCGCGTGCGCGGTCGGGTACGACTCGGTGGCCATCCGCGGGGCGAGCCTGTCGCACTCGGCCGAGCTGGTCGCCGAACTCGCCGAAGGTCTGCGCGGCTCGCTGGTGATCCTGGCCGGCGACCGGGACCAGGCCGGGGCCGGGTTCACCCGCCGTCTCGCCGACGGCCTCGCCGAGCACGGCGTTACGGTCCTGGTGCTCGAAATCCCCGAGGGCGTCGGGGACTTGACCGAGTGGCGCGAGGCGGACCCCGAGGGCTTCCCCGCCAAGCTCCACCGCGCGGTTGCCGCCGCCCGGCCGTTCGCTGCGGTCGATCCCGCCGAAGTCCGCCAGCGAGCCGCCGAGTTGGTGCCCGCGGGAGGCGTCGCAGTGCAGGACGGAGCGAACGCCGCGCGCATCCTCGCCGAGCTGGTCGACAAGTACGGCGAGTCCGACGCGCTCAACGCTGCGGCCCTCGCTGCCTGGTCGGCCGGACGAATCCGGTACGCCCCGGGACTCGGCTACCACACGTGGGACGGCCGGGTGTGGGTGCGCTCGGACGTGCGGGTCCGGCAGGAAATTCACCGTATGGGCGCCGCCCTGGTGCTGTCCGGCGATTCGAAAGCGGCAAAGGGCTTCACTATGACTAGCAGAATCGACAATTTGATGACTGAGCTACGGTCGATACACGATGTGCATGTAGCCGCCGAGGAATTCGACGCCCGGCCCGATCTGCTCGCCTTTCGAAACGGCGTGGTCGACCTTCGCACCGGCGAACTCCACCCGCACGATTCGGCGCACCTCCTGACCTACTGTCTGGATATCGACTACAATCCCGAGGCCAAGTGTCCCCGGTGGGAGCGTTTCCTGGAGGAAGTTTTCCCGGACTCACCGGACATGCCTGCCTATATTCGCCGCGTGATTGGCTACGGCATCACCGGGCATACTCGGGAACAGATCTTCATGGTCCTGTGGGGCAAGGGGGCGAACGGAAAGTCGGTTTTCCTGGATTCCCTCACCGAGGTCTTTCGGAGCATCACGAAGACAACCAGTTTCAGCACTTTTGAGGAACGGAAGGGAGGAGGTATCCCGAACGATCTCGCCGCCCTTCGCGCCGCCCGGCTGGTGATGGCTTCCGAGGGTGAAGCTGGGCGTCCGATGAGCGAGGCAGTGATCAAGCGCTCGACTGGCGGTGACCTGATGCAGGCCCGTTTCCTGCATCAGGAATTCTTTGAGTTCCGTCCGTCTTTCCTGCTGCTGCTGGCGACCAATCACCGGCCGAAGTTTCGAAGCCAGGACGAGGGCCTTTGGCGAAGGGTCCGCATGATTCCGTTCCTGCGGTACTTCGCGCCCGGGGAACGGGACTACAGCCTGCCTCGCAAGCTTGCCGCCGAGCGGGAGGGGATCGCCGCGTGGGCTGTCCGCGGAGCCGGCGAGTGGTACCGCGAAGGCCTGCAAGACCCGCAGGTCATCACTGGTGCAAGCCGTGAGTACCGGGAGACGTCCGACGCCCTCGCGGGCTTCCTGCCCGGTGTGCTGGAGCGGGCCGACGACTCCCACCAGCTCAACGGCAGCTCGGCTTTCACCATCTATCTGGAATGGTGCGAGGCCGAGAACCTGCCCGCGAAGGAACGGTGGACCCGCAGGGCGTTTTATGACGCACTGGAGGAACGGGGGATCACTCGGAAGAAGACTAAGAAGGGGATTTCTCTGGTCGGGCTCCGGATTGCCAACCAGAGCCCCGACGCGAAGGGTCCGGGGATCTTCTCCGAATAGCCCCGAAGCCGGGTCGCCTACCTTTCGGTGGGTGGCCCGACTTCGAGGGTTATGCAGACATTCCGACACCAGGTGGCCGGAGAAACGGTCACCATCCGAGTCCCCGAGGACCTTAAGGACCTACAGCAATTCTGGGACTGGGTTCACGAAGTCAGGCACCGAGGCCCTATCGCCCTGGACACCGAGACAACAGGTCTCGGTATTTTTTCCGTCGGCTACCGAATCCGGACCGTCCAATTCGGCAACTCCCACGAAGCATGGGTGATCCCGTACGAAAAGGGCGGGCACTTCGAAGGCTTCGTGCGGGAGATCATTCCCCGGATTCCGAACCTCCTGATTCACAACGCTCCGTTCGACTGGTTGGTGATCGACAGGCACGCCGGTATCCCGCTGGAAGACCTCGCGCCGAAGACCACAGACACCCGCCTACTTGCGGCCCTGATTGACCCGAGGCAGCCCCAAGAGGGCGGAATTGGGGTAGGGCTCAAACCCCTTTCCGCATATTGGATCGACCCCGCGGCGCCGGATACACAGGCCGGGCTCAATGCGGTATTCCGAAGCCACGGGCTGACCAAAGAAACCGGGTGGGCCGGTATCCCGCTGGAAGACCCGACTTACCTCCTGTACGCCGGGCTGGACGTCATCCTGACCGCCCGACTGGAGACGGTCCTACGGCGGGAACTTGCCCGGCTGGAGGTTCGGCCCGCACTCGTCCCGTACGAGCACGAGATAGCGCGCATCTGCGCCGTGATGCAGCGCACGGGCCTGGTGCTGGACACCGAGTACACCAGGTCCCTTGACGACCAGCTCGGCGCCGACGCCGCGGAGTTCGCGGCTCGCGCGGTCCGGTACGGCGTCGACAACGTCAACTCGACCGCCCAGTTGTCCGAGGCACTGTTGGGCATGGGGGAGGTACTGACCGAGCGAACAGCCGGCGGGCAACTCCGGGTCGACAAGGCCGTCCTGCATGCCCTCGCGGATCTGTCGCTACAGGGCGAACCGCTCGGCACCCGGACCCCGAACCCGCTCGCCGCCGCGGTGCTCAAGTCCAAGCGGGCGGGGAAGTGGAGGCAGGCGTACACCAGGACGTTCCTGGACTCGGTCGACGCCGAGGGCAGGGTCCACCCGTTCATCAACAGCTTGCAAGCCCGCACCGGCCGCATGTCGATCACGCGGCCCGCACTCCAGACACTCCCGAGTTCGGACCAGATGATCCGGCGCTGTCTGCTCGCAGACGAAGGCCACGTGGTAATCAGCTGTGATTTCAAGGCAGTTGAACTCCGCGTACTCGCCGCGTTGGCGGATATCAAGGCCATGAAGCGTGCGATTTCGCAAGGTCGAGACCTGCACGACTTCACCGCGAGCATCCTTTTCGGTGAGGGGTTCACCCCGAAACAGCGGAAGCTTTCCAAGAGTACCGGGCTCGGAAAGGTTTACGGCGGCGGGGCGGCGACGATCAGTAGGCAAAGCGGCGTCCCGATCGAGGACGTACAGCGGGCTATCAGGGCCTACGACCGCCTTTACCCGGAGATCAAGCGTGCGGCCCGCAGGTGGCAGCGAGAGGCTTTTGAAACCGGGATGGTGTCCATTTCGGTAACCGGTCGAAGGCTTCCGCTAGACCGCGATAGAACGTACGCCGTAACGAATTATATGTGTCAAAGTGCGGCCCGTGATGTCCTCGGGCAGTCGCTTCTGAATATCGAGGCTGCCGGATTGCTTGATCTGTTGCGCCTCCCTATTCACGATGAGGTCCTTTTGTCGGCCCCGGCCGGCGAGGCCGAGGACGTCGCCCGCGAGATCGAGCGGTGTATGACGTGGCCCCTGTACGGGGTGCCGATTGAAGGCGAGGCGGAGATAGGCCGCCGGTCATGGGGGAGCCTGTACGGCTCTGACTACTGATCTGTCAAGCCTCGCCACGACCATCGAAGGGCCGTAATGGTTGTGCACCAATCGATAACGGTGGCCTTACTTTTGGGGCCCTTCGGTGGCTTGCAGCGCCACTTCTGGGACTCTGCGTTACACATCCGGTAACGATCTGGCCCACAGTAACGAAAGATCACACTCGGGGGTGCAATCCGGGACCTATGTCCTGGTATGTGAGTACTTTGTCCAAGTTCATATGCATTGTCGCTGTCGGATTCAATTTCTAGATTCATTTGCATCGCAGCGACCGAGCAAATGCGCAAGCCCCGTCCTGCTAACCCGGGACGGGGCTTTTTTATGCCCTTTTCCAATCCAACGAAAGGTGACCAGGGGATAAGTCTGCCCTTTTTCAGCTCCGTTCCGGGAATTCCATGCGCTCCCAACGCATCAGAGATCCCGAGCCAACGGAGTGGCAACCTATGCTCAACCTCACCGAAGATCAGATCACCGCCGCAAAGGCGAACGACCTTGACGCCATCACGGCCATAGTCCGGGAAACCGAAAGCCTGGTCACGGGTGCCGCCCACTACTATGCAAAGCACCAGGGCGAATACTGTGCGACCCGAGCGGAAGACCTTGCACAGGATGGCCGGGTAGCAGTCTGGCGGGCAATCGGCCGGTTCGAAGGCGGAACGGTGGAGCAGTTCGCCGCATACATACGCCGGACGATCGACAAGACGATATCCGACGCGCGACGGGCTGAGATGTTCGAAGGGCTTTCCCCGAGTGCTGCGAAGGATTTTGAGAACGCGCTTCGGCATGCCGGGGGCGACCCGTACGCCGCGGAACACATCGCCACGCAGGACGACGTCATGGGTGCCCGCCGGATGAGTCCCGAACTCGCCTACGCAGCACGGCTTTCGTGGCAGGGGCTCGACTACCTGTCGGCACCAGCCGGCACGGACGACGAAGGCGAACCGCGCACCCTCGCAGTCAAGCTGGCAGAGGAGATCGGTGTCCCGGCCGACCTGGTCGAGCCGCGGGACATCGAGAACCGGCGACAGGCAGTGATCCGCGACCAGGTGCACCGCGCCCTCGGGCGGCTCTCGGACCGGCAACGAACCGTACTCAAGGCGGGACACGGAATCTCGCCCGTCCCGCTGTACCGGGTCGCCGAGGATGATGCCGAGCTGGCTGCCGAGATGGACATGACGCCGTATCAGGTGCAGCAGGCGAGGACCAAGGGCGGGAAGCGCTTCGCCGAGCTGTACACCGCGGGGGCGACACAGTGGTGATCCCCACGGCGGACGGCGGAACGGTCGAGATCGCGCGGCGAGGCAACGTGCTGGACATGCACCTTCGGGACAGCAACGGCGAGACCGTCGCCACGGTGGTCCGCACGGTGACCGGTCGCAGGATCACCGGGCTACCGCTCCGAAGCCTCCCCGGCCGGCTCACAGGTGGGTCTCAGGCTTCCGCGTAGATCCTCAGGCCGGTCACAGACTGTCAGCATGCGGCGTGTCGGTTTGCCTAGGAACTGACGCAGCGTTATATGCCCCCACCTCTTCAGGTGGGGGCTTTTTGCATGTGCATGTTGGTCCGCTTTTGAAAACTTGTTGAAGATTCCTTGATCCAGAGCGCAACCTTTCCTGCTGGTCAGAGTCCTACAGCGCAGGGGGTGCACCAGGTTGATCATGTCCGTGACGAAGTCGGAATACCCCCTTCCGTTGCTCGAACGAGTGTTCTATGGTGAGCAAATGGTCACACACCGCAAGGAATGGCAGGTCCAGCCCACGATCTACGTAACTCCGCGTAACCATGGCGGAGCCGGTGCCTGGGAGGTGTGCACGGGCCCCGCAGCGCTGCTGCCCGTCACGCGAGTCCGCAGGTGCGAGGACCTGCCCGCGATTCTTGAGACCGAGGGGGGAATGGTGGCACGACTGCTCGAAGGCGTGGTGAGGTACGCCGGATTCCGGCTGATCGCACGGGAGACGATCAGCCGCGGACTGGTCGGCCTGGTCGAGTGGCGGCATGATGCGGACTCGGGGCTGTGGCGCCCGCACGACGTGCCGTGGACAGTGTGTGACTCGGGGCAGCACCGCCCCGGCCGCCCGGAGCTGGGGGTGGCAGCATGACCGCCAGGGCGACGGCGAATGCGGAGTTCGTGACGTCGTTCGTGGCATCGCGCGACGACGAAGACGACGCCTGGTCGGCAGCCTTCCGGCTCGGTGCCGTCCTCCGGCGGCACGCCATCACCGAGCGGTACGGCATCCGAGTCCGCCGGCTGCCCCTGTGTCGGGTCGGCGGTCCCGCGTGGGGCCTGTACCTGGTTGACCGGACGCCTGCGGAACCGGTCCCGACCCACCTGATCTACATCTCGGGGGCATGGTCGACCCGCGCCCTGGTGGTCGAGCTTCTGGCCCTCGCCGCGTAGCAACAGCAGACCCCGCCACTCCGGGGAGGGGTGGCGGGGCCTCGGGGCGATGCTACGGAAGGTCTCGCAGCATCACCGCATATCGGGGTGCGTCCGGGAAGGGCTGTCGGTTGCCCACTTGGCGGTAGCCCCATGACTCGTACAGCGCTCGAACCTTCGGGTGGTCCGGGTCGACCAGAAGCACCACCAAAGCCTCGGTGCGCTCCGCCAACAGCGCGGCGTGCAGACGCTCGGCGGCCCCGGTCTTTCGCCACCGTGGGCGCACCATCAGCTCAGAGAATGAGAACGTGGAGTCCCGTTCCGGCGCCGGGTCGACGTGCTCTCGCCACCACTCCCGGCCGGTCTTCGCTGGCGCGCCGTAGGCGAATCCGACTGGTTCTCCGGCGTCGAACCCCACTACACATGCGAAGCCGTCAAGGCCTGTCCAGTGATCAACGAACCAAGGGAAGCGCCGAACGAACGGATCACTCATCTCGGCCGCGTAGGCGTCAGCATGCACGTCAATCAGCAGCTGCCGGAACCCTTCGGGTAGCGCGCCGTGCCGGTAGTGCCGCATTTCGATCATGGTCGGCTCCATTCAGTTCGGAAGCGGTCCACCCACTCTCGCGCACTGGGGGTGGTCGCGGAAAGGGTCAGAAGCTCCCGGTGGAAGTCGCCGAGAACGGTCCGAATCCGGCCGGATAGCGAGGCGCCACCCATCAAGCTGATGACGCTTGTGGCGGTATCCGTGGCGAGTTCAGCGTCGCCTTGGCGAACCTGCGCAAGTGCGAGCCGAGCCGTGGCAAGTGCTCGGTTCCGGCGGAACTGTGGTGGTAGTGCACCCAACGCCTGGTGTGACGCGCTCTCGGCTCGCTCGGCGTTGCCTAGTCGCTCGTAGACGATCGCAGTCAACACGTGCAGCTCTGCTGGCCCGTAGAACGCCGCCCAGGTGGGTCGGTGCTGTGCCGTGGCCCGCGCCAGTGACTCACCCGCGAGCCCGATCGACCGCAAAGCGGCCTGGCGATCTCCCAGGTTCGCAAGCGCGACGGCGACGCGCGCATGCGCCATGGATGCAAAAAGTGGGTCACGGCGAGTGATTCGCGTTGCCTGCGCGGCTCGCGCGGCAGCTACCGCATCCCCGTACTTCCCCTGACTGTTGGCAAGGATCGCAACGGAGTTCCACACTCGGAGTTGCGCGGTCGAGTCCCGGGCGAGGCCGGCGAGCGTTGTACATCTGTCTAGGTGTTGCCGTGCCCGTTCGAACGTGCGGCTGTCGATGCAAGACCACGCCGCAGTAGCGGTGTACGCAGCGGCAACGCCGAACAAACGCTGACGTACTCGTTCGCTGGCAGTGCCATTCTGCTGCAAGTCGATGGCTTGTTGGGCACCCACTAGGGCGGCACGTTCTAGGGCGCCGTGTCCGCCCTGGTGGTCGTCGAGAGCATCCAAGGTCTGTAGTCCGGCGCGGGCCCGTTCGACGTCAGCAAGTCCGACCGTGCGGCAACTGGCGAGCATCGGAACAGCGACCGTCGCTGCGGTGGCTGGTCCGGACGTGATGAAGGTACGGCGTCGCACAGGTTCCTCCGGTGGCGACGCGGGGCGCTGGCCCCGTGGGATGAAGCCAAGTAACTCGGCCGAGCAGTCGAATACTGCCTCTAGTCCGGCGCGCTGTTTGGCGTTGGGCCATCTGGTCCTGCCTGACACCCAGTTGTGCACGGTGCGCTCAGTGCAGCTCCCATACCGACCTGATACGGACTCAGTGTGTTGATTGATCCGATGGGCTAACTCAGCGTGGCCAATGCCCAACGCTGCGATGGCCCGGCGGAGTGCGACGTTGTCTCCCACGCGCTCAACGTAGCTCTGTCGTAACTGTCGGTGGGGAAAGAAGGGTAAAGAAAGTCTCAAGTTTTCCGGTTGCTGGCGCGTAGCGAGTGGCAAGTTTTTCCTTACCGCCCCTGGTGCGTGGGTCGTTCACTGGATAGGCACGCCGGGCAGAGAGCGGACCGCTCTGACCGCTCGGCGTGGCACGCCGCCTGCCTCATAGGCGGTGTCAGGGAGACGAAGGGGTGGCACTGTGAGATCCCTGCTTGACGACCTGCCCAGCACCGAACACAAGGCGGCGGTGTTGGCCCTCGCCGAGTTGCAGGAAGCGTCCCAGTTGGCCGGGGTGGTTCTGCCCTTGCTCGGCGTGGAACTACCGGTCCGGGGTCGGACCGAGTTCCTGGTCCAGCTCGGCGGGGTGTCCCCGGAGACGGCGGCACGGCTCGCGGTCGTACTCCGTGCCGGGGTCGCCGCCATCGCCGCGGAGGAGTCCGCGGAGCCCGGGACCGTCACCCACATGTGGGCGCCGGTCATGGGTGACCTGGTGCACGACATCGGGGCCGACAAGGTCGGCGAGTTTCGCGGACTGGACGACACCGGCCGATGGTTGCTCCGCCCGCCGGCGGGCGGAGAGCCGTGGCCCGTGGACCCCGAGGGCGTACGCGCGGCCGATCTGTCCGACAAGCTCCGGGCCGAGGCTGCGTGGACTACGGCACGACACCGCGCGGCGAGGGTCGGATGACGGAGAACCCGTTTCTCCGCGGCGGACGCCGCACTTTTCGGTACGTGGTGTGGCGGCTCGGACCGGACTTCGACCGCAAGCCGGCATACCTGGTCTTCTGCGAGGGCGAGGACGACGACGGGCGTCCGTGCGGCGCGGACTCGGGCGAGTGCTCGGAGTTGGAGACCGCGCAGGGCTTCCCGTTCGAGCACGCGAAGCGACACCCCGAGCACCGCTCATACGGCGAACTTTCCTACCGGCCGTTGATCATGTTCCCACAGGAGGAACCGGCATGACGCGGAAAACGACGATGACCGGTGCCCTGGCGGTCGTCGTCGCCCTCGCCCCGGCCGCCCTGGTGGCCGTCCTAGGTGCGTGCGACCCGCAAGGTAACCGTCGTGGCGTCTGGTTGTTCGTCGCCCTGGCGGTCGCCGGGCTCGGCATCGCGTACGGGGGTGACTGGGAATCGTGGTGGCGGCGAAGACGGGCGCACGCCCGCGTGCGGGCCGCACAACGGCGTGGTTCGATGCTGTGCCGGGAGGCTCGGCGGGAACGGGTTGTCCGGTGAGCATGGGGACCGAGACACCGCCGATACCGGATGGCCTGCGCTGGGAAGTGGGCGTGTGCGTGCCCTGCGGCACGACGCAGGACGTCACGGCGGTACCGGCGATCGGGCGCCACACGATCCTGATCGTGTGCGGCTTGCACTACTGGCGGTACGCCAGAAGGTTCCACAAGACCATCCAGCTCCGCCCCTGGTACGGGCTGCTGGTCCGACAGCGCGGGCGTTCGCCGTCCATCTGATCTCCCGGAGCACTCACCTACCCCCGGTGCTCCGGGCTCACCCGCCGGTCCCATCCGGCGGAAGGGTGCGCAGGGGAGCGATGCGCACCGGTCGCCCCGGTCCGGTCCCCCGATAGGGCCGGGGCGACTCCCCAAGACCCCGGCGGAAAACTGTGTCCCGCCGGGAAGCACAACCCCCGCCCTGGTGACGTGACGAGTGGACGGCACGGACGACCAGGGCGGGGCCCCGCTTCACCACCCGAGGAATCACGATGCTGCTGCCCGTTCCGATTACGCGAAGACCACACACCGCTGAAGAGCCGACCGGCAAGGCCCGTGAGGACCTGATCGCGCGGTACGAGGCTGGCGCGTCCATGATCAAGCTCGCCCGCGAACTCGGGCACACGGACGACTGGTTGCGGGTCCGCTTCGCCCGGTGGGGTGTCAACATCCGTGACCGCCGAGCAGCGCAACGGCTCAGGTGGGAACGGCACAGGGCGAACCGGGATGCCAAAGCCGCTACCGGCTAGCCCCAACAGACTGCCCGCTCTGACCACGTGTGCGCGGCTGCCCCTCCCCGGGCGACGTGCAGTCCCCCTAGGGCCGTGGCCCGAGCGGGCCCCAATCTCCGGCCGTGGGATGTCCTGGGCCCACACCGGAAACCCCCGTCCCGGGGCGGCGAACTGGTCACGCCGGACACTCGGGACGGGCCCCAGCTCCCGGTGCACGCGGTAGGGGCCGCTTGTGCCGGGTTGCGCTCCGGGCTCGGAGTCCCGGTGCGTACGCCGGTCCCCGCCGGATGTTCTGACAGAAACACTCCGGGAGGGGCCGGCTCCAACGACTCCCGCTCCGAACTGGCTGAGGTCCATGCCGTATAGAGCGGGGCGCAAAACCCGGCCGGTCACCCGATCGGCCGGACAACCGATCACCCCGTGGAGGGGAACATGAAGCCCAACCTGTACGACTTGCCCACCGAGGGCCTGGAGCTGGTCAAGGCGTGCGGCGGCAACCTGGACAGCGAGAGCGAGACCTGCGCGACCCTCGGCGCCATCCCGGGCGCGGCGGACGCCTTCGCCCTCGGTGACAGCAAGCTCGGCGACGACTCGCCGCTCCTGCGGTTCACCGGTGCCGAGCTGGACGCCCTCGGCGACCTGATCGCCGTCGTCCGGGGCGCGGCGGCCTGACGCTCTAGGCCGACGTACCGCTGAATCACACGGGGGACGCTGGTCTGAATCTCAGTCAGACCAGCGTCCCCCGATCCGTGGAGGATAACCCGTGACAGAACTCGCTCACTTCCACGGCTACGGTCCGTGGATCGGTAGGCCCGAGACGTACCACAGTGAGTACCTTCGACGGCCAGCCCCGTTCGACGCGGCATGGCACACGATGGTGTCCGCAATGAAGGGCTCCGAGCAGGAAGCGCACATCCCGTTCGAACAGCGGACGGTTCCACCGATGCGTACGGGGCACTGGCTGCTGCGCCGACCGTCGTACCTCGCCGACCAGACGTGGCGAGAACCGAAGGAAGCGGCGGAGTGGTTGGCCGGCAAGTACGAGCGCCACCCCCCGGCCCCTCTGTCGGACGGCCGCCCGATCCACCCGGGGCTTTCCGCCAAGGTCGAGTACGCGACGGCTGCACTGACCAACGGCACGGACGTGGTGTGGATGCACTACATGCCGGGAGAGCGGATGTTCAGTGCGTCCGTGATCGTGTGTCCGAACCGGCACCTTGCCAACCTTCCCTGTCCGCTTCCCCCTTCATGATCGGAGAAGAGTGCATGGCACTCGCAACCCTGGTCGGCCCCGAGGCAGCCGAAACACTGCTGCGCGCTTGCCCGACCGAACCGGCGATCTACCGCCGCAAGGGGTCTGAGCTGGACGACCGGATCACGCTCCCGCTCATCGGGACGTACATCGATCACGGGCTCACGGACCCCGCGGTCACGGCCGCCGTGAAGGACGGGAAGGCCGTCCATCCGGGACAGTTCTCGCAAGGCGGCGAGATGCGCCCTGGCCGGCTCCGGGGTTTGGTCGAGGCCGGACACACGGTCAACCTGCGGCACCTACAAGCCCGGGTGCCGTACCTCGCCGAGCTGTGCCGCGAGATCCGCGCCGAGACCGGATACACCCTGTACGTCTCCGGGATCGTCACTCCTCCGGGTGGACAGGGACTCCGGCACCACTGGGACCAGTTCACGGCTGTCGTCACACAGATGCACGGCCGCAAGGTTTGGCCGGTTTGGCGTCCCGAGGTCGAGCTTCCGACGGATGACTACCTGGACTCGCCCGTCATGTGGACACCGGAGATGCAAGAGCGGTGGGACACCACCGAGCCCTACGCGGAATACGAACTCGGGCCCGGTGACACGCTGGTCCTTCCCCGGGGATGGGTGCACAGCCCGCACAACACGACCGGGCAGGAAACGTCCTTCCACCTGACCTTCGCCCTGCGTGAACGTACGGTGCTGGACCTCGCTGAAGCGCTGGTCGCCACCGCCCTGGAGGAACGGGAATTCCGCACCGGCGTAGCGCCGGAGCGGCTGACCCCCAAGAACCTGCCGGGCACGCTGGACGGCGTGCGGTCGACGTTGGTCGAGTTCCTGACGCGTGCCGATACGTCGGAGGTGGCGGAGGTAGTCCGGGCGGTCCTGGTGTCAAAACCCGTCCGGTAGGGTCGGTAGCCGGGCGCGGGCGTCTCGTAGTTCACGTAGGCAGTCAAATCTGACCTAGAAGAACGCGGAACGAGTCATTGCCTACCCCGCGCCCTCGGCCCCGCTCGTCGGATGCACCCGCACCCCGACGGGCGGGGCCTACTCGTCTCCCTCGGCCTGGTCGCATGCTTCGGGGTGCGTCACGAAGCTGCCCATGCCCTTACGGGTGACCACGCGGCGAGCATCCCGCAGCGAGGCAATCGCCTTCCGGACGGTCTTCCGGTCCACGCCGAATTCCGCGGCCATCTCCACCTCGGACAGCTTGTCGTCCGGCCGAAGCTCACCAGCCGCAATGCGCGTGGTGATCGTCTCTGAGATTTGTTCCCACTTCGGGCGGGACGGGCTGAACTCGTACACCCCCCGACCGTAGCCGCGAGGGCTAACCAGGCATAGCCCCGGATACCCATGGACAGGTATGGACAGGTTGAGTACCGTCAACCATGAAAGAACCCCCGGAAGCCGATTAGGCCCGGCTGCCGGGGGTGAAGCCGACCAGCTTTCAAGGAGCTGTCCGACATGCATCATTCTATCGTCACGCTCATACGCCGTGTCCTGGTTCTCTGCCTGCCGGCGCGCGGCCAGCATCGCCGCCCCGCCCTGGTGACCTGCGGACCTACCGAACCCGTACAGCTCACCGTGCCGAAGCGGGTCATCTGCGCCCCGACCCGCCCCGTGTCACTGCTCGATCTGCGCGAGACCGTGCAGTACTGCCCGGGCCCCCTGGTCCGCCCGCACATCATCGCGTTCGCGAACATGACCCCTGAGCAGCAGGAAGTGATCCGGCAGCGTCAGGCGGAAGGCATGGCGGAGCAATGGGCAGCCATCGTCAAGGCTGAACTTGCCCGGGACGCGAACGACCAGCGGAAGCGCAGGGCCGCGCTGTTCGCCGCCGCCCTTGATTTGCCCGACCCCTCACACTGGCTCGACAGCATCACGACCGGTGTCCCTCACACCCTCTCCGGGGCGGTGGCGTGATGCCCCGCGTATCCATCCGGACCATGCCCGACGGCACCCGCCGGGGCAACACGCGGGGCCTACGGAAGTGCGAGCGGGAAGGGTGGCAGATCCTCACCCCTGACCGCTACAAGGCCCGCTACGATCCCCGTGCGGCCAACGATCGCCAACCATGGACCGACGGCGTAGACCGCTTCTGGTCCCGGGACTGTTGGGCAGTACCGCACCACCGAATCGTCAGCGAGTAGACCCCCCAGCCCCGTCCGGAACCTCTCCGGGCGGGGCTTTTTTGCTGTCTGAGCTCAAGTCAGGAACGGGGGCGTATGCTACGAGTTACGGGAGCAGGCGCACGGCTGGTCCGACCAGCACAAGGCGTGGAACGGCGGCAAGCTGGACTCCTGGGTCGCCGCCAAGGGCAACGTCCGCACGCTCGGCTTCCTCACCCGCCAGGACATCCCGTTCCACTACGCGCTGGCCGAGAACTGGACCATCTGCGACGCCTACCACTGCTCCGTACTGAGCGCGACCGGCCCCAACCGCACCTACCACTGGTCCGGCCAGATCGACCCGGCCGGCGCCGCCGGCGGCCCGGCCTACGACGGCGGCGACGAGAAGGGCCTGCGCTGGCAGACCTACGCCGAGGCGCTGGAGAGCGCGGGCGTCAGCTGGAAGGTCTACCAGAACGCCGCCGACAACTACGGCGACAACGCCCTGGCGTACTTCAGCAACTTCACGGGCGCCGCGGCCGGCAGCCCGCTGGCCGTCAAGGGCATGGGCTCGGTGCCCAAGGCCACCGGGCGGACCCCGGACGACATCGCCGCCGCGATCAAGGCCGACGTGCTGGCCGGCACCCTCCCGCAGGTCTCCTGGATCGTCGCCGACCAGGCCTCCTCCGAGCACCCGTACGCCACCCCGGCCGACGGCGCGCACTTCGTCCACATGGTGATCGACGCGCTCAACGCGGACCCGAACGTCTTCGACTCGACCGTCCTGTTCCTCAACTACGACGAGAACGACGGCTTCTTCGACCACGTCCCGCCGCCGGCCGCCCCGGCCGGCACCCCCGGCGAGTTCTACAACGGCACCAACATCGGCCTCGGCTTCCGCGTCCCGCTGATCGCCGTCTCGCCCTGGACCCGCGGCGGCTGGGTCAACTCCGAGACCTTCGACCACACCTCGGTGCTGCGCTTCCTGGAGGTCTGGACGGCCGCCCTCGGCAAGCCCGCCACCTGCCCGAACATCAGCGACTGGCGCCGCAAGGTCTGCGGCGACCTGACCAGCGTGTTCGACTTCGCCAACCCGGTGTACGGCCTGCCCGCGCTGCCCGACACCTCGCAGACCATCGGCCTGTCCGCCTGCGGCCCGCTGCCCAACCCGGCCCCGGTGAACAACCAGCTGCCGGTGCAGGAGCCCGGCACCCGCCCGGCGCGCGCCCTGCCGTACCAGCCGAACGCCAACCTGGACCACTGGGACGCCGACGCCAGTGGTGTCATGCACGTCTGGGTGAAGATGTCCAACGAAGGCGCCGCCCGCGCCGCGCACTTCGCGGCCTACGCCAACGCCTACCGCGGCGGCGGCCCCTGGCAGTACACCGTCGACTCCGGCAGCCCCGCCACCGACTTCTTCAACTGCGGCACCAACGGCTTCGGCAGCGGCAAGTACGACCTGACCGTCGTCGGCCCGAACCGCTTCCTGCGCCGCTTCACCGGCGACCTCACCAAGGCGGGCAAGAGCGCGGCCGTCACCGCCTCGTACGCGGTCGAGCCGGGGACGGACAAGCTCGCGCTCTGGTTCAAGCTCGCCAACTCGGGCAGCACGCCGATGACCTTCACCATCGCCTCGAACAACTACCGGACGGACGGCCCCTGGACGTACCAGGTCCCGGCCGGCGGCAGCGTCGACGACTTCTTCAACGCGGTGGCTCACACCAACGGCTGGTACGACTTCACCGTCACGGTGGACGCCGACAGCAGCTGGTCCCAGCGGTTCACCGGCCACCTGGAGACGGGCGCGCCGAGCGTCACCGGCTGACCGCTCCCGGCGTCGCGGGCCCCGACCGCTCACCGGTGGTCGGGGCCCGCGGCGGTTCTGCCGCCGGCCTCAGGACCAGGGGGAGGGCGGGAACCAGATGTAGCCGAGCCGGCCCAGGATCCGCACGTCCCAGTAGACGACGGTGAAGACCCCGGCGACCAGGAAGGCCGCCGCGGTCAGCACGCTGATCCGGGCGGGCCCGGCCGCCAGCCGGCGCTGCAGCCGCCCGCCCGCCGTGTAGGTGAGCAGCACGAACAGCAGCGCCATGACCGCGATGTTGCCGATCGACTGCAGGAGGAACGCGCCGGCGCCGTAGACCGGGTTGTGGCTGTCGGCGGCGTGCCGGAACAGGTCGCGGAAGAGCGGGTACGGCCGGCCCACCAGGAAGCCGCCGATCAGCGCGCCGACGAGCACCAGCGGCGCGTTCGGGAAGCGGCGGGAGAGGCCGGCCAGCGGGTCCCGGACCAGGCCGACGGCGGCCAGGCCGAGCACGATCATCACGAGCCCGATCAGGCCGAAGGTCACCATCGACTGGATGGACCGGGGCGTCAGGCCCTTGGCCGCGGCCGTCGAGAACTGCGGCATGTGCGTGCCGACGAGGCCGACCAGCGCCCCGTAGGCGGCGGAGACCGGCGCCATGCCGGCGAAGATCCACCCCAGTGGCCGGGCGACGTGCAGCAGCCTGCCGCGCAGCGAGGGCGTCTGCCCGACCAGCGGGCCGACCGCGCCGAAGGCCGCGATGTTGCAGGCGGTGAACGAGCCGGCCAGTCCGGAGACGAAGGCGAACAGGATGCCGGAGAGCACTCCGGTGATCGGCGTGCCGTGGGCGTCGTGCCCGAGCAGGGCGTCGGCGCTGCTGAAGCCGATCTCGTCGTCGACCAGCTTCGCGTTCCAGGCGTACGCCAGCAGCAGTCCGCCGGCGGTACTGAGCAGCAGGGTGAGCCAGCGCCGCCGGGGGAAGTCCCCGGTGACGAACAGCGAGGTTCGGGAAGCGAGTTGACGCGGGGTGGGATCGGCCGGCGTGTTCGGCCGGCCGGACGCGAAAGTACTCATGGCGGAGCCTCGATTCGGCAGGGGGCCCGGTGCTCGACGGCTGACATCCTGGCGGTGCGGCCGGTCGGCCGCTTCTTCTGTCGTGCCGTGTCGGAACGCGCTCGGGCGGCGCCGTCCGAGGACGGCGCCGCCCGATCCGCCGGGTTTCCTGGGATCAGTTCCCGTTGCTGTAGCCGGAGTCGACGATCCGCTTCGCTCCCTCGGCGTAGTAGCCCGGGTCCGCGGGGAGGTCGGTGGCCAGGCAGTCGACGTACCGGTTGTACATGCAGAACGCGGCGGCGATCAGCACGGTGTCGTGGATCTCGGTGTCACCGGCGCCGGCCGCGCGGGCGGCCGCCACCGCCTCCGGCGAGACCGGCGCGGCCTGCGCCTGCACCTGCGCCGCGATCCGCAGCAGGGCCCGCATCCGCTCCGGGAGCGGCGCGGACGAGAGGTCGGCCAGGGCCGCCTTCACCAGGTCCTCGCCGCCGTCCAACTGCGCCGCGGCGAAGGCGCTGTGGGCCCCCTCGCAGAAGCGGGTGCCGTTGAGGTGGGAGACGTACGCGGCGACCAGCTCGCGCTCGCCCCGGCTCATCGGGGCCGGGGCCCGCAGCAGCGCGTCGGCCAGCATGCCCAGTGGGGCGGCGGTGTCCGGACGCAGCGTCAACAGGCCGCTGATCCCCGGAAGTCCGTTGTCGATGGCGATGTGCGGCACGGTGTGCTCCTTCGGCTGGGCAGGACGGACGGCGCTCCATCCTCACGAGCGCCGGGCCGGGCCGCCAACTCCGAGATTGCCCTGATCGGACGGGAGCGACCGGCAGGTTCTGCCTGCCCTGCCGGCCCCGCCGGTCCGGGCGCTCAGGCGAAAGGCCCCCGGGGGAACCAGGGGTCGTGGACCTCCCGGGGCCCGTCGGAGGCCAGCAGGGTCAGGCTGTGGGCACCGGAGGCGTACTCGGCCAGTTGGACCGCGCCGTGCCGGGTCTCCAGCTCGGCCTGCACGGGCACCGGCAGCTTGGTCAGCGCCCGCCGCAGCTGCAGGGCGTCGCGCCGGCTGATCGGCTGCGGGGAGCGCAGCACCAGCCGCAGCGGGCTGAGCGGCCCCGCCACCGGCACCCCGCTGCCCAGCTCGTAGCCGACCGCGCCGATCGGCCCCCAGGGGAGCCGGTGGTCCGCCACCAGCCGGCCGACCTCCGGCAGCAGGGCCAGCGCCGGGACGGCGGCCAGCCGCTCGGGGGCCAGCCGCTCGCGCCGTCCGGCGAGCTGCTCGGGCCGCAGCGTCCTGGCCACCGCCGCCCAGGGGGCCAGCGCGTCCATCCGCTGTCCGGGGCGCGGGCCGCGCACGGTCACCGGGAACCACAGCTCGGGCGCCGCCTCCGGGTCCCGGGTGCAGCGCTGGGGGTGCGGCAGGTCGGCCGGGTTGCCGACCACGGCGGGCGCCCGGCCGACCGTGACCCAGGGGTGCGCCCGCAGCACCGCCCGCGCCCAGTCCGGCAGCTCGCCGCCGGCGAGGGGCCGCAGCGAGCTGGGGCACTGCATCAGCAGCAGGTCGTGGGTGCCGGGCAGCCGGCCGTCCAGGGCGGCCAGCGGACCGACCCGCCGGCGCGGTCCGTCGTGCGGGTCCTCGGCGGTGCGCCGGGCGTGGCTTCCGGGGTGTACGACGGTCACAGCGGGCTCCAGAGGGTGGCGTCGATTTTCGCCGACGGCCCCAATCTGCGCCCGGCCGGCGGCCCCCGGCTACGGCCCTTGGGCGCGTCCACCAGGGACCAAAGGCTCAAGGTGCGCCCGTGGGCACCCGGTGTGAGAGTGGGGGCAGCCCGGTCATCAGACTTTCCGTCCATTCCCTTTGGAGGAGTCATGGGCATCTTCGAGAGGTTGTTCCACCGGTCGCAGCACGAGTCCGCCGGGCAGGAGGCCGCCCAGCGTGCCGCCCTCGCCCACGACGAGGCCGCCGACGCGTACACCAATGACGTCGAGCGCACCCGGAACCAGCAGGAGAAGCTCGCCCAGGAGGAGGCCGACCGGCGCGCCGCCGAGAACATGACCTCCGAGGGCGACCCCTGGGACTGAGCCCCGGACTCAGCCCGTACGGGGCGGCAGCGGCGGGCGCCGCAGGTCAGGCCGGGGCGTGGACTCCGGCGGGGGCGCCGCGGCGGGCACGTCTTCCAGCAGCTCCAGAGCCAGCTGGACGGCGGTGACCAGTTCCGGGTGGCGCCCCCGCGCCCAGTCGCGCGGGGTGCGCAGCACGTGCACGTCCGGCTCGACGCCCTGGTTCTCCACGGACCAGCCGAGGCCGCCGCCGAACCAGGAGGCGTTCTTCGGCACCGAGATCTGGGTGCCGTCGCCGAGGGTGTGCCGCCCGCTCATCCCGACCACCCCGCCCCAGGTGCGGGTGCCGATCACCGGGCCGAGCCCGAGCAGCTTGATCGCCGCGATGATCACGTCGCCGTCCGAGCTGGTGGCCTCGTCGGCCAGCGCCACCAGCGGTCCGCGCGGTGCGTGCCGGGGCCAGCGCACCGGGTGGCGGCCCCGGCTGAAGTCCCAGGCCAGGACGTGCCGGGAGAGCTTCTCCAGCACCAGTTCGGAGACGTTGCCGCCGGCGTTGCCGCGCACGTCCAGGACCAGTGCGGGCTTGTCCAGCTCGCGCCGCAGGTCCCGGTTGAACTGCGCCCAGCCGGAGCCGCCGAGGTCCGGGATGTGCAGGTAGCCGCACCGCCCGTCGCTGTACTCCCGGACCAGGGAGCGCCGTCTGGCCACCCAGTTCTGGTAGCGGATGGGCCGCTCGTCGGTCAGCGGGGTGACCACGATCCGCCGCACCGGGCCGTCCGGGCCGCCGCGCAGGGCCAGTTCCAGGGTGCTGCCGCCGGTGCCGGCCAGCAGCGGCAGCGGTCCGCGCACCGGGTCCACCGGGCGGCCGCCGACCTCCAGGATCTCGTCGCCGTCCCGGACGCCCTGGGCGGCCAGCGGGGCGCGGGCGCGCGGGTCGGAGGTCTCGCCGGGCAGCACCCGGTGGACCAGCCAGCGGCCGTCGGGGGACCGGCGGGTGTTGGCGCCGAGCAGGCCGAGCGGCTGCTGGGCGAGGACGGGGCCCTCGGCGCGCCGGGACGGGGTGACGTAGGCGTGCGAGGTGCCGAGCTCGCCGAGGAGTTCGCGCAGCAGGTCGGCGAAGTCGTCGGGGGTGCAGACCCGGTCCAGCAGCGGCTCGTACTGGGCGACCAGCGCGGGCCAGTCCAGGCCGGACATCCGCTCGTCCCAGAACTGGTCCCGGACGATCCGGGCCGCCTCGTGGTACGCCTGGCGCCACTCGGCGGCCGGGTGCACGGTGTGGGTGATCCGGCGCAGGTCGACGGTGGTGCCGGCGGCGGGGGCGGCGACCGGGATCACCCGCAGCGCCCCGGCCGAGTAGACCGCGATCGAGCCGCCGTCCCCGGAGACGGCGTAGCCGTCCAGCTTGTCGACCAGGGTGCTGCGGGTGCCCCGGACGAGGTCGAAGTGCTCCAGCGAGGGGCGCCCCGAGGTGTCCTCCGGGCTGGCGAAGGTCTGTCCGAGGGTGCCGGAGATCGGCCAGCGCAGCCAGACCAGGCCGCCGCGCACCGCGTCGGTGGCCGAGTACTTGGAGGTGATCACCGGGAACTGGAGCAGCCGCTCGCCGATGCCCTCCGGGTCGACCCGGACGGTGCCGTCGCCGCCGCCGTCGCCGAGCGGGGCGCCGTCCTCGGCCGGGGCGGCGAACGGTGAGGGGGTGTCGACGGCGAGCGACACGAGGTACGGGCGGCAGCCGACCGGGAAGGAGAGGTCGCCGGTGTGCACGTCGTGGACCGGGTCGAAGCCGCGCCAGGACAGGAAGGCCAGGTAGCGGCCGTCCCGGGTGAACACCGGCTGCTCGTCCTCGAACCGGCCGTCGGTGACGTCGGTGGTCCCCGCGGGCGTGTCGGCGCGGGTGAGCCGGATGCGGCGCAGCGAGCGCCCGGCGACCGGCTCGGACCAGGCGATCCAGTGCGAGTCGGGGGAGAAGCGGGCGCTGGAGACCGGTCCGTAGCCGGAGGCGGCCACCTCGCGGACCTCGCCGTCGGCGGCGGAGAGCAGCAGCAGCCGCCCGTCCGAGGTGGCGACGGCGAGCCGGCTGCCGTCGGGGGAGGCGGTGAGCTCCAGGACGCGGCCGATCCGGCCGGCGGCGAGCAGCCGGTGGTGGTGCCGGTCCGAGCCCTGGTGGCCCGGCGGCCCGGCGTGGCCGGGCAGCGGCACCACCTCGATCGCGTCGGCTCCCTCGGCGTCGGTGATCCAGGCCGCCTCGCCGGTGTGCCCGAGCACCACCGGCAGCCGGGTGCGCACCCCGGGGGTGTCGGCGAGCGCGCGGGCCGGACCGTCCTTGTGGGTGAGCCAGTACTGGCTGCCGCGCACGGTGATCACCCCGGCCCGGCCGGTCTGGTCGCAGGCGAGGTCCTTGACCTGGCCGGCGGTGTTGACCTGGTACGGGCGGCGGCCGGCCCGGGCGCCGCCGAGCGGGACGTGCAGCCGGTGCGGGGCGGGGGCGTCCAGGCCGTCCAGCAGCCAGAGGTCGCCGGCGTGCTGGTAGACGATCCGGGTGCCGTCGGTGGCGGCCTCGCGGGCGTAGTAGGAGGCGTGGTCGGTGTGCCGGCGCAGGTCGGTCCCGTCCGGGCGGCAGGAGTAGATGTTGCCGATGCCCTCGTGGTCGGAGAGGAAGGCGATCCGGCTGCCGAGCGCTCCGGTGACCGGCATCGGTGCGGCGAGGTGCCCGGTGTGCTCGGGCAGGATCCGCTCGCCGTCCACCCAGAGCCGGCCGGTGGCGCCGCCGCGGTAGCGCTTCCAGGCGGCCGGCTCGTGCGGGGCGGCGCCGGTGAGCAGCACGGTCCGCTCGCGGCTCATCTGGGCGTCGCCGACCGGCCCCCAGGGCATCCGGCGGCCGGGGGAGCCGTCCGGCGGCAGGGCGTGCGCCCAGGTGTAGTGGCCGAAGGGCTCGTGGTAGGAGGTGACGGCCAGCACCTCGCCGTCCGGCAGCCAGCCGCGCACCCGGGTGTCGTGGCTGCCCCAGAAGCTGAGCCGGCTCGCCTGGCCGCCCTCGACCGGGGCGGTCCACACCTCGGGGGTCAGGCCGAACCAGCTGGTCCAGGCGAGGGTGGTGCCGTCGGGGGAGAAGCGGGGGTGGCTGACCCGGGTGCGGTCGCAGCCGACCCGCCAGGCCCGACCGGCGCCGGCGCCGTCGGCGTCCAGCGGGGCGATCCAGACGTCGTCCTCGGCGGTGAAGGTGAGCAGGCCGCCGTGGAGGTGGGGGTAGCGGAGGTAGCCGGGCGGGGTCACCCCTCCATCCTTCGACGGGGTGTCACCCCCGGCAACCGGAGAAGTCGGGAACCGGTCTGGACCATTGACACCGCCCTGTCGAATCCACTTCAGTGGTCTAGTCCAACTTGGGTGCCAGGCCGGGCCGTTCCCCCCACTGGCGCGTGCTCCGGCGTGCCCTCGGACGTCCCCCACGACCGCGCCATCGCAGGAGCACCCGCATGCGCAGAACACCCATGCCCAAGACCCCGGTCAGGGGCCGCCGCGCGGCCCTCGCCGCCGGTACCGCCTCCGCCGTCGCCGCGGCCGCCCTGGTCGGCGTCACGCTGGGCCTGGCGCCCGCCGCCTCGGCCGGCGAGTTCCTGGTCAACGGCGGCTTCGAGTCCGGCTCGCTCGGCCCCTGGAGCTGCACCGGCGACTCCGGCAGCGTCGTCACCGCCCCCGTGCACGGGGGCGGTCGCGCGCTCGCCGCGGGCGCCACGGCCGGCGACACGGCCCAGTGCGCCCAGACCGTCACCGTCGCCCCGAACACCACCTACACGCTCAGCGCCTTCGTCAACGGCTCGTACGTCTACCTGGGCGTGGACGGCGGCGGCCCGAGCACCTGGACGCCGGGCACCGGCGGCTCGTACCAGAAGCTCAGCGTCAGCTTCACCACCGGGGCCAACCAGACCAGCGCCACCGTGTACACCCACGGCTGGTACGGGCAGGGCACCTACTACGCGGACGACATCTCGCTGGACGGCCCGGGCGCGCCCAGTCCGACGCCCACACCGACCGCTACCGCCTCCCCGACCGCCACCGTCTCGCCGACCGCGACGCCCACCGGCACCCCCTCGCCGACCGCGACGCCGACCGGGACTCCGACGGGCACCCCGACCGGCACGCCCACCAGCCCGCCCGCCGGCAGCCACGCCCTGGTCGGCTACCTGCACGCGAGCTTCGCCAACGGCGCCGGCTACACCCGGATGGCCGACGTCCCGAACTCCTGGGACTTGATCGACCTGTCCTTCGGCGAGCCCACCTCCGTCACCTCCGGCGACATCCGCTTCAACCGCTGCCCGGCCACCGAGTGCCCGACCGTCGAGTCGGACGACGAGTTCAAGGCCGCCATCGCCGCCAAGCGGGCCCAGGGCAAGAAGGTGCTGATCTCCATCGGTGGCCAGAACGGCCAGGTCCAGCTGACCACCGCCGCCGCCCGGGACACATTCGTCAGCTCGGTCTCGGCGATCATCGACAAGTGGGGCCTGGACGGCCTGGACATCGACTTCGAGGGGCACTCGCTCTCCCTCAACACCGGTGACACCGACTTCAGGAACCCGACCACCCCGGTCATCGTCAACCTGATCTCCGCGCTGAAGACCCTCAAGGCCAAGTACGGCCCGGGCTTCGTGCTGACCATGGCGCCGGAGACCTTCTTCGTCCAACTTGGCTACCAGTACTACGGATCCGGCCCCTGGGGCGGCCAGGACCCGCGCGCCGGGGCGTACCTGCCGGTCATCCACGCGCTGCGCGACGACCTCACCCTGCTGCACGTCCAGGACTACAACTCCGGCTCCATCATGGGCCTGGACAACCAGTACCACTCGATGGGCGGCGCCGACTTCCACGTCGCGATGACCGACATGCTGCTCAAGGGCTTCCCGGTGGCCGGCAGCGCGAACAACGTGTTCCCGCCGCTGCCCGCCTCCAAGGTGGCCATCGGCATGCCGGCCACCACCAACGCGGGCAACGGCTACATCGCCCCGGCCGAGGTGAACAAGGCGCTCGACTGCCTCACCAGGCTGGCCAACTGCGGTACTTACGTGCCGCGTTCGGGCGCCCAGCCGAACCTGCGCGGACTGATGACCTGGTCGATCAACTGGGACCGGTTCGGCGGCCAGGAGTTCTCCAGGAACTTCAACGGCTACTTCGGCCGTTGAGCCACTGAGCCGTTGAGCCACTGAGCCGTTGAGCGGCCGATCCGACGGGCCGCCGGCCCCGATCGCCCGCGGGGCCGTGCTTGAACCTGACACCGGTGTGAGGTCCAAGCATGGTCCCCATGGCGACCACACAGCTCACAACCCCGCTACCCCACAAGCCCTTTCCACTCCCCGCCCTGCTCGCACTGGCCACCGCGGTCTTCGTCACCGGCCTCACCGAGAACCTGCCGGCCGGCGTGCTGCCCGGGATGAGCGCGGCGCTCGGAGTCAGCGAGTCCGCGGCCGGGCAGACCGTCACCGTCTACGCGATCGGCTCCGCCGCCACCGCGATCCCGCTCAGCGCGGCCACCGCCGGCTGGGGCCGCAAGCGGCTGCTGCTCACCGCGATGGCGGGCTTCGTGGTGGCCAACACCGTCACCGCGGTCTCCACCAGCTACCCGCTCACGCTGGCCGCCCGCTTCCTCGCGGGCGTCGCGGCCGGCCTGGCCTGGGCCCTGCTGGCGGGGTACGCGCGCCGGCTGGTACCGGTCGAACAGCAGGGCCGGGCCATGGCGGTCGCGATGGCGGGCGTGCCGGTGGCGCTGTCGCTGGGAGTGCCGGTCGGCACTTTCCTCGGGCAGGCGCTCGCCTGGTGGGTGCCCTTCCTGGCCATGACGGCACTGGCGGTCGGCGTGATCGGCTGGATCGCGGCGCTGCTGCCGGAGCAGCCCGGGCAGCCGGCCGGCGGGCGGGCACCGGTCCGGCAGGCGCTCACCGTGCCCGGTGTGCGGCCGGTGCTCACCGTGACGGTGCTCTACGTGCTCGCCCACACCATCCTGTACACCTACGTCGCGCCCTTCCTGGACCGGGCCGGCCTCGGCGGCGCCACCGGCACCGTGCTGCTGGTCTTCGGGCTGGGCTCGCTGGCGAGCGTCTGGCTGACCGGCGCCCACATCCACCGCCGGCTGCGGCGGCTGACGATCCTCGGCACGCTGCTGGTCGCGCTGGCGGCGGCCGTCCTCTCCGGGTGGTCCGCCGACGCGCCGCCGGTGTACGTCGCCGCACTGTGCTGGGGCGTGGGCTGGGGCGGCGCCCCGACCCTGCTGCAGACCGCGCTGGCCGACGCGGGCGGGGAGCGGGCGGACGCCGCCCAGGCCGTGCTGGTGACCCTGTGGAACGCGGCGATGGCGGGCGGCGGCGTGGTCGGCGGGCTGGTCCTGAGCGGCCTGGGCACCGGCGCCCTGCCCTGGACGGTGCTCGCGCTGGTGCTCCCCGTCCTCGCCGTGGTCACCGCCGCCCGCCGCCACGCCTTCCCGCCCCGGCGTTAGCGCTCCATCAGCCGGTGCACCGCCTCGACCACCTCGGGGGAGGCCTTCGCCATGGAACCCGACGCGTACGGCGGCTGGGGGTCGTACTCGATCAGCAGCTGGATCGCCTGCGCGGTGGTGTCCCCGCTGATCAGGCCGGCCAGCGTCAGCGCGAGGTCGATCCCGGCCGAGACGCCGGCGGCGATGGCGTACTTGCCGTCGATGACGACCCGCCCGGTCCCGGTCGGCTCCGCCCCGTACGCGGGCAGCCGGTCCAGGACGCCCCAGTGAGAAGTGGCCCGACGGCCCTTGAGCAGCCCGGCGGCGCCCAGCAGCAGCGAGCCCGAGCAGACCGAGGTGGTCCAGGTGGTGGTCGCGTCCACCCGGCGCAGCCAGTCGAGCAGTTCCTCGTTCGCGAGCTGCGCCTGCGTGCCGGGCCCGCCGGGCACCAGCAGCAGGTCGGCCGAGTCCACCTCGTCCAGGGTGGCCTCGGCGGTGATCGACAGGCTGCCGACGTCGTTGCGCACCGGCCCCCGTTCGGCGGCGGTGAACACCACCTCGGCGCCGGGGATCCGGGACAGCACCTCGTACGGGCCGACCGCGTCCAGGGTGGTGAAGTCGGGGTAGAGCAGGATGGCGATGCGCATCAGTGACCTCCGGTCGGTTCGGGTCGGAAGCGGCGTCGGTACTCGGCGGGCGGGGCGGCCAGGGCCCGGACGAAGGCGCGCCGCATCGCCTCCGGGGTGCCGTAGCCGCAGGAGCGCGCGATCTCCTCGACGCCGTCGTCGGTGTCCTCCAGCAGCCGCCGGGCGGCCTCCAGCCGGACCCCGTCCACGTACCGGCCCGGGGTCACCCCCACCTCGGCGGCGAAGGCCCGGGCGAAGTGCCGCGGCGACAGCGCCGAGCGGCAGGCCAGGGCCTCCACCGAGAGGTCGCCCTCCGGGTGCTCGGCGATCCACCGCTGCACCTCGCGCAGCGGCTGCCTGGCCGCCACCTGGGCGGCCAGCTGGGTGCTGAACTGGGCCTGGTTGCCCGGTCGGCGCAGGAAGACCACCAGGTGGCGGGCGACCAGCAGGGCCGTCTCCCGTCCCAGGTCCTCCTCGACCAGGGCCAGCGCCAGGTCGATCCCGGCGGTGACCCCGGCCGAGGTGGCGACGTTCCCGTCCCGGACGTGGATCGGGTCCGGGTCCACCTCGACGTCCGGGAACCGCCGGGCCAGCTCCTCGCCATAGGCCCAGTGGGTGGTCGCCCGGCGCCCGGCCAGCAACCCGGCCTCGGCGAGCAGGAAGGCGCCGGTGCACACCGACACCACCCGCTCGGCCCGGCCGGCCAGCTCCCGGATCCGGGCCACCAGTGCCGGGTCGGCGAGCTTGGTGCCCTCCCCGCCGGGAACCAGCAGGGTGTGCACCGGTCCGACCTCGGCCAGGTCCGCGTCCGGCAGCAGCCGCAGTCCGCTGTGGCTGCGCACCGGACCGCCACCGGGGGAGGCCGTGGTCACCCGGTACGCGTCCGGCTGCCCGGAGGCCTTGTCCGCACCCGCGAACACCTCCAGCGGGCCGGTCACGTCGAGGCTCTGCACGCCCTCGAAGAGGACGATGACCACGTTGCGCGCTCTCATGCGACCAGCCTCCCAACGGGTGACTGTGGCAGCAATGACCTGTTTCCCACCTTTCCTGCCATCCGCCGCGCGGGCGGACGCGGAAACGGCGGGCGGACTCGGGAAGAAGCAGGGGGACGCGGAAACGCCGGAAGGCCCCTCGCTCTCGCGAAGGGCCTTCCGGCTGTCTGTGCGCCGCCAGGGACTCGAACCCCGGACCCGCTGATTAAGAGTCAGCTGCTCTAACCAACTGAGCTAGCGGCGCCTGCTGACGTGGAGAACATTACCTGGTCAGCAGCCGAAACTCACAATCGGGCCGGAGCGGGGGCCCGGCCCGCTCACATGGTCAGCACCACCTTGCCCCGGACGTGCCCGGCGCCGACCAGCCGGTGGGCCTGGGCGACCCGCTCGATCGGGAACGACTCCTCGACCTCCAGCCGCAGCGCGCCGGCCTCCCACAGCTTCACCAACTCGGCCAGCCGCCCGGCCGTCCGCTCGCCCCGCAGCCCTCGGACGCCCAGCCGCTCGGCGCCCGGGTAGTCGACCACGGTGCCGATCCGGCTCCGGTCGGCGACCAGTTCCACGGAGGCCTCCAGGGCGCCCCGCCCGGCGGCGTCGAACGCCGCGGTCACCCCCTGCGGCGCCACCGCCCGGACCCGCTCGACCAGCCCCTCGCCGTACGCGACCGGCACCGCGCCCAGCTCCCGCAGGTACGCGTGGTTGCGCTCGCTCGCGGTGCCGACCACCGTGGCGCCCCAGGCCCGGGCCAGCTGGACGGCGACCGTGCCGACCCCGCCCGCGGCGCCGTGCACCAGCACGGTGTCGCCCGGGCCGACACCCAGCCCGGTGAGCGCCACGTGCGCGGTCTGGCCGGAGGCGGAGAGCGAGCCGGCCTGCTCCCAGGGCATCCCGGCGGGCTTGGCCACCAGCCGGCCGGCGTCGACCGTGACCCGGTCGGCCTGGCAGCCCAGCACTCGGAAGCCCAGCACCTCGTCCCCGACCCGCCAGTCGCCGGCGTCCTGGCCGAGGGCGTCCACCACTCCGGCGAACTCGTTGCCGAGGACGAACGGCGGCTCGACCGCCGTCCCCGGCGGGCGGAACCCCTCGCGGATCGCGAGGTCCACCGGCTGCACCCCGGCCGCGTACACCCGTACCCGCACCTCGCCCGGCCCGGGTTCCGGGTCGGGCACCTCGGCGACCCGCAGGACCTCCGGACCGCCGCTCCGCGTCACGGTGACCGCCTTCATCCTGTGCCCACCCCTCTCCGATCGTTCCGATGCCGACGATCCTCCGACCTGAAGTGCACTTGAGGTCAAACCCTTGTTCAGCGTGTCGACAGCAATGGGCGCATTGTCAGATTTATCCTGGACGGCGCTCAGCCGTCCGTCGTCGAGAGGAACCTCCCCGTGGGCCAGCTGCCCCTGTTCTTCCTGGTGCTGCTCGCCTCCGTGGTGACCATGCCGCTCGGACGGAAGACCGGAGTGCCGCAACCGGTACTGATGACCCTCCTCGGCATCGTCATGGCCCTCGTCCCGCAGATCCCGGACGTCACCATCGAGCCCGAGCTGATCCTGCCGCTGGTCCTGCCGCCGCTGATCTTCGCGGTGGCCCGGCGCTCCTCGGTGCGCTACTTCAAGGCCAACGCCCGCTCGATCCTGCTGCTGGCGGTCGCCCTGGTGGTGGTCACCACGGTCGCCGTGGCCGGCACCGTGCACTGGCTGCTGCCCACCCTGCCGCTGGCCGCCGCGATCGCGGTCGGCGCGCTGGTCTCCCCGCCCGACCCGGTCGCCGCCGTCGCGGTGGCCGGCAGCGTCGGGCTGCCCCGCCGCCTGGTGGCGATCCTGGAGAGCGAGGGGCTGTTCAACGACGTCACCGCGATCGTCATCTACTCGCTGTCCATCGAGGCCATGGTCAGCGGCGACTTCTCGGCCGGCGACGCGGTGCTGCGCTTCGTGCTGTCCGCGGTGCTGGCCGTGGTGGTCGGCGTCGCGCTCGGCTGGGTCAACACCAAGCTCGCCGAACGGCTGGACGACCCGACCCAGCAGGTCGCGCTCAACCTGCTGGTGCCCTTCGCCGCGTACGCCCTGGCCGAGGAGATCCACGGCTCCGGCGTGCTCGCGGTCGTGGTCTGCGCGCTCTACCTCGCCGAGCGGGCCTCCGACGCGGACGCCGTCTCCTACCGGCTGGTCGGCAACGCCTTCTGGGAGGTGGTCGAGATCCTGATCACCGGCGTCGCCTTCGGCCTGATCGGCCTGGAGCTGGCCACCGTGCTCAAGGAGGCCGGCCGCGGCTGGACCGGCTTCATCGGCGACGCGGCCGTGGTCATCGCCGTGGTCGTCCTGGTCCGGCTGCTCTGGCTGCTGCCGGCCGGCTGGCTGTCGAAGAAGCTGCGCTCCGGCGACGACGAGGACACGCCGTTCAGCTGGAAGGAGAGCGTGATCCTCTGGTGGTCCGGCATGCGCGGCGTGGCCACCGTCGCCCTGGCGCTCGCCATCCCGCTCACCCTGCACTCCGGCGAGGACTTCCCCGAGCGCGGCCGACTGGTCTTCATCGCCTTCAGCGTGGTGCTCTTCACCCTGCTGGTGCAGGGCCTGACCCTGCCCTGGCTGGCCAAGCGGTTCGAGCTGGACATCGACCAGGACAAGCACGAGCAGGCCGTGCGCCAGCTCTGGTGGCGGGCCGCCAAGGCCGGGCTCAGGCGGCTCGGCGAGATGGAGGAGCAGGACCGGCTGCCCGCCGAGGTCGCCGACCGCCTGCGGGACCGTCAGCACGACCGGCTGGCCCGGCTCTGCCCGGAGAACTACGCCGAGGAGGAGGCCGCCGAGGCCAGGCTGCGGATGGCCCAGTGGCGGGCCGCCCGGGACGTCGAGCAGGAGATGATCGCCGCCTCCCGCCGCGAGATGCTCGCCGCCCGCAGCGAGCCCGGCGCCGACCCTGAGCTGGTCGACCAGGTGCTGCGCGGACTCGACCTGCGCTCCGAACGGAAGTGACGGGGCGTCCACTCGCCCCGCGGCGCACCGTCCGCGCCCCGCAGTGCACCGTCCGCGTCCCGCGGGCGCACCGTCCGCGCCCGCGGGGCGGAATGTGCGCGACCGGCCCCGGGGTTGCATAGGCTGAACCCGGGCAGGCCGTCAACGGAGTCGGCGCACCACCAGTACCCGCACGACCTCGGCGAACCCTCACGCCTGGCCCTGCCGGTTTCTGCACCCAGATGAATCGAGGACCCACCGATGTCGGAGACCCGCGCCGACGCCCGCACCCCGCTGGACCGCACCCCGCAGTGGGCCGCCCTGGCCAAGCACCGGGCCGAACTGGGCGACACCCACCTGCGTCAGCTGTTCGCCGCCGACCCCGAGCGCGGCCGCCGCTACACCCTCCAGGTCGGCGACCTGCACGTGGACTACGCCAAGCAGCTGGTCACCGACGAGACGCTGGAGCTGCTGCGCGAGCTGGCCGCCGCCACCGGCGTCGCCGAGCTGCGGGACGCCATGTTCCGCGGCGAGAAGATCAACAACACCGAGCACCGCGCGGTCCTGCACACCGCGCTGCGCGCCCCGCGCGGCGCCGTGATCGAGGTCGACGGCGAGAACGTGGTGCCCGCGGTGCACGCGGTCCTCGACAAGATGGCCGCCTTCGCCGACCGGGTCCGCAGCGGCGAGTGGAAGGGCCACACCGGCAAGCCGATCCGCACCGTCGTCAACATCGGCATCGGCGGCTCCGACCTCGGCCCCGCGATGGCCTACGAGGTGCTCCGCTCGTACGCCAAGCGCGACCTCGACGTCCGCTTCGTCTCCAACGTGGACGGCGCCGACCTGCACGAGGCGGTCCGCGACCTCGACCCGGCCGAGACGCTGTTCATCGTCGCCTCGAAGACCTTCACCACCATCGAGACCATCACCAACGCGGTCTCCGCCCGCGACTGGCTGCTCACCGGCCTGCGCGCCGACACCGACGCGGTGGCCAAGCACTTCGTCGCGCTGTCCACCAACGCCCAGGGCGTGCAGGACTTCGGCATCGACACCGCCAACATGTTCGAGTTCTGGGACTGGGTGGGCGGCCGCTACTCCTACGACTCGGCCATCGGCCTCTCGCTGATGATCGCCATCGGCCCGGACGCCTTCCGCGAGATGCTGGACGGCTTCCACCTGGTCGACGAGCACTTCCGCACCGCCTCGCCGGAGCAGAACGTCCCGCTGCTGCTCGGCCTGCTCGGCGTCTGGTACGGCGCGTTCTTCGACGCCCAGGCGCACGCGGTGCTGCCCTACTCGCACTACCTGTCCAAGTTCACCGCCTACCTGCAGCAGCTGGACATGGAGTCCAACGGCAAGTCGGTGACCCGCGACGGCACCCCGGTGGACTGGCAGACCGGCCCGGTGGTCTGGGGCACCCCCGGCACCAACGGCCAGCACGCCTACTACCAGCTGCTGCACCAGGGCACCAAGGTCATCCCGGCCGACTTCATCGGCTTCGCCAAGCCGGTCGCCGACCTGCTCCCCGGCCTGGTCGCCCAGCACGACCTGCTGCTGGCCAACTTCTTCGCCCAGACCCAGGCGCTGGCCTTCGGCAAGACCCCGGAGGAGGTCGTCGCCGAGGGCGTGCCCGCCGAGCTCGTCCCGCACAAGACCTTCAAGGGCAACCACCCGACCACCACCATCCTGGCCAGCGAGCTGACCCCGTCGGTGCTCGGCCAGCTGGTCGCGCTCTACGAGCACAAGGTGTTCGTCCAGGGCGCGGTCTGGAACATCGACTCCTTCGACCAGTGGGGCGTCGAGCTGGGCAAGGTGCTCGCCAAGCGGATCGAGCCGGTGCTGCTCACCGGCGAGGGTGCCGACCAGCTGGACAGTTCCACCGCCGAGCTGGTCGCCCGCTACCGGGCGCTGCGCGGCCGCTGAGCCCGGGTCGGGCCGTCCGCTCCGGCGGGCGGCCCGGTCGGGTCTCCCGGTCGGGGCCCCGACCGGGGTCTCTCGGTCCGGGCTTCTCGACCTAGGGAGGCGCCGGAAACACCGGAAACGCCGGAAGGCCCTTCGCTCTCGCGAAGGGCCTTCCGGCTGTCTGTGCGCCGCCAGGGACTCGAACCCCGGACCCGCTGATTAAGAGTCAGCTGCTCTAACCAACTGAGCTAGCGGCGCCTGCTGACAGAGAAGACTCTAGCAGCGCCGTGCGGCCGAGCCAAAATCGAATACCGGTCGCCCCGCGTTCACCCCCCGGTCACGACGGCCGACCCGGCGGGAACCGCCGCGCCCGGCTCACGCGCCGCCCGGACGCAGGCCCAGAGCACCACCGCGGCGCCGGGCAGCCGGGGATCGCGCCGCTCCGGTGCGACGATCCACCGGCCCGCGCCCTGCCCGGGGGAGTCCGGGCTGTTCACCATCCGCTGCAGCGGCGGCACGGTCACCGCGTCGCCCCTGCCGTGGCACAGCAGCGGCGGAACATCCCGGGCCCACTCCTCCCAGGCCAGCAGCCGGCGCAGCCGGGGCGCCGCGCCCGGCTGGACGAACAGCAGCAGCCGCCCCCGGTGGACGGCCACCGGCCCGCAGCCCGGCCCGGAGGCCCACAGCTCGTCCAGCACCCGGCGGCCGAACAGCGCCGGCATGCTGATCACGTCGAAGGCGCGCCCGCAGGGCAGCACCGAGGGCGCCCAGGGGCGGCTCTCCCACAGGGCGCGCATGCTGCGCGGGTACTCGCTGGCGGAGGCCAGCCAGGCCTCCCCGGCCGCGCCGACGCACTCCACCGAGGGGTGCATCACCGACGGGTACACCGCCGACTGCTGCGGCACCGAGTGCCGTGTCACCGACTGCTGCGTCACCGACTGCTGTGTCCAGATCTCCACGGAGAGCAGCCTGCGGCGCGCACGCCCCCGGCGGGCGGAAAGCACGGTTCGCCGGACAGCGCGGCGGGGAACGGCGTACCCTTCCCCGCCGCGCATATGCCAGAGGCCTGTGCCCGAGCGGCATCAGCCCGTCCCGCCGTCGGGGGCGGGGCTCAGTCCTCGTGCCGGCGCGGCTGGAGCAGGGTGCGGCCGTACTCGATCATCTTGGCGGCGTAGTCCGGGGTCCAGTCCGCCCGCTGGGCGACCTCGACGTCGGAGAGCGCGTCGAAACGGCGCGGGTCGGCGAGCTGCGCGGCGGCGACCGCCTGGAAGTCCGTGGCCCGCTCGGCGGCCGCCCGGAAGGCCAGGGCCAGTTCCGTGGAACGGCGCAGCAGCTCCGCCGGGTCCTCGATCGACTCCAGATCGAAGAATCGTTCCGGCTCGGGTTCGGCGGACTGCGGCTCGAACAGCAGCTGCACCGGACGCAGGCGCCTGGTGGGCTCGGTCGACTCTGGGGAGTCGGGCATGGACGGACACCTCCGGGTCTCGGGTGGGGGTGGTGGGAATCTGCTCCGGGCCGCGCCGCCCGGTCGTGGCCGCCGTCCATTGTCTCGCGGCGACGGCCGGTAGCGGAACGGTGCGCACGCGAGCGCTATTCCCCGGCACGCGCCGGGCGCGTGCCCTGGGCGCCGCGCATCCGAGCAGCAGGCGAACCGGTTGTCCGGGTGTCCCCGCCATCCGCACCACCGGGAGAACCCCATGCGCAGCCGAGCGATCCTCCCCACCGTCGTCCTCCTGGCCGCTCCCGCCCTCGGCCTGGCCGCCGCGGCGCCCGCCGTCGCCGCCGAGACGGCGGTGGTGGTGCAGGGCCCGACAAGCGCCCCGGGCGCCCCGTCGCAGGCGACCTGCCCGAGCGGTACCCACCTGACCGGCGGCGGCTACGTGCTCCCGGCCGGGACCAACGACACCGTGACCCACAACGGTCCGTCCCAGGACGCGACCGGGTGGATCGCGCGGACCGACCACTCGGCCGTCAAGGCCTTCGCCGTCTGCGAGACCGAGGACTGACCCCCCACCGCGGGTGCACCCGGTCTACCGCAGGTGCACCCGGTGGCCGCTCAGGTGGTGCAGCACCTGGTGGTTGGCCTCCCAGCCGTCCGGGAAGGCCACCGGGACGCCCAGCTGCACCGGCTCCGTAGCGGGATGCTCGTCCAGCAGCTCGGCGATCCCGGCCCGGGCCACCACGATGCAGGCGTGCCGGTGCCGGGAGGCGAGCACGCAGAGCCGGCCGGTCTCCAGGTGGAAGGCGGTCGCGTCGGGGCGCCCGGAGAGCGGGTGCAGCACCACGGTCACGTCGTACTCGCGGCCCTGGAGGCGGTTGGCGGTGTCCACCGTGACGACCGGCCCGTCCGCGCCGTCCACCGGTACACCCGCCTTGAGCAGCGCCGCGCGCACGGCCGCCGCCTGGTCCCGGTGGGCGGTGCCGACGGCGATCCGGTCCGCGGTGAGGGGGCCCTCGCCCTGCTCCGAGTGGGTGGTCAGCCCGCGCTCCAGCAGCCGGCGGACGGTGGCCGCGACGGCCGCCACGGCCTGCGGGTCGGTCCGTACGGTGTGCCGGGCGGGCAGCTCCAGCAGCGCCCAGCCGTGCTCGGCGGCCCGGTCGATCACCGCGTCCAGCGTCGAGCCGTCCGGGCGCACGGCGGCGGTCAGCCGGCGGTCGTCCGGGCCGGTGCCGGAGCGGAACGGCGTGTACGGGTAGAAGGCCCGCGAGATCAGCGGCGCGGCGCTGGCGGGCAGCCGCCAGGAGACCGGCAGCCGGTGCGGCTCGATCTCCGGGTTGTGCGCCAGCATGGTGACCACCGCGCTGCCGGACGGGTCGTACGACAGCCCGGCCCACTGCTCGGTGCCGACCGCGGTGAACGGGTCCAGCTGGCCCGGGTCGCCGACGAACAGCGCCCGCTCGAACAGCCGGGCCACCGCGAGCAGGGCGTCCGAGCGCATCTGGTACGCCTCGTCGACGATCGCGTGCCGCCACGGGGCCTCGGCGCGCACCCACTGCCACTTGGCCGCGGTGGAGATCACCACGTCGTGCTCGACCAGCTCGGCGACCTTGTCGGAGGGCGTGACGTTGGCGTGCTTCAGCACCTCCGGGCCGGGCCGGGAGTCCGCGGCGTGCAGCCGGCCGATCGTCAGCTCCGGCGCCTTCTCGGCCAGTCGGCCGACCAGGTCGTCCACCTGGCCGTTGGTCTGGGCGACGATCATCAGCCGCTCGCCGGCCCCGACCAGCTCGCGCGCGGCGCGCACCACGAGCGTCGACTTCCCCGCGCCGGGCGGGGAGTCCACCACCACGCCGCGCGGGGCACCGGCCGGCGGATGGACCGTGGCGGCCAGGATCCGCGCCACCGCGGCGTCGGCGGCCGCACCCGGGGCCTGCTCGGGGACCATCGGACTGCTCACTCCCACTCCTCGGAGACGGACGGGGCGGGTACGGGCGCGGCACCGGGCGGACCACCGTGCGTCCACGGGGTGTCGTCCGGCTCGGGCAGCGGCGCTGACTGGCGCACCGTCAGCTCGAACAGGGTGAAGGTGACCGACTCGCCGGGCTCGGGCAGGCTGCCCGGCTCGGGGTCCTTCCGGCGGCCCATGCCGGAGAGCACCCGCAGGGTGAGGGTTCCCGCGGCGGCGTCCACCGCGACGATCTCCGCCTTCTGCGCGGACGGGCCCGCGCCGGCCTCCGGCCGGGGGGACCCCCACACCCGGTGCACCTCCCGGCCGAGGTCCGCGTGCGGACGGTCGGCGGTGCGCAGGGTGACCAGCGGGCGCGGCTTGGGCGAGCGGCCGGTGGTGTCCCAGTCCGGCACCACCTCCGTCACCACGCCGCTGAACGCCTCGCCCGCCAGCCGGTGCTCGGCCATCGCCAGCGGGTCGTCCAGAGCCTCCTGGACGTCGAGCCTGGCCTGCTCGCGCTCGCGCTGGGCGAGCTTGCGGGCTGCGGTGACGGCGTCGTCCTGCCGGGGCTGCGGCGGCTCGCCGGCCGCCAGCCGGTCCCGATGGCCGGTGTAGGACCAGCGGTCGCCCGTCCAGCGCTCCGCCAGGTGCCCGGCCGGCGGCAGGGCACGCAGCAGGTCCAGGCCCTGCCAGACGTCCCGCCAGGTGGGCAGCAGGATCGTCGCCAGCGCCTCCTCCAGTGCCGTCACCGCGCCCCGGACGGCCGTCCGGGCGCGGGCGGCGGCGGCCTCGTCGCGCTGCTCGGTGCCGTGCTGCAGGGCGGCCACGGCGGAGTCGTAGCGGGCGATCGCCGGGGCCAGCACGAACTCGTCGAAGCGGGGGTCGGTGGCCGGGCCGGCCGGCGGGTGCAGCAGCTGCCCCCGGTCGTCCCGGGCGGACTCGGCCAACTCGGCCGCCTGCGCGCCGGTCAGCCCCGGCGGCGGGCGGTGCCAGGCGAGCAGGGCCGCCAGGTGCTGGTCCTCCAGGTGACTCTGGCCCGTCGCCCAGTGCCGGGCCAGCAGCCCCGTCATCGGCAGCAGCAGGGAGGAGCCCGGCACCTGGGCACGGTCGGTGAGGTGGGTCAGCCAGCGGCCGAGCAGCGGCACCCGGGCCGGCGCCGGGTACGGGCCGGGCTCCGCGTCCTCGGCGGTGCGGCGGAAGCGGGTCGAGCGGCCGATCAGGGCGAGGTGGCGCACCCCCGCGCCGTTCGGCACGATCAGCTGCGGGGCGTCCGCGCACAGCTCACGGAACACCTGGGTCTTCTCGCCGGTCTCCGGGTCCTTCTCGGAGCCCTCGATCCGCTCGACGTCCTCGGCGAAGGACTCCAGGTAGGGCAGCAGGTCCGCGGCCAGCTCGGCCAGGAAGTCGAAGCGAAGGGTGCGGTTGAGCGGCTGCGGCACCAGGTGCAGCCGGGGCGCGTCCCGGTCGGTGCCGAGCATCACCGCGAGCGGCGCGCCGGACTCGCCGGCGGCGGTCAGCGGGACCAGCACCATCGGGCGGTCGGACAGGTGCCGGTGTCGGACGGTGGCCAGCGGCTCAGCCCGGCCGCTGCGGACGGCCTCCAGCCGGGCGAGGGTGGTGAGCAGGCTCATGCGCCCGCCTCCGCGGCTGCGGGCGCCGCCGTCCTCAGCGCCGCCGTTTCCAGCGCCTCGGCGCGCAGGGCGGCCGCGTAGGCGAGGCGCTCGGCGGCGTCGTCCGCGCCGTCCAGGTCCCCGTTCTTGGTGCCGGCGGCGGCCAGCGCGTCGGCGACCGTACGGATGCTGCCCAGCTCGCCGCGCACGCCCCGGCCGAGCTGCTCGACCCGGTCGCCGCAGCGGGCCTGGGCGCGGCAGTGGAAGCCGAGCTCGCAGGTGGAGAGGCAGTCCGGGCTGTACGCGGCGGGCACCGCCTCGACCGAGGCGGCCAGTCGGCCGGTGCTCCGGGCCGGCGCGCCGTCCTCGTCGGCGGCCAGGTCGAAGTCGGCGTCCGGCGGCAGCGCCTCCAGCAGCCGGCCGATGCCGGTCATCCGGCTCAGCTGGCGCCGGGTGGTGGCCAGTTCGCGGCGGACGTCCACGGCCACCGCGGTCGGCCGGTTGCCGAAGTCCTTCGGGCAGACCAGCAGCACGCTGGTGCGCGGGCTGCCCGGCAGCCGCTGCTCGGTGTACGGGTCCTCGGCGAGCGGCTGGCCGGCCGCCGCGGCGGCGGCGTGCTGGAGCGCCAGCACGTACACGGCGGCCTGCCGGGCGGCGGCGCCGACCTTGGCCGGGTCCGCGCTGCCGTCCAGCACCGGGAAGGACTTGATCTCGACCACGGTGCACCGCCCGCCGTGCACCACCAGCGCGTCCGGCTCCAGGTAGGCGGTGCTGCCGGCCACCTCCAGCCGCAGCATCGGGTGGTCCAGCAGCGTCCAGGCCTCCGGGTCGGCGGCGGCCCGGGCCAGGGCCTCGGCCGTCCGGTCGGCGCGTACGGCCGGCCCGGAGCGGTGCAGCAGGTCCGGTACCAGGAGCGGGGCGTGGCCGTCCACCGGGACGCCCAGGTGGTGGCGGAGCGGCTCCAGCAGCGGGGCGTAGCCGTCCGCCTTCAGCCGGGACTCGAAGATCACGCCGCGGGCGATGGCGAAGGGCGACTGGCCGAAGGGGGCGGGGCGGCCGAGCCGGGCCGCCAGCGCCGACTTGTCCACCCCGGCCGCGTCGAGCACGGCCCGGCGGTGGCAGCCCGGATTGGCGGCGAGCGCGGCGAGGGAGCGGGCGTTCAGACTGCGCTGCGGGGCCGGTCCGCGCAGCTGCGCGAGCCGCCGGGCGAGCGGCTCAGCGGGCCCGCGGGGCGGGACGTTCGTCGAGACGTTCATGGTGCGGCCCAGTGTCGCATCCGGGTCCGACAATGCGGTGCGGACCGGCCGTTGGACGACATGCCGGACGGCCAGGGCCCCGTTCGAGGGCGTGCGGCCCGGGGCGGCGGGACGGCCCCGCGATCGTGGCCGCCGCCCGGGTGGGGGATCATGGAGCCCGGTGCTCAATGGTGAGACCGACTGTTGTTGCCACCGCTCTTTCGCTAGGAGCCCCCATGCCCTGCCGCATCGTGCTGGTCCGCCACGGCGAGACCGAGTGGTCCGCCACCGGCCGCCACACCGGCCGCACCGACATCCCGCTGACCGAGGCGGGCCGCGCGATGGCCCGGGCCCTCGGCGCCCGCCTCGCCAAGGCCCCCTGGAACGGCCTGCCGGACGCGCTCGTCTACACCAGCCCGCTCGGCCGGGCCAAGGAGACCTGCGAGCTGGCCGGCTTCGGCGACCGCGCGGTGGAGCGCCCGGAGCTGATGGAGTGGGACTACGGCGCGTACGAGGGCCGCACCGGCGCGGACATCCGGGCCACCGACCGGCCCGGCTGGCTGATCTGGCGCGACGGGGTGCCCGGCGGCGAGAAGCTCTCCGAGGTGGCGGCCCGGGTGGACTCCTTCCTGGCCGGACTCAACGAGGAGCACGGCGTCCCGGACCCGAGCACCACCGTGATGCACTGCGCCGACCGGGACGTCGTCCTGTTCGCGCACGGCCACCTGCTGCGCATCCTGGCCGCCCGCTGGCTGGGCCTGCCGCCCGAGTACGCCCAGCGGTTCAAGCTCGGTACGGCCGCGCTCTGCGTGCTGTCCTGGGAGTACGGCGCTCCGGCGGTGGAGGTCTGGAACGACCTGTCCCACCTGGACGGCCTGGCCGCCGCGCACTGACCCCGGCGCCCCGCACCTCGGGCGGCTCCGGGCCGTCCGTGACCCCGGCGTCCCGCACCGGGCCTGCGGGCGTGCCCTAGGCGGCCGCCGCCCGGTCGTAGTCGGTCAGGAAGCTGCGCACCTCGGGCACCGCGACGTGCGGGCGCAGCCGTCCGGCGGTGTCCGCGAGCATGCTCCGGATCCGGGCCGAGCGGACGGCGCCGAACAGCGCGACGGCGGCTGAGCCGTGGTGCGCCGCGCCCACCAGGTCCCCGCGGCCGAGCCGGTCGTGGGCCAGCTCGGCGGTGTACAGCACCCGGTTGCGGACGAAGTGCGGCTTCTGGAGCGTTATCGCCAGCCCCGCCTGCTCGCTGGCCCGGTCCCAGTCGCCGAGCGCCGACCAGCACTGCGACTGGAGGCCGGCGATCTCGGCCTCGCCGAAGAAGGACATCCACTCCGGGTCCTGCTCGGCGGGGCCCCGGTCGAACAGCGCGTACGCCCGGCCGAGCGCGCGCTCGCAGGAGCCGCGGTCCTGGAGCAGCGCCCAGGCGCCGGCCTCGCGCATGGTCAACAGGGCGAGCAGTCGCTCGGAGCCCAGATCCCGGGCGGCGGCCTGCCCGGCCTGGGCGGCGCGCAGCGCCTCGCGCGGCCGGCCGGCGTCCCGGGCCAGGAAGGCGCTGTTGCAGAAGACGTGCGCCTCCAGGGCGGAGTCCCCGGCCATCCGGGCGGTGGCGAGCGCCTCGGAATAGAACGAGCGGGCGTCCGCGAGCCGGTTCGAGTCATGGGCCAACCAGCCGACGGAGATGGCGAGTTCACCCGCCCCGGCCTGCAGCCGGCGCTCCGTCTCCTCGGTGTACTCGCACTCGTTGAGCAGCACGTACGCGTTGCGCAGCGACTGCCCGGCGAGCTCGTACAGGGCGTCGGCGCCGTGCGCGTCGTCGGCCAGCCGGATCTCCCGGACGGCCTGTTCGACGCCGAGCACCTCGGCGGCGCCGACCCGGCGCATCGTCGCCACCGGCCCGGGCCGGCCGGGCACCAGCGGTTCGCCGCCGAGCAGTGACGGTGCGGCGAACTCCGCACCGGGAAGGGCGCCTTGACCGGTGAGCGCACCGGCGGAGCCGTCGGCACGGGCCGGCAGGCCGGCGGCCGCGACCGGTCGGTCGATGCCGATCACGGTGGCCAGCGCGGTGGTGCCGCCGGCCAGGAACGTACGGCGACGCACGTCGTCGTTCTCCTCGTCGAGATTGGGCGATCCATCGGGCCCCCGGGGCGCCGTCCCGGGGTGCGGCCACGAGGGTCCTTCCGGAGCGGCTGGATCCGCGTACGGCGAGGCAGCGTACGGGAGTTGAGCGGAGAGTGGTGAGCGCGGGGCGGGCAGGGGCGGGAACGTCGGGTGGAGCGGAGGCGGTTCGCTCCGCCCGCCGGGTCGGTCCGCCGAGCGGCGGCGGACGGAGGTCCGGGAGGCGAAGCCGAGGTCGGCGAGCGTGCGGTCCGGCCACATGTGCCGGAACACCCGCTCGTAGGCGTAGTTGGGGCAGCGGATCTCACCGGACTCGATCCGACCGACGTAGCGGGCGTCGCAGGACACGTGCTCGCCGATCTCGCGGGCGGCCCTGCGGACGGCCATGGCGAACTCGCCGGGTGAACGGTCGCCGCGCAGCGCGCGCATCACGGTGTTGGGGATCGGTCGGTTCGGCTCGGCCGGTGGGGTGGCTGCCATGGCGCCGAGAGTACTCGGAGTCACCGAGCGGCCACATTCGGTTTGCAGGACATCTACCGTCAAACCTGGGCGAAGCGGGCGATGTTGCGGGATATCCGCCATGAAATGCCATGGCTTGCTGTAATGCGCCCCGTGGCCCGCGGTGCGCCCGCCGCGTTGTCCTGGTACGAGGAAGAAGCCCATGCCGTCGCCCGGCCCGTCCCAGGCCGGCGGTCCTCCCAACGGCTGTGCTTCAGGACCCGACGAGGTACAGGAGAGCCCATGATGGCCACCGGACTGCCGCAGTGCCGCCCCGTCCGCGGGGGAGTACTGGCCGGCGCGTCCCCCGCCCTCCTCCCCGAACCCGCCGACGACCGGATGTCCGGCCGGGCACCGGTCGAGGGCGGCCGCATCCCCCGCGGTGGCCACCGGCGCGAGCGCACCACCCCGGACGAGGGCATCCTCGTCACCTCCTGCGACACCGTGACCGTCGCCCTGCGGCACGGCCTGGAGGCCGTCGACATCCTGAGACTGCGCCGCGCCTGCGGAGCCGTCCTGCAGAGCCGCAACGGCAGCACCGTCTCCTTCCTCGTCCCGGCCGGCACCTGGGAGACCTGGCACCTGCCCGGCAGCTCCTGTACCGCGGGCGCGCTGGTGCCCGCCGCCACCGACCAGCGCTGGGTGATCCCGCCCTCCGGCGCCGTCCGCACCGCGCGCCCCACCGACGCCTGGGTACTGCGCTCCGCCCTCTGCGAGGCCGCCTGCACACTCACCGCGGGCGGCCTCGGCCCGTTCTAGCGGCCTCGGCCGTTCCGGCGGTCCCGGCCCGTTCTAGCGGCCTCGGCCGTTCCGGCGGTCCCGGCCCGTTCCAGCGGGTGTGCCGCGTGGAGACCGCCGGGCCCGCCGGCCTCCGTCCGGATCCCCGCGGCACGCCCCTGACCTGTGGGTGTTCCACTCCGGCGGCGATAATGGCCGGCATGGGACGAAGCAGCAGAGCCGCCCGCGGCAGTGAACCGGCGGCCATCACCGGACCGGGCGGACGCACCCACGCCCAGGGCCCGCTCAGCCGCCCCGTCGGCTCCGGCCTCGCCGAGCTGCGCCCCGACCGCGACCGCCCCGCCGCCTGGTCGCTGCTGATCGACGGCGCCCCGCAGTCCCTGGTCGACCTCGCCGACCCCACCCACCTCGGCTTCGAGTATCAGCGCCGGCTCGGCCACCTGATCGACCTGGTCGCCCCGCCCGGCCGCCCGCTCACGGTGCTGCACCTCGGCGGGGGCGCCCTCACCCTCGCCCGCTACACCGCCGCGACCCGGCCGCGCTCCCGCCAGCAGGTCGCCGAGATCGACACCGCGCTCACCGAACTCGTCCGCACCGAACTCCCCCTGGAGCGCGGCTGGCAGATCAAGGTGCGCGGCGCGGACGCCCGCAGCGTCCTGGAGCGCACCCCCGAGGGCAGCGTCGACCTGGTGATCACCGACGTCTTCTCCGGCGCCCGCACCCCCGCCCACTGCACCACCGTCGAGTTCACCACCCTCGCCGCCCGGGCCCTCGCCCCCGGCGGCTGGTACGCCGCCAACATCGCCGACGGCGGCGCCCTGCCCTTCGCCCGCTCCCAGGTCGCCACCCTCGCCGCGGTCTTCCCCGAGCTCTGCCTGATCGCCGACCCCGCCGTGCTGCGCGGCAAGCGCTTCGGCAACCTGATCCTGGCCGCCGCCCACACCCCGCTGCCGGTCGCCGACCTCACCCGCCGCGCCGCCTCCGACTCCGCCCACGCCCGGGTCGAACACGGCCGCGCCCTCACCGACTTCGCGGCCGGCGCCACCCCGGCGACGGACGCCACGGCGGCCCCGTCCCCGGAACCGCCGCCGGGCGTGTTCCGCTGACGGCCCGCCCGGGGTGGCGCCGGGCTCCGTCCTCGCCCTGTTCGGGTGGCCGGGGGCAGGGTCCGGTACGGGCGGGTGCCGGCGTCGCTCCGGCCGCGGTCGCCGGGACGCCCAGGCCGGCAGCGCCGACCCGGCCCTTCCCACCCGTCGGTCCATCGGGCGAGCCGTCTGCCGTCATGCCTCTCGGGGGTTCGCGAGGTCCCTCGTCCGCCCTCGTCCGCCGGCCGGGCGGCCCGCCGAAAAACCGTTGGCGGACGACGGAATCGCGGCCGACAATGACGCTGCCGTCCGGCCGCCGACCCGAGGGGGCGTCATGGAGATCAGACCGGCCAGGCCGGAGGAGGCCGCGCTGCTCACCGGCATCGCGCTGCGGGCCAAGGCGTACTGGGGCTACGACGAGGCGTTCATGGCGGCCTGCCGGTCGGAGCTGACCGTGGACGTGGACGTGATCGAGCGGTCGGTCACGGTGGTGGCCGAGGCCGACGGGCAGGTGCTGGGGTTCGTCTCGCTGTCCGGCGCGCCGCCGACCGGGTCGTTGGACCAGCTCTTCGTCGAGCCCGAGTGGATCGGCCGTGGCGTCGGCCGCGCGCTGTTCGAGCGGGCTCGGGTCCTGGCCGTGGCGCTCGGCCTGCGCCGGCTCACCATCGACTCCGACCCGAACGCCGAGCCGTTCTACCTGGCGATGGGCGCCACCCGGATCGGCAGCATCCCGTCCGGCTCGATCCCGGGCCGTGAACTCCCGCTGCTGGCCCTTGACCTGGAAGCGTCCTAGGGGCCCAAGGCCTGTCTCTGTGACCGATGCCGGACTCGCCCCGTCCGCCGTCGCCCTGGGTGGGCGCCGGCGGGCCCGGGAACGCTCAGTGTCCGCTGGGCAGTCCGCGGTGCTTGCACATGGCCGCTCCGGTGAGCAGCAGTCCGGCGGCGATGGGGGCGAGGACGGCGGTCGCGGTGGCGGAGCCGTGGCCGGAGGTGGCGGCCGTGGCGGTGTCGACGACGGCCGGCGTCTCGGGTGGGCCGCCGCGGCCCGGTGCGGTGGGCGCCGTGGGGTCCGCCGCCCTGTCGGGCTCGGCGGTGGGGCCGGTCCGGTCGGCGGCGGTGACCACCGCCTCCTGGACCAGCGGTTCGGCCGCGGCCCCGCGCTGCCGGGAAGGGGCGGGAAGGGCCGGGTCGGTGCGGCGTCGGGCCGGGTCGGACAGGTCGGCGGCCCCGCCCTCGCGGAAGACGCGGGGGCCGTCGGGCCGGGCCCGGGCCGGGTCGGTGCCGAGCAGACCGGAGGCGAGCGCGAAGGCGTCGGGGACGGCCGCCCGCTGGCCGGGCAGGGGCAGGCCGCCGGCCCGGATGCGTTCCTGGAGGGTGCCGCCGACCGCCCCGGTGACTCCGGTGATCCCGGGGAGGTCCTCGACCGGGCCGTCGCCGGACGGCCTCCCGGTGGGCCCGGGGGAGTGGTTCGGCGGCGCGCCAGTCGAGGGGCCGGACCCGACGGGGCGTTCGGCTGACTGCCCGTCGAGGGAGGGACCGTCGAGCGCCGGCCGGTCGAGTTCCGGCCGGTCGAGTTCCGGTGCGGCGTGCGGTGCGCGGCGGACGGTGGGTCGGGCCGGGTCCGGCAGCGGGTCGACGGTGGCCGCGTACGCGGGGGCGCCGAAGCCCCAGAGTTGCGCGAGCAGGGCCCCGGCGGTCGCGACGACACGGGGGCGGGGCAGCCACCGGGCGATCCCGCGGCGGGCACCGGCGACGCCGCCGGGGGCGGGTTCCTGGGGCTCGGTCGCGTGATTGGCGTGATTGGCTCGCACGTGAATCGAGAACGAGCCGGGGGGCGGTGAGGTCACGCCCGCCGTCACGGACAGTCATCGCACGGGTGGCCCCGGGGCCGGCGCTCCCGGGGCCACCGACCGCGCGGCGGTCAGGAGTTGGGGCGCAGGGTCCAGGTGACCGTCATCACGCCGGTGACGGCGCCGTCGGCACGGGTGATCTCGACGGTGACCGGGAACTCGGGGCGGCCGCCGGCGTCCAGCTCGGCGACGACCTCGGCGGCCGGGCGGCCGAGCACGGCGGTGGCGGTGACGTCGCCCATGGCGAGCTTCTTGTACGCGATCTCGGCGTTGACGGCGAGCGGCACGGCCCGGGACAGCTGGTCGCCGAAGGCGGCGAGCACGATGCAGCCGCTGGCGGACTCGGCGAGCGTGAACATCGCGCCGGCGTGCGGGCCGCCGACGTGGTTGTGGTACGCGGGCTGGTCCGGGAGCCGGAGGACGGCGCGCTCCGGGGTGGTCTCCAGGTACTCCAGCTTGAGGGTGTGCGCCATCGGCACGGTGTCGTCGAGCAGCTTGCCGATCATGGGTGTGGTCATGGCGTTGATGTTACTAGCCAGTAGCTTCCGGTGGCAGGGGTCGACCTGAAGCCGGCCGGCCGGGCGCGTGTGAGGGAGCGCACATCCGGCTGGGAGGGTGGGCAACTGAGGCCGTGCACAGCTGAGGGAGTGCGAAAACGCCTGAGGGGCCGATCTCTTGAAGAGATCGGCCCCTCAGGCTCTGGGGTGAGTGACGGGACTCGAACCCGCGGCCACCTGGACCACAACCAGGTGCTCTACCAACTGAGCTACACCCACCATCTGTCCGGTCCGTTCCCGCTCTCGCGTTCCCGTTCCGACAGGAAGAACTCTACAGGATCCGAGAGGGTGCTCGCGCCAGGGTTCCGTCCCGGCGAACGCGGGCACCCTCTCCGGCCCTCCGGCACGGGTTCCGACGGGGGTTCGGCGGGGGTTCCGGCGGGCGCGTCCGGGCGCTGCCGCCGGGCCGGTGCGGGGCGCTGCCGCCGACGGCCCGCCGGGCAGCCCGGGGCTCAGCTCGCCGGGGCCTGGTACTTCCCGGCGATCGCCCGCGCGGTGTCGGCGTCCGGACCGGGCTGCGGGACGAACACCGCCTCGCGGTAGTACCGCAGTTCGTCGATGCTCTCCCGGATGTCGGCGAGCGCCCGGTGGTTCCCGCCCTTCTGCGGGCTGTTGTAGTACGCCTTCGGGTACCAGCGGCGGGCCAGCTCCTTGATCGAGGAGACGTCCACGATCCGGTAGTGCAGGTGCTTCTCCAGGGCGGGCATGTCCCGGGCCAGGAAGCCGCGGTCGGTGGCCACCGAGTTGCCGCACAGCGGGGTCTTCCCGGCCTCCGGCACGTGCTCGCGCACGTAGGCGAGCACCAGCGCCTCGGCCTCGGCCAGGGTCACGCCCTGCTCCAGCTCCTCCAGCAGCCCGGACGCGGTGTGCATCTCGCGCACCACCTCGGGCATGTTCGCCAGCGCCTCCGCCGGCGGCCGGATGATGACGTCCACGCCCTCGCCGAGGATGTTCAGCTCGGAGTCCGTCACCAGCACCGCGACCTCGACCAGGGCGTCCTGGGCGAGGTCGAGGCCGGTCATTTCACAGTCGATCCATACCAAACGGTCATTCACACAACTCACCCTACGGCGCGATCACGCGCCGCGGGGACCGGTGGAGCCGAGCGGGGTGCCTCGGTCTGGTGCTCCTCCGGCCCGTCGTGCGCGCCGAGCCCGTCCGGGTGCTCGCCCTCCCGGCCGGGCCGGACGGCGTGGCCGTCCCGCCCGGTCCGAACCTCGTGTGCCGCCCGGGCACCCTCGGCCGCGGGCCGGCCGACCTGACCGCGGACCTGCGGAGCCCGGGACTGGCGACCGCGGAGGTCACCCTGGCCGGCACCCGGCTGCCCGGTCGGGGCCGGCATCCGTCCGCCGGCCGCGCCGTGACCGCGCCCGGCCGCACCCGACTCGTCCGAGGGCCGCTCGGCCGCGCTCCGGTGCCCCTGGCCCTGGCCACGCACCCCCGGCTGCGGGAGGCCGTCCTCCGCCGCCGCGTGTTCGGCGGTGCGCGGCGGACGTCCGGCCCCCGACCCCGGTCCGGCCTGCGGCGGAACCACCGGCGGCCGCAGCGGACCGCGCCCGGCCGCACCCTGCTGCCCGGGGTGCGGCTGCTGCGCGGCCTGCTGATGCGGGTACGGCTGACCGGCGCGGGCGTGGAAGGCCTGGCCGGTCGGCGTCCCGACCTGGCCCGGACCGAACCCGCCGGGCTGACCGTGTCCTCCCGGCTGGTTGTGTCCGACCTGCTGACCGTGTTGTCCGTGCTGACCGTGCGGCACCGGCTGCCCGTGCGGGCCGACCGTTGCCGGCACCCCAGGGCCGGTCGGGAACGGCTGCGCCGACGGCACACCGTGCGCCCCGCCGAACAGCGGCCCGCCCGCCTGCGCGACCGCGCCCGCAGGGTGCGGCAGCGCTCCTGACAGCCGCAGGTCGCCGAGCGCACCGTTCGGCGCGGGCGGCTGCTGGCCGGGACGGCGGGCCCGGTAGCTGGTCCGGTACGCGGCCGGGGAGACCCCGAGCTGGCGGCGGAAGTGCCCGCGCAGCGCCACCGGCGAACGGAACCCGCAACGGCGCGCGACGTCGTCCACCGACAGTTCCGAGGTCTCCAGCAGCCGCTGGGCCTGGAGCACCCGCTGGGTGATCAGCCACTGCAGCGGCGCGCTGCCGGTGAGCGTGCGGAACCGCCGGTCGAAGGTGCGCCGGCTCATGTACGCGCGAGCCGCCAGCACCTCGACGTCGAACTGCTGGTTGAGGTTCTCCAGCGCCCAGGTGACCACCTCGGCCAGCGGGTCGTTGCCGATCTCCTCCGGTAAAGACTGATCGATGTACTGGGCCTGTCCTCCGCCACCGCGGCGGCTCGGCACCACCAGGCGGCGGGCCAGCGCGTTGGCCGCCTCGGCGCCGTGGTCGCTGCGCACCACGTGCAGGCACAGGTCGATGCCGGCGGCGGTGCCTGCCGAGGTGAGCACGTCGCCGTCGTCGACGAACAGTTCGCGCGGGTCGACGTGGACCCGCGGGTAGCGCTTGGCCAGCGTCGGCGCGTACATCCAGTGGGTGGTCGCCGGGCGGCCGTCGAGCAGGCCGGCGGCGGCCAGGACGAAGGCGCCGGTGCAGAGCCCGATGATCCGGGCGCCCTCGTGGTGGGCCTTGCGCAGGGCGGTGATCGCCTCGACCGGCGGGGGCTGGGAGATCGAGCGCCAGGCCGGTACGACGATCGTGCCGGCCCGGGCGAGCGCCTCCAGGCCGTACGGCGCGGAGAGGGTCAGGCCGCCGGTGGTGGCCAGCGGGCCGTCCTCCCCGGCGCAGACCAGCAGGCGGTAGCGGGGCACCCCGGCGTCCTGGCGGTCCACGCCGAACACGGAGAGCGGGATGGAGCTCTCGAAGATCGGGGCCCCGCCGAAGATCAGCACCGCGACGGTCTCCCGGCGGCGCCGGCCGGACAGCTTGCGCGGGGCGGAGGCCGTCACCGGGGTCGGGGAGCCGTTCGCTCCGGGGCCGCCGTGGCCCAGCGGACCGTGGCCGTGGCCCGTGCCGGAGCCGAGCGCGAGGCCGCCGAGCGGGCCGCCGCCCGGGCCGGCGGCGGCGACGGGGGAGCCGTTCGGGCCCGGGGCACCGCCGTAGCCGGGGTGGCCGGAATGACCGGGGTGGGCGAGGTGTCCGCCGTAGCCCGGGTGGCCGGAATGACCGGGGTGGGTGGTGTGCCCCGGGTGCCCGGGGTGGCTGGAATGGCCCGGGTGTTCGCCGCCGTAGGGCTGCCCGGGGTTGACGGCGCCTCGACTGACGGACTGTCCTCCGAAGGGCTGTCCTCCGAAGGTCGGGTGCCCGCCGTAGGCCGGCTGGCCTCCGTAGGGGGACTGGCCGCCGTAGGGCGTCGCCGTGCCGTGGTCGGAGGCGGCCGGGGGCGCACCGGGGCCGACGCCCGCGCCCGCCCCGGGGGAGGGCACCGCGGAGTACGAGGAGTGCGAGGCGGCGCCCGGGGTGCCGGAGGTGCGGGTGGTGGCGATCGCGGCGGTGCCGGTGCTTCTCGCGGACCGACCCGCGCCGCCGGCTGCCGCCTGGCCGCTGTCAGGACCCGCGTCGCTCCTGCTCACCCTGCTCAAGGCGCTCAAGCCCCCTCGGTGGTGTGGTGTGGGTGGTGCGGCACTGCTAGCCAAGATCGAAATCTATCGGGTGGACCATTGCCGTTGTGACAAGTTCACCATCCGACGCTATGTCGACATGGCAATTTGGCGTGATGCATTCGATCACGAAGCGTGGCACCCGTCGACCTTTCTGGGAAGAGGGCCGGGGCAACGGTGGCTGGTTGTCGCGGGGCGCTTCCTGGGGCGTCCGGCTCCGGTGCGCCCGGCCGGCAGGTCTGGACTGCGGATTTGCCCAAGCGGGAGGGATCGACGCGAAATTGACCGAAAATCGGCGGTGCACGAGGGGGCGCACGGGAGGAAGTCGTGCGCCTCCCAGGCTCCATCCGGCCAAGCCCGGCACGGCAGAACCGGGAGCCGGACCGCCGCGTTACGGTCCTGCCGTGAACACCAGCAGCCGGCTCGAACGGGCCAACGACAATGCCGCCGCCTTCTGGCTCGCCCAAGCCCGCGTCCACGGCTGGCGGTCCCGCACCCGCCCGGGGCTGGCCGCCGTCCGGTGCGCCCGGACTCCCGACGACGCGCACCGCATCGTGGTGACCCGCCCCTACGAGGAACCGGCCGCCCTGGAGCAGGAGTTGGCGGACCTGATGGCCGAGTGGTCGACCATACGCTGCACCGTGGAGGACCCGTACGGCGGGCTCGACCTCTCCGGCCTCGGGGCCACGAGGATGCCGATCATGCCGGTGATGGTCCGGGACCCGGGGCCGGTCGAGGGCGCGACCACCGCTCTGCCCACGGTCTCGGAGGCGCACGGCGGCGGCGTCCTGACGGTCGATGAGGCACGGGACGGCGACAGCTTCGCCATGGTCGAGCGGACGATAGTGGAAGGCTTCCCGCTGCCCGCCCGACAGCCCTGGGTCCGGGGCGAAGCCCTCCCGGAACGGCTGCTGGACGTGCCCGGCTGGCGGGGCTGGCTGGGCCGCGTCGACGGCGCGGTGGCGGGCACCTGCCTCACCTACGACGACGGCAGGGCCACCGGCGTGTACTGGGTCGCCACGCTCCCCGACCGGCGCGGCCGGGGAGCGGCCCGCGCCGTTCTCCGGACCGCCCTGGCCCACGCGCACCCGGACCGTCCGGCCACCCTGGTCGCCACCTCGCTCGGCGAACCGCTCTACCGCAAGCTCGGCTTCGTCGAGGTGGCCCGTACCTGCTGGTGGACCCGTACGTCGGTGGGGGCGGCTGAGTAGCGGGGGCCGGTGGGGTAGCCGGGGCGGGCGGGGAGCTGAGGTCGGCGGGGAGCTGAGGTCGGTGGGTAGTCGGGGCCGGTGGGGCGGGCGGACGGCTGACTGCCGGCGCAGGGTGGGTGGCGGCTGGCGGTTGGCGGCCGCGTGGGGTGGCGGCGGCACGGGGTCGGGGCGCAGCAGTCGCGCTGCAGTAGGGGTGCCCGGAGCCGGACCGCGGTGGGTGCTAGGTGGTAGGCGGTAGGCGCCGTAGGGGCGTTGAGGGGGTGGGGCAGGGGCGCTACTCGCCGGCCGCCACGGCGGCAGGGGCGGTGGCCGTGGCTGCGGCTGCGGCTGAGGGTGCGGGTGCGGCTGCGGGTGTCGGTGCTGTTGTGGGTGCGGGGCGGAGGGTGTCCGGGGCCGGACCGGGGCCGCTGCCTGCCCCCGTTCCGGAGCCCGCCCCGGAGCCGGGGCCGGTCCCGGCGATCACGGCAAACCCGCCGGATCGGTTTCGGACACCGGGCCGGCCTGCGGAGACGGGTTCGCGGAGCGTCCCGGTTGTTGCGGGAACGGATGTGCTCGGGCCCTCCGGGGCGGCCAGCGGGGAACGTGCGCCGGACCGCGCGCCGACCGGCGCCGTCGCGCGTACGGGCACTCCCGCCGCGACCTTCCGGAGCTGCCGGTCGGAGTGGACGTCCGGCCGGGGCGAGGGCGCGTTCCGCGCGGCGAGGACCTGGCCGACGGCTTCCGGCAGGCCGGCCGCCTTCAGCGTCGGCCGGTAGCCGCTCTCCGCCCACGGACGACCGTGGTGCAGCCAGACGCTGCGCAGCCCGGTCAGTTCGGCGCCTGCGATGTCGGCGGGCGCGTGGTCCCCGATCATCCAGGTGTGCTCGGCCCAGTCCCCGGTGGGGGCGATGCCGCACCGCTGGGCGGCCATCTCGAAGATCAGCGGGTCCGGTTTGACGCAGTCGGCCTCCTCCGAGATGACCCAGCCGTCGACCAGCGGGCCCAGCCCGGTCCGTCGGATCTTCTCCAACTGCGGTCGGGTGCCGCCGTTGCTGACGATCCCGAGCGTCCACCCGGCCGCCCGGGCGGCCCGGAGCGCCTCGATGTGCCGGGGCGGGCAGTGGATGTGGGAGTTGATGCCGCGTCGATAGTGGGCAATCAGGAAGTCGGCGGTGACGTCCAGCCCGTAGCGGCGCCGAACCGCCGACAGTACGGTGCTGCGCGGAACGTAACCGCCCCCGTCGAGGGTGACGAACCAGTCGAGGTCGCCCGCGGGGAGGTCGTGTTCGGACAGGAAGTCCTCTGCCCAGGCCCGGTAGGCGGCGTCCCGGGGCAGCAGGGTGTTGTCGAGGTCGAACAGGAGCAGGGGCATGCCAAGCATGGTGCCAGCGGCCGTGCCTATGCACGTGGCAAATGCCAGTCGGCGTCCCGAAGCCGTACGGAGTGGCTGAAACGACCTCCGTGCCTCCGTGGCGGGCGGTGGCGCACGCGGCGGTTGGGCCTGTTGGGGCAGGTCGGACGTCACGGTTCGCGACCGGTGGCAACGGATCGTCGCCGATCCATGACAGTCCGGTCACGGTGTCCCGTGGGGCTGTTGCGCCGTCCGGTCCGGTCCGTCAAGCTCCTGGGAACCTCCTTTCCGGAGGGGGCGCGATCGCCCGTGGACGGGGCGCACCGCCACGGCGGGCGCATCCCCCTTTCGCGGGAACAACGTCGCTCGGTGCCTTCCTCGCTGGGCGGGGCCCCAGGCCCGTCGTACTCTGAAAGGAACAGGTCACATACGGTGCTGCGTGGCGCAGACCGACGTCATCCCGTGGGCGGGCCTGCTGCCCGGGCAGCGTTGTTCTCCTCTCCTGTCGGCCCCTCTCCATCGAAGAGCCGTGAGCCATGGCTGGTTTTGAGCCTCCCCGACCGGTTGAACCGGACACCTCCCGCAATGCGGGCCCGGAAGGCGGTCCTGCCTCCGATCGCTCCGATCGCTCCGACGGGCGGGCCGGGGTTCCTGCCGGCCGGCGCAGTGACGACCACCGTGAACACCAGCGCGAGCACCGCGGTGAACGCCTCGGCGGCGACTGCGGTGACGGCAGTGACCGCAGCGACCACACCGACGGCGCCGACAGCGAAGCCGACGGACGGGCCGAGGCCCGCGCCGAGGCTCCGGAGGGCGCTTCGGGCGTACGGACGGCACGCGGGCGGCCCGACGCTGCCGAAGGCGCCGAGGCGGCCGGAACGGCCCGTGTGGCCCGGTCGGCCGACGCGGCACAGTCGACGGAGCCAGGAGAGCCCGGCCCCGGCCCCGGCCCGGGGCACGACGGCCGCGACGGCGCTCCGGGCTTCGCTCGCGCTCTGCGCGGCCTCGCCCGTCGGGGCAGCCTGGCCCGGCGCGACCGCCCAGGGCCCCGCCAGAGGCGTGGCGAGCCCCCGGCCGACCCCGCGGGGGCTCCGGTGACGGGCCGCATGGGTCCGGGCGCCGAGCGCCCGGAGGCGGCCTCCGGCGCGGCCGGCCCGCTGGGCGGGCGCGCCGAGCCGACCGGGCAGGACGCCCCCGCGCCGTCTCTCGACCCGGTGTTCCAGCACGGCGTGGTGGTCGGCTTCGACGGCTCGCTGTCGAGCGAGCGCGCCCTTGCCTACGCTTGCGGCATGGCGCGCCGCTCGCAGTGCGGCCTGGTGATCGTGCACGTCGCCAACCGCCTGCCCGCCACGGTCTGGGCAGGCTGCGAGCCGCCCGTCTTCGTCGACCTCCCCGACCACCGGACGGAGGTCCTGGGTCTGGAGCTCGCTTGCGCGGACTTCCTCACCGGCGTGCCGTGGATCCTGGTCGAGCGCGGAGGGGACATCTGCCACGAGATCGAGGAGGTCGGCCGCGAGTACGCTGCCGACGCGATCGTCGTCGGCACGACGCACGGCCTGCTCGGCAAGATCTTCGGCTCGGTCTCCGGGCGGCTGGCGCGGCGGGCCAACCGCCCGGTGATCGTGATCCCCTGAGGCTTTGTGCCTGCGGCTTCTCCCGAAGCCTCCGTGAGGTCTCCTCCTGATGCCTCCTCCGCCGTGCTGCTCCCCAACTCTCGTCGGGGAGCAGCACGTTGACTGGTGTGCTGGCCCGGTGGGCGTGGCGCGGCTCAGGAGGCGACCATCAGGACGTGGTCGTCACGAACCGATGCCGAGCTCCCGGGCGATGAGCATGCGCTGGACTTCGGACGTGCCCTCCCCGATCTCCAGGATCTTGCAGTCGCGCCAGAACCGGGCGACCGGGAATTCGTTCATGAAGCCGTACCCGCCGTGGATCTGGGTCGCCTCGCGGGCGTTGTCGACGGCGGCCTCGGACGAGTACAGCTTCGCGATCGCGGCCTCCTTCTTGAACGGTTCGCCGTGCAGCAGCCGGGAAGCGGCGTCCCGCCAGGCCAGGCGGGAGGTGTGGGCGCGCAGCTCCATGTCGGCAAGCTTGAACTGGATGGCCTGGTTGGCGCCGATCAGCCGGCCGAAGGCCCTGCGCTCGCCGGCGTACTTCACGGACTCGTCGACGCAGCCCTGGGCCAGGCCGGTGGCCAGGGCCGCGATCGCGATGCGGCCCTCGTCGAGGATCCGCAGGAACTGGGCGTAGCCTCGGCCACGCTCGCCCAGCAGGTTGGCCGCGGGAACGCGGCAGTCGGTAAAGGACAGTTCGCGGGTGTCGGATGCGTTCCACCCGACCTTCGAGTACTTCTTCGAGACCTGGAAGCCGGGGGTCCCGGTGGGCACGATGATGGAGGAGATCTCCCGTACAGGCGAGCGGAATTCGCCCTCTTCACTCGAACGAGCGATCGGTTCGGTGAGCGCGGTGACGGTGACGAGGCCGGTGATGTCGGTGCCGGAGTTGGTGATGAAGCACTTGGTCCCGTTGATGACCCACTCGTCGGTGGCCTCGTCGTACCGCGCCGTGGTCCGGGTGGCCCCCGCGTCCGAACCGCCCTCCGGCTCGGTGAGGCCGAAGGCGCCGAGGAGTTCGCCCGAGGTCAGCCGGGGCAGCCACTCGCGCTTCTGCTCCTCGGTGCCGAACCGGTAGATCGGCATCGCGCCGAGCGAGACGGCGGCCTCCAGGGTGATCGCCACCGAGGAGTCGACGCGGGCGAGTTCCTCCAAGGCGAGGCCGAGGGCGAAGTAGTCGCCGCCCATGCCGCCGTACTCCTCCGGGAAGGGCAGGCCGAAGAGCCCCATCCGCCCCATCTCGCGGACGATCTCGTACGGGAACTCCTCCCGCTCGTAGAACCCGCCGATCTTCGGCGCCACCACGTCCTGGGCGAACTCCGCGACGGTGCGCCGCAGTTCCTCGTACTCGCTGCTGAGCCTGTGGTCGAGCATGGTGATCCTCCTGGCGCCCGGCCGGGTCGGCCGCGGACGTGAGCGGGATGACCGGGGTCCGTCGGACGGTATGACGGACGCACGGTGTGACTGAGGGATTGGTGTCGAGCGGTGCGGGGTGGTGCGCGGCGCCGGCCGGACGGTGCGGGCGGCCGGCCGGCGCCGGGGAGGGAGCGGGCGGGTCAGCCCCCGGAGGAGCCGAGCAGCGCCTGGACGGTGCGGGACGGGCTCGGGCGGCCGAGGCGCTCGGCCATCCAGCCGCTGGTCGCGACGAGGGAGCGCAGGTCGACGCCGGTCCGGACGCCGAGCCCGTGCAGCATCCAGACCAGGTCCTCGGTGGCCAGGTTGCCGGTGGCGCTCTTCGCGTACGGGCAGCCGCCCAGACCGCCCGCCGAGGCGTCCACCGTGGTGACGCCCTCGCGCAGCGCCGCCAGGGTGTTGCTGAGCGCCTGGCCGTAGGTGTCGTGGAAGTGCACGGCGAGCCGCTCGACCGGGACGCCGGCCCGCGCGAAACCCGCCAGCAGGGCGGTGACCTGGCCCGGGGTGGCCACCCCGATGGTGTCGCCGAGGCTCAGCTCCGTGCAGCCCAGTTCCAGCAGCTGCACGCCGTACCGGACCACCTGCTCGACCGGGACGGGGCCCTCCCACGGGTCGCCGAAGCACATCGAGAGGTAGCCGCGGACCGCGACCCCGGCCTCGGTGGCCCGGGCCACGACCGGGCGGAACATCTCCATGGCCTCGTCCGCCGAGCGGTTGAGGTTGCGGCGGGCGAAGGTCTCGGTGGCGCTGGCGAACACCGCAATGTCGGTGGTGCGGTGGGCGAGCGCACGGTCCAGACCGCGCTCGTTGGGCACCAGCACCGGCAGCCGCAGGCCGGGGTGACGCTCCGGCAGGCCGGCGAGCCGGGGGACCAGCTCCTCGGCGTCGGCCAGCTGCGGTACCCATTTCGGGTGAACGAAGCTGGTGGCCTCGACGGTCCGCAGCCCGGCGGCCGCGAGCCGGGCGATGAACTCGGCCTTGGTCTCGACCGGCACCAGGGACTTCTCGTTCTGCAGGCCGTCGCGCGGCCCGACCTCGTGGATCCGGACCTCCTCGGGCAGGCCGGGGGCACGGACCGGGTCGGGCAGTCCCAGGTCGAGGGCGTCGGGCTCGCGGGCGGGGACGGAGGCCGTCACGACCGGACCTCCGCGGGCTCGGCGGGTGCGGCGGGTGCGGCGGGTACGGCGGTCGGCACGGCGGGGCCGTCCTCGCCGGCCGCGTCCTCGACCGGGGTGACCACGACCAGCAGGTCCTCCATCGCGACGGTGGCGCCGGCGGAAGCCCGCAGCTCGGCCACCACGCCGTCGTGCGGCGCGGCGATCACGTGTTCCATCTTCATGGCCTCCAGCACGAGCAGGGGCTGTCCCTTGCGGACCGTCTCGCCCGCCGTGGTCTTGACGACGGTGACGGTGCCGGGCATCGGGGCGGTCAGGGCGCCGTGGTGCGCGCCGGCCCCGGCGGCGCTCTCGACGACCGGGTCGTAGGCGTGCAGCGGCCAGGCGTCGCCCTCGAGGCCGAGCCAGGTCACCGGTCCTGCGGCGAGGCCGGGGGTGGCGTCGGTGGCCAGCGAGAACGTGGTCCGGAGGCCGTCGACGGTCAGGTGCAGCCGGTCGCCGGCCAGGGCCGCGCGGGCGCGGTGCGCGGGGCCCTCGTCGAGCCGGAGTTCCAGGTCGCGGGTGGGCCCACCGGAATTGTCAGTGGCATCGGCTACGTTGCCCGCAGTGATCGAACGGATGCGCACCGACACCGGATCCTGGCCGGGGGTACGGAGTCGGTGGGTGGTCCAGGCGGGGGTGCCGCCCAGGCGCCAGCCGGAGGGAAGGGAGAACGGGTCGGTCCAGCCGTCGGGATCGGCGGGCGGAGTGAGTTCCAGGTGCCGTGCCAGCGCGGCCGCGTAGTAGAGGAGGTGAGCGGGCGACGGCGGTTCGTCCGCCGCGGGCGCGTCAGAGGTGGTCGCGTTCGCGGGGGAGTACGGCGCGGTGAGCAGGGCCGGCTGCTCCTGGGCCGTCCGCTCCACCAGGCCGGTGTCCAGCCGACCGGCGGCAACCTCGGGGTGTGCGAGCAGTCGGCGCAGGAAGCCGGTGTTGGTGGTGACGCCCAGGATGCGGGTGTCGGCCAGTGCCGCGCGGAGCCGGCGCAGCGCGGTCGGGCGGTCGGGCCCGTACGCGATGACCTTGGCGAGCATGGGGTCGTAGGCGCTGGTGACGACGGTTCCGGGGGCCACTCCGGAGTCGACGCGGATGCCCTCGCCCCGGGGCTCGTCCAGGGCGAGGATGCGGCCGCCGGTGGGCAGGAAGTCCCGTTCCGGGTCCTCGGCGCAGATGCGGGCCTCGATGGCGTGGCCCAGGAAGGAGATGTCGGACTGGGTGAAGCTGAGTGCTTCGCCGGCAGCGACGCGTACCTGCCACTCGACCAGGTCGAGCCGGTCGGCGTCCGCGCCGACCGCGACGGCGAGCTCGGTGACGGGGTGTTCCACCTGGAGACGGGTGTTCATCTCCATGAAGAAGAAGTCCCGCACCCCCTCGGCGGCGGAGGCGGGGGCGTCCGGGTCGATGCCGGGGACGATGAACTCCACGGTGCCGGCGCCGGTGTAGCCGCAGGACTCCGCGGCGCGGACGGCCGCGGCGCCCATCGCGGCACGGGTCTCGGCATTGAGGAGAACGGAGGGAGCCTCTTCGATCAGTTTCTGGTGGCGGCGCTGGAGGCTGCACTCGCGCTCGCCGAGGTGGACGGTGGTGCCGTGGGCGTCGGCGAGCACCTGCACCTCGATGTGGCGCGGCCGGTCGACCCAGCGTTCCAGCAGCAGGGTGTCGTCGCCGAAGGCGGTGCGGGCGACCCGGCGGGCCGCGGCGATCTCGGTGGGCAGGTCGGCGCTGTCCCGCACGAGGCGCATGCCCTTGCCGCCACCGCCGGCGGACGGCTTGAGCAGCACCGGGTAGCCGATCTCGTCGGCGGCGGCGACGAGTTCCTCGTCGGTGGGCGCGGTGGCCTGGCTGCCGGGGACCACCGGCACGCCGGCGGCCCGGACGGCCTCCTTGGCGTTGATCTTGTCGCCCATCAACTCGACCGCACCGGGAGGTGGTCCGATGAAGACGAGGCCCGCGTCGGCGCAGGCGCGGGCGAAGCCGGGGTTCTCGGCGAGGAAGCCGTAGCCGGGGTGGACGGCCTGGGCGCCGGTGCGGCGGGCGGCGGCGAGGATCTGGTCGGTCCGCAGGTAGGTCTCGGTCGCCGAGCTGTCGCTGCGGTCGGCCGGGCCGAGCCGGACCGCGACGTCGGCCTCGCGCACGTGCGGTGCGTCGGCGTCCGCGTCGCTGAACACGGCGACCGAGCGGACGCCGAGCCGCCGCAGGGTGCGGATCACCCGGAGGGCGATCTCGCCGCGGTTGGCGACCAGAACTGTGTCGAACATGGGAGGCGTTCCTCCGGGTCGAGGGGAGCCGTACGAAGGAGGTGGTGGATGGGCGATCGGGGCGCCGGCCCGGGTGGGTCGGCGCCACGGGGAGTCACACCCGGAAGGGAGGGTTCACGGACGCAGGGGTGACACGAGGACGGATCACATGCGGAAGACGCCGTAGGGAGCGGGCGGCGCCAGCGGGGCGTTGGCGCAGGCGGTGAGCGCGAGTCCGACGACGGTGCGGGTGTCCATCGGGTCGATCACGCCGTCGTCCCAGAGCCGGGCGGTGGCGTAGTAGGCGTTGCCCTGGCGCTCGTACTGCTCGCGGACGGGGCGCTTGAACTCCTCCTCCGCCTCGGTCGGCCACTGCTCGCCGTGCGCCTCCAGCTGGTCGCGGCGGACGGTGGCGAGGACGGAGGCCGCCTGCTCGCCGCCCATCACGGAGATCTTGGCGCCCGGCCACATCCACAGGAAGCGAGGTGAGTAGGCCCGGCCGCACATCGAGTAGTTGCCGGCTCCGTACGAGCCGCCGATCACCACGGTCAGCTTCGGGACACGGGTGCAGGCGACGGCGTTGACCATCTTGGCGCCGTGCTTGGCGATGCCACCCGCCTCGTACTGCCGGCCGACCATGAACCCGGTGATGTTCTGGAGGAAGAGGAGGGGGATGCCGCGCTGGTCGCACAACTCGATGAAGTGGGCGCCCTTGAGGGCCGACTCGGAGAACAGCACGCCGTTGTTGGCGACGATGCCGACCGGGTGGCCGTGGATCCGGGCGAAGCCGGTGACCAGGGTCGAGCCGTACTCGGCCTTGAACTCGGCGAAGCGGCTGCCGTCCACCAGGCGGGCGATCACCTCGCGCACGTCGTAGGGCGTGCGCGGGTCGACCGGCACGGCCCCGTACAGGCCCGCCGGGTCGACGGCCGGCGGCTCGACCGGGGCCAGCGGCCACGGCTTGGCCTCGCGCGGCCCGAGCCCGGCGACGATCGTGCGGACGATGGAGAGGGCATGGGCGTCGTCCTCGGCCAGGTGGTCCGTCACGCCCGAGGTGCGGGAGTGCAGCTCGCCACCGCCCAGTTCCTCGGCGGTGACCACCTCGCCGGTGGCGGCCTTCACCAGCGGCGGGCCGCCCAGGAAGATCGTGCCCTGGTTGCGGACGATCACGGCCTGGTCGCTCATCGCCGGGACGTACGCGCCGCCGGCCGTGCACGAGCCGAGCACGGCGGCGATCTGCGGGATGCCCGCGGCGGAGAGCCTGGCCTGGTTGTAGAAGATCCGGCCGAAGTGGTCGCGGTCCGGGAAGACCTCGTCCTGCATCGGGAGGAAGGCGCCGCCGGAGTCCACCAGGTAGACGCAGGGCAGCCGGTTCTCCAGCGCGACCTCCTGGGCGCGCAGGTGCTTCTTCACCGTCATCGGGTAGTAGGTGCCGCCCTTGACGGTGGCGTCGTTGGCGACCACCACCACCTCGCGCCCGGCCACCCGGCCGATGCCGGCGATCACGCCGGCCGCGGGCGCCGCACCGTCGTACATCCCGTCGGCGGCCAGCGGGGCCAGTTCCAGGAAGGGGGAGGCCGGGTCGAGCAGGGTGTCCACCCGGTCGCGGGGCAGCAGCTTGCCGCGAGCGGTGTGCCGGGCGCGGGCCTTGGCACCGCCGCCCAGGGCGGCCGCGTCGAGCTTCGCGCGCAGCTCGGCGACCAGGGCCCGGTGCGCCTCGGTGTTGGCGCGGTAGGCCTCGGAACCCGGGTCGGCGGAGCTGCCGAGCCGGGGCGCCGGTGCGGCGGCTGCGGACGGCGTGGCACCGGGTGCCGCCGCCGTGCCGGTCGCTGCGCTGAGCCGGACGCCGGCGGTTGTGCCGGTGGTTGAGATGACCATTCCCAAGAGCTCCCTTGCCCTCGGCACCAGGTGGGCAGCCGGGTGCGGTCCGCCTGTGATCGCCACGTTAATTAACGTTAACTTACGCAGCCAGGTTAACGGCCGATAACCCGACTGTCTACGATGGGCGGTATGCCGAACGTCCCCGCCGCCTCCGCGCTCAGCCGCCGTGACCAGATCCGCCGGGAGGCCGCGAGGCTGTTCGCCGCGCGGGGCTTCCTCGGCGTGGGCGTGGACGAGATCGGCAAGGCGGTCGGAATCAGCGGCCCCGGTCTCTACCGCCACTTCGCCGGCAAGGACGCGATGCTCGCGGACCTGCTGATCGGGATCAGCGAGCGCCTGCTGGACGAGGGGCGCCGGCGGGCCGGCCGCGGCGAAGGTCCGGCTGCCACGCTGGACGCGCTGATCGGCGGCCACGTCGACTTCGCCCTGGACGACCGCGACCTGATCACCCTCCACGACCGCGAGCTGCTGAACCTCAAGGAGGAGGACCGGCGCACCGTCCGCCGGCTCCAGCGTGGCTACGTCGAGCTGTGGGTGGAGGTGGTCCGGCAGGCCTACCCGCCGCTGGCCGACCCTGCTGCCGAGCCGGTGGCGCGGGCCGCCGTGCACGCCGTCTTCGGCCTGATCAACTCGACCCCGCACAGCCTCGGCTCGAACCCCGACCAGGGCGAGCGCACCGCCCTCCAGCGCAACGGCATGGCGGCCCTGCTCCACACCCTCGCCCACGGCGCGTTCGCGGCGGCGGCGGAGTCGGCCGCCGCCACCGCCGACGGGTCGGCCGCCGCCGCGACGGCCACGGCGACCACGGCGGCCGCGGGGCCCGCGGGAGCCTGAGCCCCGCGCCCCAGGGAACGCCCCGCCCGGGTCGCCCCCTGTCGGGCTGCGCCCCGCCCGGGTCGCCCCCTGTTCGGTCGCTCCCTGTCCGGCTGGGCTGTGCCCTGCCCGGTCACGCCAAGGCCTCCCGCGCCCTTCGGGGGGCGGCCAGGTGGGGGACGGCCGAGTGGTGAAGGGTTCGGCGGAGAATGGTCGGGGAGTAAAGGTTTCGCCGGTGAAGGCCTCGACGGCTGCCCGTCCCGAGGCCTAGTCCCAAAGGACGGCGTCCACCCACCCCTGGCCGCTGGGCGTCGCGCAGGCCGTCGGCGATGCTGGAGGCGGCCGGGAGAGAGCGGGCCGGGAGGGTGTTCGATCGGGAATCACCGCAGGCCGCGGGCTGTTGGCCAGTCCGCCGGACCGGACGATCCGGGCTGCCCCGGCCCGCCCCGAACCCACCCGGGCCGGAAACGCCATGGCGGCCACCCGACGAAATGGTTAGCATCTCTAAATATGCCTGAGACTCATGGATCCACGGCGGAGCAATCCCCGAGCGGCCCCCCAGCCCCCGGCTCGACCCCGGAGGTCCCCGTCGACGGCCCGCAGGCCGGCGCCGGAAACACCGGGCCCACTGAGAACCCCGAGCGCACCGAAAAGGCCGGGCGCACCGAGAGCATCGAGCCCGCCGGGAGCACCGGGCCCGCCGAGGGCGCCGAGCCGGCCGGCTGGCTGCGCCGTCTGGTCGGCTACAGCTGGCGCTCCCGCCGCAGCCTGCTGCTCGCCTTCGGCGCCTCGCTCCTCGGCATGGCCGTCACCGCGCTGGTGCCGCTGGTCACCAAGCTGATCATCGACGACGTCATAGTCGCCCACACCAGATCGCTGGCCCCCTGGGCGGTGGTGCTGCTGCTCGCCGCCCTCGTGGTCTTCGGCTGCACCCAGGTCCGCCGCTACTACGGCGGCCAGCTCGCGGTCGACGTCCAGCACGACCTGCGCAGCGACCTGTTCCGCTCGCTCGGCCGGCTCGACGGCCACCGCCAGGACCGGTTGGACACCGGCCAGGTGGTCGGGCGCGCGACCTCGGACCTCCAGTTGGTCAACGGCCTGCTCTCGATGTTGCCGATGATGACCGGCTATCTGCTGATGTTCGTCATGTCGCTGGCCGTGATGCTCTGGCTGTCCCCGCCGCTCACCCTGATCGCCCTGGTCATGGGCCCGGCGCTGTGGTGGGTCTCGGTGCTCAGCCGCAAGCGCCTCTTCCCCTCCACCTGGGCCGCCCAGCAGGAGGCGGCCGCCGTCGCCGGCGTGGTGGACGGCGCGATCGGCGGCGTCCGCGTGGTCAAGGGCTTCGGCCAGGAGGCACAGGAGCTCGACAAGCTGGAGGCGGCCTCCCGCAACCTCTTCGCGGCCCGGCTCCGTTCGATCCGGTTGAACGCCCGCTACAACCCGGCGATGCAGGCGATCCCGGCGCTCGCCCAGGTCGGCGTCCTGGCCTTCGGCGGCTGGCTGGCCGTGGACGGGAGCGTCACGCTCGGCACCTTCGTCGCCTTCTCCACCTACGTCGCCCAGATGACCGGTCCGGTGCGGATGCTGACCATGGTCATCACCGTCGGCCAGCAGGCCCGGGCCGGCGTCGAGCGCGTCCTGCAGCTGATCGACGAGCGCCCGCTGGTCCAGGAGCGCCCGGACGCCCGCACCCTGGACCTCGCGCACGGCGAGATCCCGCACGGCACCGCTGTCGGAACCACATCCGGAACGGCCGCCGGAACCACCCCCGGTACCCCCACCGTCGGTGCGCTGACCCCCGACGTCGCCCTGGAGTTCGACCAGGTCGAGTTCCGCTACGACCCCGAGCACCCCTCCCCCGTCCTGCACGGCCTCAGCCTGAAGCTGGCCCCCGGCGAGACCCTCGCGCTGGTCGGCGCCTCCGGTTCCGGCAAGTCGACGGTGGCCCAGCTGGTGCCCCGTTTCTACGACCCGGCCGCCGGCACCGTCCGCCTGTACGGCCACGACCTGCGCGACCTCACCCTGGACTCGGTCCGCGCGACGGTCGGCATCGTCCCCGAGGAGAGCTTCCTCTTCTCCGAGTCGGTCCGCACCAACATCGCCTACGGCCGCCCGGACGCCACGGACGAGCAGGTGGTCGCCGCCGCCCGCGCCGCCCAGGCCGACGAGTTCGTCCGCGCGCTGCCGGACGGCTACGACACCAGGGTCGGCGAGCAGGGGCTGACCCTCTCGGGCGGCCAGCGCCAGCGCATCGCACTGGCCCGGGCGATCCTCACCGACCCCCGGATCCTGCTGCTGGACGACGCCACCTCCGCAGTGGACCCGCAGATCGAGGCGGAGATCCACGACGCGCTGCGCTCGGTGATGACCGGCCGCACCACGCTGCTGATCGCCCACCGCCGTTCGAGCCTCCAGCTCGCGGACCGGATCGCCGTGCTGGAACGCGGTCGGCTGCTGGACCTCGGAACGCACGAGGAGCTCGAGGCCCGATGTCCCCAGTACCGGGCCCTGATCACCGACCCCGGGGCCGGTCGCGACACCCGGCGGTCCACACCCGACTCCACTCCTGAGTCCACTCCTGAGTCCACCCCCGAGTCCACCCTCGATCAGGCACCCGACGAAGCCCCGGGGCAGCCGGCAGGTCAGCCGGCCACCGGCGGCGCCCCCACCGGTGACACCCCCGGAACCGGGCCCCGGTCCACCCTCGAAAGCTCCGCCCCCGAGACCCCCGCCCCCGAGACGTCCGCCCGCCCCACCCCAGCCCTCCCCACCCCGGCCCTGGCCAAGGCCGCCCGCACCGCCGACCCCGACCTGCTGGAGAAGGTCGCCGCCCTCCCGCCCGCCTCCGACACCCCGGGCGTCCCCCGCGCCGAGGCCGAGGCCGGGGACCCCGACTTCACCCTGCGCCGCCTGCTGCGCCCCTTCCGTGTCCCGCTGCTCATCGCCCTGCTGCTGGTCGCCCTGGACGCGGCGGCCGGACTGGTGCTGCCGGTGCTGATCCGGCACGGCATCGACGAGGGCGTCCGCAAGGGCCTGATGTCCGGCGTCGCGGTGGCCGCGCTCGCCGCACTCGTCGTGGTCCTCCTGGACTGGGTGGTGCAGGGCGCCGAGAACCGGGTCAGCGGCCGCACCGGCGAGCGCGTCCTCTACACGCTCCGGCTCAAGATCTTCGCCCACCTCAACCGGCTGGGCCTGGACTACTACGAGCGCGAGCTGACCGGCCGGATCATGACCCGGATGACCACCGACCTGGACTCGCTGACCTCCTTCCTCCAGACCGGCATGGTCACCGCCGTGGTCAGCCTGCTGACCTTCGCCGGGATCTTCGCCGCCCTGCTGATCATCGATGCCGGCCTGGCCCTGGTGGTCTTCGCCGTCCTGCCGCTGCTGGTGATCGCCACCCTGGTGTTCCGCAAGAAGTCCAAGGACCAGTACGAGCGCTCCCGCGACCTGATCAGCACGGTCAACGCCGACCTCCAGGAGAACGTGGCCGGCATGCGGATCGTCCAGGCCTTCCGCCGTCTGGACACCAACACCGACCGCTTCGTGGCCCGTGGCATCGCCTACCGCGAGGCCCGGGTCCGGGCCCAGCTCTACATCTCGCTGTACTTCCCGTTCGTCCAGTTCCTCTCCAGCGTGGCCGCCGCGCTGGTGCTGATCGTCGGCGCGGCCCGGGTCGACGCGGGGACCCTGACGGTCGGTGCGCTGGTCGCGTACCTGCTCTACATCGACCTGTTCTTCGCGCCGGTCAACCAGCTGTCCCAGGTGTTCGACGGCTACCAGCAGGCCTCGGTGGGCCTCGGCCGGATCCGCGAGCTGCTGCGCACCCCGACCACCACCGCCGAGGCGGCCGACCCGGTCCCGGTGGCCAAGGGCCTGCGCGGCGAGATCTCCTTCGAGGGCGTCGGTTTCGCCTACAACGGCGGCGCGGACGGCGCCCCGACCGTGCTGAGCGGAGTGGACCTGCACATCCCGGCCGGGCAGACCGTGGCGCTGGTCGGCGAGACCGGCGCCGGCAAGTCGACGCTGGTGAAGCTGGTCGCCCGGTTCTACGACGCGACGGAGGGCACCGTCCGGGTGGACGGGGTCGACCTCACCCGCTACGACCTGGCGCAGTACCGGCACCGCCTGGGCGTGGTGCCGCAGGAGGCGTACCTGTTCGCGGGCACGGTCCGCGAGGCGATCGCCTACGGTCGGCCGGACGCCTCGGCGGCCGAGGTGGAGGCGGCGGCCCGGGCGGTCGGCGCCCACGACATGATCGTCCGGCTCTCGGGCGGCTACGACCACGAGGTGGCCGGTCGCGGGCGGAACCTCTCGGCGGGCCAGCGCCAGCTGATCGCGCTGGCCCGGGCCGAGCTGGTCGACCCGGACATCCTGCTGCTCGACGAGGCCACCGCGGCGCTCGACCTGGCCACCGAGGCGGCGGTCAACCAGGCCGCCGACCGGCTCAGTGGCGGCCGGACCACCCTGGTCATCGCCCACCGTCTGACCACCGCCGAGCGTGCGGACCGGGTGGTCGTGCTGGACCACGGCCGGGTGGTCGAGGACGGCACGCACACCGAACTGCTCGCCCGGGGCGGAACCTACTCCCGGCTCTGGCAGGCGTTCATCGCCGACGGCCACCCGGCGGTCGAGACCGTCGACGCCGTGTAGGGCCGCTGCCCCGGTGCGGAACGGCCCCGGGGCAGCCGCCCCAGGCCGCCCCGCACCGGGGCCGCGCCGTACCCGCACGCCGTCTGACGGGCCTTCATGCGAGGTCCGTCAGGCGGCGATCAGCGAGGCCAGCAGGCCCGAGGCATCGATCCCGCGCGGCAGTTCGCTCACCTGCCCGTCCCCGACCTCGACCACGCGCCAGCCGGAGCCGTCCGCCCGGCTGGCGAGGTCGGTGGTGACGAAGCGGCAGCCGAGTCTGCGGACCAGCGCCGGGACGTCGGTGAGATCGGGCTCGACGGCCCGGCGCGGGGCGTCCGGGTGCGGCCCGACCAGGACGGGCCGGCCGTCCAGCCACCACACCCGGGCCTCCACGGCGCGCCCGCCGCTCTCCGGCGCGCCGCGGTCCGCGTGCTCCGGCCCGGTGGGGCCGACGGTGTCGGCCGCGCCGGCCACCCCACGCCTCGCGGCCGCGTCACTCGTACCGGCCGGTCCCTCCGCCGGGACGCCCGCGCCCTCGAACTCCTCGTACCGTCGCAGCACCACGCCGCCCGCCAGGAACTCGCCCTGCAGCTCGACGAACCGCTCCACCACCCGGCCGACCGCCGTCAGGTCGGCCAACTCCGGTACGTAGCAGGCCTCGAGCCATTCGTGCTTGCGTGACTTCACGTAGTCCTTGACGATCGCCGGTCCGTGCCCGCCGAGCCGGGCCGCGGCCTCCGCCAGCTCCGCCGGCCCGGGCGGCACCGCCCCGTCGGACGGGAACCACGCACTGGCCGGCGTCGCACCCTCGAACACGCCGTACCAGCCGGGCAGTTCGTGGGCGGCCGCGTACCCGGGCGCGCTGGTCAGCAGGTTGCCGCCGCGGGCGGTGAGCGCGGCGGCGAAGTCGGCGTACCGGGCGGAGGGCAGCATCCAACCCCGGTACCAGAGCGGTCCGCTGTCCCGCGGCACCCGCCGGACGGCCTCGTCGGCCCGTCCGGCGAGCAGCCCGTCGTGGTCGACCAAGTGGTGCTCGCCGCCCAACTCCCGCAGCATCCTGGCCTCCCAGGCGAAGTGCGGGTCGGGCCGGCGCGGGTTGAGCGGATCGGCGGGGAAGATGATCGCTGGTTCGGGCATGGCCGTCAGGGTACGGCCGGCGGGCTGATCCCGCGCCCGCCACGACGGACCGGCCGGCCCGAGCACCCCGACCGGAGTGCCGAATCCCCTCGACGCCCCGGGCGGCCGCTGCGAGAGTGACCCGATGCGAAATCTGCTGCGATCCCGCAAACGCAGGCCGAGGCAGGCCGCCCGCACGGTGGTCCTGGACGGGAACGGCTCGGTCTTCCTGCTCCGTTCGGACAACGACGAGGTCGGCGTGCACTGGACCATGCCGGGCGGCGGACTGGAGCAGGGCGAGACGCCGTGGGAGGGCGCCCGGCGCGAGCTGTGGGAGGAGACGGGCTGGAGCGATCTCGAACCCGGCCCACTGCTCTGCACCTGGGAGCACGACTTCACCTGGCACGGCACCCCGGTCCGCCAGCACGAGCACATCTACCTCACCGGCGGACCGCACCGCGGCCCGGTCGGCGACGTCAGCGAGGTGCACGCCGTCGACCGGATCCTGGACTGGCGCTGGTGGACCCCGGCGGACCTCGCCGACGAGAACGCCGACGCGCTCTGGCCGCCCGCGCTGCCGGAACTGCTGGACGCTGTCCGTACGGGCTGGGTCGTGGACGGGCGACCGCCGGTGCCCGTCGACCTCGGGTACGTCCCGAACGCTCCGGCCACCCGTCAGGCCCGCTAGACCGCTGCCCCGCTGAACCGTTGGCCCGCTGAACCGCTGGGCCCACCGGTCCGCCGGCCGCTCCGCCGGACGGCGCCCGGCGGAGCGGTTACGCGCGCCCGCCGCGTCGGGTCCGCCCGGCCGGAGCGGGCTCCCACCCGTGCAGTTCCAGCTCCCGGTCGTGCAGCGCGGCGGGGTTCATCAGCACCGTCAGGCGAGCGCCGACCAGTTGCTCGGAGCCGAGCCCGGTCGCGGACAGCAACTGCTCGGTCGGCACCGAGACGGCGATGGCGGGCCGCCAGGAGGGCAGCACCACCAGACAGGTGCCGCGGCCGACCCGGATCGGCCGCGCCGTCACCCGCACCGGTGCGCGCTCCTCCGGTCGGCCGAGGGCCTCGGCCGGTCCGGGGCTGCCGCCGATCAGGATGCCGAGCGGAGGGTTGCTCCACGAGGTCCCGGCGGCAGGGCCGACGGCGGTGACGGCATCGACCGCAGCGAAGCCGAGGGCGTCCTGGCCGACCCCGAACGGCGGCCCCTGCGCCGCTAGTTCCCGCGCACCGGCACGTTCGCCCGCTTGGCCGGCGGCGCCAGGCAGGCCCGCCCCGGTCGGGCCGGACGCGGCCGTCTCCCGTGCGGTCGCCCCCTGCCCGTTCTGGGCGGCCTGCGGATGCATCCGGCGCAGTCGCCGCGAGGGAGAGGGCCGTCGGTAGCCCAGGATCCGCGGCTCCTCGCGCACCGGGCGCGGCGCCGCCCCGGAGCGGCCGACCTCCGACGGTGCGGCGGCGGGCAGATGCCGGACGCATCCGCCCTCGGGCCCGCCCCGGTCCGGCCCGTCGAAGGTGTCGGGTGCCGTGGCGGCGATGCCCGCGGAGGCGTCGGGCGCGGCCGGGCCGCTCCCGGCCTGAGCGTTCCCGGCCTGAGTGCCGGCGTTGCCCTGCGGGTCGGCGTCCGCGCCGACGTCCGCACCGAGCAGGGCCCAGATCTCAGCGACCGGTCGGCGGCACGCGTCCGCCAGCTCGGCGGCGGAACGGCCCTGGGCGTGCGCGGCCCGCAGCCGGTCGGCGAACGCCGCCCGCAGCCGTGCCGTGGTCGGGTCGCCGCCGGTCGGACCGTCGTGGTCCTCCGGGCCGACCGCGCGCGGGACGGGCGGCGCCTCCGCGTCGTTCCGGCTGCGCGGCCGCGGCACCGTGTCGTGGCGCACCGTGTCCTGCCGAGCCGTGCCGCCCTGGCGCGGCGCACCCACCGCACCCACCGCACCCGCCGCACTCGCCGGGACGCCGGCCGCGGCCGCACCGGGCTCGGCGGCGGTCGCGATCGAGCACATCGGAACGGACGTGGCGGGCGGGCCGGTCTCGGCGGGGGGAGGCGACGACCCGGCGCTGTCCCCGGGCGGGCCGGGCAGGGACGGGTCGGTTGCGGTGGTGCGGAGCGAGGTCATCGGCTGGCCCTTCGGGGAACGGTTCCGACGATCCTCCCGCACGGCGCGATCAGCTCCAAGCGTCGAACCCGATGGTGTGCGCCATACCACCGTGGGATGGTCGCGGGGCCGCCCAGGGATCGTCCAAGACAGCGCAGGGCGAACACTGTTGCCACGCGACCGGCGTGGCGTCCCGTGCTGTTCGCCGCCCCCGACCCCGCCCCACCGGGTGTGATCAACTGCTGGGCGCGACAAATCCCTTGAGGTCGGCGAGCACCGCGTTGGCCGCCATGACTCCGAGTCCGAGGAACCAGGTCTCGTCCGAAACCGGCCTGGCCTGACCGGACTTGACCGCACCGAGCGTCTTCCAGAGCGCACCGCCCAGCACCGCGTCCTGGTTGGTCGAGCTGGGGCTGCCGTACACGCCGTAGAAGATCCAGTCGGCGTCGGCCTTGTCGATCTGCTCCGGGCTGACCTCCACCGCGAGCTCCTGGACCCGCTCGATCTCGGGCTGCGGCAGCGGCACGTCGGTGAGGATGGTGCCGATGAACGAGAGCTCGGCGTAGAGCCGGGTCCGGCCCGGCATGAAGCGCAGCGGGGTGATGGTGGGCCGCTTGTCGCCGAGCTTCGCGCCGATCGCGGCGGCGGACGCCTGGTACGCGTCGAGCTGGGCCCTGGCCTCGGCCTCCAGGCCGAACGCGCTCGCGTTGAGCAGGAAGTTCTGCTTCCAGGGGTAGCCGGGGCGCAGCGAGAAGACGGTCGGCGCGATCTTGGACAGCTGCGCGTACTGGTCCTGGGCGCGCAGCTGGCTGCCGAGGATCAGGTCCGGCTTGAGCGCGGCGATGGCCTCCAGGTTGAGGCTGTTGATGGTGCCGACGGCAGCGGGGCTGCCGGCCTTGTCCCTGAGGTAGGACGGCAGGGACTTCGACCCGTCGGTGTGGACGACGCCGACCGGCTGGATGCCGAGGGCGACGACGTTGTCGAGCTCGCCGGTGTCCAGCACCACGACCCGGGTGGGCCTGGCCGGGATGACGGTCTCGCCCATCGCGTGCCTGAGGGTGCGCGGGTAGACGCCGGGGGCGGCGTCGGTGCCGAAGCCCTTCATCTTCTCGATCACGGTGGCGTAGTCGTCACCGCCCTGCTTGACCGACTTCTGGTTCGGGGAGGAGCTGCCGCCGGCCGGGGTCGAGCCGCCGCTGCCTCCCGACCCGCCCGATCCACCGGATCCGCCCGAGCTGCCGCAGGCGGTGAGCAGCCCGCCGAGGCCGAGGACCGTTCCTCCGGCGAATGCCGCGGTGAGGAACCTGCGGCGGCCGGCGGTGCGGGGGGCGGTGCGGGCGACGAGGGCCAGGTCGTCGGGGGTGGGGGGCACGCGGCGCTCCATTCACGATCGAAATTAGGTTAGGCAAACCTAGCCGACTTGGGGTGACAGGGTCGCGGGCTGCTCGTGCCAGGGGGGCAAACCATGCCGAACCTTGGCAAAAGGAAGAAAATTCCTTGGGTCAACTCCTTTGAAACAAAGGTACATGGGTTAACAAGCCGTAAATACATCAGCTGGAGTGGCCTGCACGGGAACGAATCGAAGCAAGTGGTTTAGATCACCAAGGGTTGGTCTACTCAACCTTCCACGGCCGCATCTAGGGTGCGCTGGTGTTTGATCAGCAGCTCTCAGAGCACACGAGCAGCGGCCGGGCAATGGCGCCCGGCGCTCCGCAGGGTGCCCCGGTCAGTGGCATCAGTGGTGGAGTCCCCGCGGGTCAGGGGACGGCTGGGGGAGCGGGGGACAAGGGTCTACGGGGTGGTTCCGTCGGCCTGCTGAGCAGCGTGGTGCTGGGCGTCTCGACGGTCGCCCCGGTCTACTGCCTGACCGCCACGCTCGGCCCGACCGTCACCGCGGTCGGCGTCCAGATGCCCGCGGTGTTCCTCGCGGGCTTCCTGCCGATGCTGCTCGTCGCGTTCGCGTACAAGGAGCTGAACAAGGACTTCCCGGACTGCGGAACGTCCTTCACCTGGGGTGTGCGGGCCTTCGGCCCCCGGGTCGGTTGGATGGCCGGCTGGGGCCTGACGGTGGCGACCATCATCGTGCTCTCCAACCTGGCCGGGGTCGCGACCGACTTCCTGTACCTGATGCTCGGGGAGATGACCGGCAGTAGCTGGGTCACCGAACTCGACCAGAACAAGGCCGTCCACCTGCTCACCGTGGTCCTGCTGATCGCCGGCGCCACCGCGATGAGCTACCGGGGGATGACCGCCACCAAGTGGTTCCAGTACAGCCTGGTCGGCCTCCAGCTGGCCGTGCTGCTGCTCTTCTCCGCCATCGCCATCGGCAAGGCCGCCTCCGGCGACCTGCCCGACTCGATCGGCTTCTCCTTCTCCTGGCTCAACCCGCTCGAGGTCAGCTCGTTCAGCGCGTTCACCGCCGGACTGTCGCTGTCGATCTTCATGTACTGGGGCTGGGACACCTGCCTGACCATGAACGAGGAGACCCAGGGCAGCGCCAAGACCCCGGGTCGCGCCGCGATGATCTCCATGGTCACCCTGGTCGGCTCGTACCTGCTGGTCGCGATCGCCTCCCAGATGTTCGCGGGCGTCGGCAGCACCGGCAACGGCCTCGGCAACCCGGCCACCGCTGACAACGTGTTCGCCGCGCTGGCCCGTCCGGTGCTCGGCTCGCCGTGGAGCATCCTGCTCTTCCTGGCCGTCGTCGCCAGCGCCGCCGCCAGCCTGCAGACCACCTTCATCCCCGTGGCCCGCACCCTGCTCGCGATGAGCGCCTACCGCGCCGTGCCGCCGCGCTTCGGCGCCGTCCACCCGCGCTTCCGCACCCCGGGCTACGCCACCGTCGCGGCGGGAATCGCCACCGCGGTCTTCTACGTGGGCATGAGCCTGATCAGCGAGAACGTCGTCCAGGACACCATCCTGGCGCTCGGTCTGATGATCTGCTTCTACTACGCGCTGACCGCCTTCGCCTGCGTCTGGTACTTCCGCCGCTCGCTGCGCACCGGCGTCCGCGACCTGCTGCTCAAGGGCGCCGCCCCGCTCCTCGGCGGGGTGCTCCTCACCGCGGTCTTCCTGCAGACCCTCACCGACGCCTGGGACCCGGACTACGGCAGCGGTTCGGTCTTCGGCATCGGCTCGGTCTTCGTGATCGGCGTCGGCATCCTGCTGCTCGGCGCCGGCCTGATGACCTGGTACGGCTTCATCCGGCCGGAGTTCTTCCGCGGCGAGACGCTGACCAAGGACACCCAGGCACTGGTCGTGGAGGACTGACACCAGTACTGTTGAGCGCATGAAGCGTTTCACGGGCCTGTGCTGGTGGCCGTCCTAGGACGGCCACCACACTCGCCTGAGCAGGGCCGTCCGGGATGGACGGCCCTGCTGCGTTCTCCGCGCCCCCGCGCTCCCCGCAGAACCGGCCCCTCGCCCCGGACGGCAGACCACCACCGCCGCACCGAGGAGAGACCTTGACCACCACGCCCGCGTCCGCCGCCGCCGTCGCGCCCACCGCCGTTGGCGTCGCCACGACCGTTCCGTCCGGCACGACCGGCACGGCCGTTCCGTCCGTTCCGTCCGTTCCGTACGACGACGACCCGAGCGCACACCGCGTCCTCACCGGGGACCGCCCCACCGGACCGCTCCACCTCGGCCACTACTTCGGCACCCTGCGCAACCGCGTCCGGCTCCAGGACCAGGGCGTCGAGATGTTCGTGGTGGTCGCCGACTATCAGGTCATCACCGATCGCGACCTCGCCGACCGGCTCGCCGAGCACACCGAGAACCTCGTCCTCGACTACCTCGCCGCCGGCCTCGACCCCGAGCGGGCGACGATCTTCCCGCACAGCGCCGTCCCCGCCCTCAACCAACTGCTGCTCCCCTTCCTCAGCCTGGTCAGCGTCGCCGAACTGCGCCGCAACCCCACCGTCAAGGACGAGATCACCCACTCCCGGCAGTCCGCCGTCAGCGGGCTGATGTTCACCTATCCCGTCCACCAGGCCGCCGACATCCTCTTCTGCAAGGCCGACCTGGTCCCGGTCGGCCAGGACCAGCTGCCCCACCTCGAAGTCGCCCGCACCGTCGCCCGCCGCTTCAACGAGCGCTACCCGCACGCCGACGGCAGCGCCGTCTTCCCCCGCCCCCAGGCCCTGCTCTCCGACGCCCCGATGCTGCTCGGCACCGACGGCGGCAAGATGAGCAAGAGCAGGGGCAACGCGGTCGCCCTCGGCGCCACCGAGGACGAGACCGCCCGGATCATCCGCGGCGCCCGGACCGACGCCGACCGCCGGATCGGCTACGACCCGGTCAACCGGCCCGAGGTCTCCAGCCTCGTCCTGCTCGCCGCCCTCTGCCAGGACCGCACCCCCGAAGCCGTCGCCGAGGAGATCGGCGACGGCGGAGCCGCGGTGCTCAAGCGCACCGTCACGGAGTCCGTCAACGAGTTCCTCCGCCCGATGCGCGCCCGCCGCGCCGCACTCGCCGCCGACCGGGGCCACCTGCGGCAGGTCCTGCGCGACGGCGCCGAGCGGGCCAACGCCGTCGCCGACGCCACCCTCGCCGAGGTCCGGGAGGTGATGGGGGCGGCGATCTGAAGAGCGCTCGCCGCCGGGCACGGGCCGGGCGGGGGACATCGGCCGGTTGACACGGGGCATATCGTCACCGGGCGGTCGCGGCCACGACGCGACCGCCCGCACCCCGATCCCGTGCCCGAAAGGTGGTCCGGCCCATGGACCAGCACCCGACCACACCCGGCCAGGGGCTGACCCGCCCGCCGCACCTGCGCCCCGGCGACCACATCGCCGTCGTCGCCCCCAGCGGCCCCATCGACGCCGAACGCCTCGCCGCCGGCTGCGCGATCCTCCGCTCCTGGGGGTTGCGCGTCACCGTCGCCCCGCACGTCCTCGACACCCACCCCACCCTCCGCTACCTCGCCGGCGCCGACGCCGACCGCGCCGCCGACCTCCAGGCCGCCTGGCTCGACCCCACCGTCGACGCCGTCATCTGCGCCCGCGGCGGGTACGGCGTACACCGACTGGTCGACCTGCTCGACTGGACCGCGATGCGCGCCGCCGCGCCCAAGCCCTTCATCGGCTTCAGCGACGTCAGCTCCCTGCACGAGGCCTTCGCCCAGCGCCTCGGCCTCGCCACCCTGTACGGCCCGCTGGCCGCCGGGGCCTCCTTCGTCGCCGACGGCCCGACCACCGAGCACCTGCGCCGCACCCTCTTCGACCCGGCCGCCGTCACCGTCCTCACCTCACCCACCGCCGCCCCGCTCGTCCCCGGCCGGGCCCGCGGCGTCACGGCTGGCGGCTGCCTCCACGTCCTCACCGCCGAGCGCGGCACACCCGCCGCGCGGTCCTCCTACGAGGGCGGCATCCTGCTGCTCGAAGACGTGAACGAGCACCCCTACCAGCTCGACCGGCTGCTCACCCAGCTCCTGCGCTCCGGCGCGCTCGACGGCGTGGCCGGCGTGGCCCTGGGCTCCTGGGAGGGTTGCGGACAGCCCGAGCGGGTCCGGGACGTGATGCTCGACCGGCTCGGCGGGCTCGGCGTTCCCGTGCTCTGGGAACTGGGCTTCGGCCACTGCCCCTCCACCCTCACCGTCCCGCTCGGCGTTCCCGCCCTGCTCGACGCCGACGCCGGCACCCTGACACTGGACCAGCCCGCCCTCGCCGGCCGCTGAGCTCGCGACCCGACCCGACTCGACTCGGTGAGTCCGGCCCGTCCGGGGTCACCGAGCAAGGGGCACGCTGAAAGAGGTGCGCCCTGAGTAAGGTGCCGCCATGAACGAGGACCGCCTCACCGCCCTTGCCCTCGGCTTCCTGCGCGGCCCGGGCAGCAACGCCCGCACGATCCTCGGACTTGCCGGACCGCCCGGCGCCGGCAAGTCCACCCTGGCCCGCCGTCTGGTCGCCGAGGTCGAGCGCGCCGAAGGCCCCGGCAGCGCCGCCTACGTCCCGCTCGACGGCTTCCACCTCTCCGGCGCCCAGCTCGACCGCCTCGGCCTGACCCACCGCAAGGGGGCCCCGGCCACCTTCGACGCCCACGGTTACGTCGCCCTGCTGCGCCGCATCGCCGGCGACCGCTTCCAGGACATCTACGTCCCGGACTTCGACCGCACTCTGGACGAACCGGTCGCCGCCCGCCACGTGGTCCGCCCGCACACCCGACTCGTCATCACCGAAGGCAACTACCTCGCCTCCGCAGACACCCCCTGGCCCGACGCCCGTCGACTGCTCCACGAGCTCTGGTACGTGCACACCGACGACGAGGAACGTGAGGAGCGCCTGCTCCGGCGGCACCGCGACGGCGGACGCGACGAAGCCGCCGCCCGCCACTGGGTCACCGGCAACGACCATCCGAACGGCGAGTACGTGAAGCCCGGCCGGGCGCTCTGCACCCGGACCGTCTCCGGGACGGGTTTGCCTTCGGTCTCGGACAGGGGTAGTGTTTTCTAGTCGCTCGGCAGGGAGCACCGGACACGCATCAGCGCGGACGGTCCCGGGGCGGCCAATCCTCTGAAACACCACTTCCCAGGTTCGGGCTGGGTCGCGTCGGCATTTCCTCGTCGCGACTGAGCGCTTATTTGGCGTGCTCGTTTTATCGGGTTGCGGTCGGATTCGCTTTTCGGAGCGGAGATCGGCTAGAGTTTGAAACGTCGGACAGGGCGTCAAGCCCCGGAAGACACCGGCGAGTTGGATGACGAAGCC
>NZ_JBSFKQ010000010.1:140598-203618 GCF_053598615.1 Kitasatospora sp. NPDC001095 | reverse complement strand
CCAACCGCCGCCCCACCCGCATCCACACACTCTGCACCCAACACGCCATCCCAGCGGCGGCCTGACCAGATCAAATACTTCGCCAGCAGAGTCGCCCAGCCGACTTCTCGTGCAGAAAAACGCCTCTGCCCCCGCCGACGGCGGGGGCAGAGGCATGTGACGGTAGAAGCGAGGATTCTTCCGTTGCCGCTTCGGCGGGGCCGAAGCGGCAACGGGATGGTGAGCGGTTGCGTGGGAAGTCGATCCGGTCGACTTTCCACGGAGAAGAGGCAGCCGGAACGAACGAGGTGATGCCGACCGTCAGGACGTGGGAGGCATCGGGGCGAAGTAGTCACGGAGCATGTCGGTGGTCCATGCGGGTTGGCGCACCTCTCCGCGCGGTCCGAACTCCTTGAACCAGGGCTTCACTTCGAGGACCGGGGTGCCGTCGATGGCGTCCAGGTCCTCGACGTGCAGGTCCAGGCCATCGACCTTCGCGAGACGGCAGCGGGAGGACCCGAGCCAGTTGATCCGCCGCATGTTCCGGTGGCCGAACACACCGACCTCGGGCCAGTCCGGGTTGTCCCGGGGGCGGCGCGCACCGAAGTTCAGGTCGGTCGGGTCGGTCCTGTGGAACCGGAAGATCACGTCGAGGTGGGAGAACTCCTCCAGCCCCTTCGTCGCGTCCGGCGGGAACCTGTCTCCGTCGAGGCGGATGATGGCGCGGGTTCCTCCCCAGTAGTCGTCGGTCGGTTCCGTACGGCCTCCCACGACGTGTCCGATCGCTTCCACGCTGAAGACATCACCCACGGGTCTTCCCCTCCTGTGAACGAACCGCGCCAGGGTGGCGGGTCAGATGGTGGCCGCCAGGTATTCAGCGGTGTGTCGGTCCACGGCGTCGATGAGAGGCACCTTCCAGCCGCGGTAGGGGACAGCGCGCCGCGTATCTGTAGGGCAACGTCGCGGGACGGCATGTAGTTGTTTGTTCCTGTCGTAGGCAGGTCTGACCAGTTGACGCGTGCACTATCTCGCGTCCCCTGTGTGCCGAGTAGTGTCGCGGGCATGGCTGACTTTTTGATCATGATCACCACCGTCGACAGCGAGGCCGCTGGCGCCAAGCTGTCCCGCTCTGCAGTCGAAGCCGGTTTGGCTGCTTCAGGGCAGGTCACCGGGCCGGTCGCCACGACCTACCGACACCTTGGCGAGGTGTGCGAGGGCATCGAGTGGCAGGTGACCTTTCGTACAACGAAGGATCGGGTGGCCGAGTTGGAGGGGCATGTCGTTGCGGAGCATCCGTACGACAGCCCGGAGGCGATCTCGCTGCCGATTCTGTCCGGACCGAAGCTCTATCTGGACTGGATCACCCGGGCGACGCGACCTGCGGGAGGCTAGGACGCCACGCTGCGTTCCAGGAGTTCAGCGACTGGCGAGAGCTGGCGGTGTTGTTGAAGTCGGTGGAGGAGAATGCGGGAGCGTCCGGCCGGGCGGGTCGAGGCGAGCCCTTGGGAGAGGTCGAGGATTTTGCCGGTGATCGCGGCGGAGTGCTCGATCTCTCCCGCGTCCAGATAAGCGGAGGCCAGCCAGGACAGGTAGAGGGCCTTGTCGCGGGCCATGGTGTCGTCGTAGCGGGACAACGCTGACTCCAGGGCGGGGATGGCTCGCAGCGGTCGGTGGAGCTCGGCCCAGCATCGGCCGGTCATGATGGAGATTTCGTCCAAGTTGATCCAGTACACCCAGTCCGGCTCCGGCCGGTCGGCTTCCTCGCGGATGGCTTCTTCGGCAGCAGCGAGAGCGCGTTCGGTGGCATTGGCGTTGCCGTTGGTGGCGTGCTGCCAGGCCAGGCGGTCCCACAGCAGGGCCCGCACCGCCGGTGAGGCGTCGCGTCCGGCTGTCTCGCAGGCCGCCGTGGCGAACTCGATCCCGGAGCCGCCTCCGGTGGCCCACTCCAGGTAGGCGAGGAAGGCGTAGGAGTTTCCCGCCAGCGAGCTGTCCTTGGCGGTCTGAGCTGCGGTCATCGCGGTCAGGTAGTGCGAACGCGCTTCGCCGTAGCGGCCCGCGTCGAATGCCGCCCACCCGGCGAGCTGGGCCTGTTCGGCAATGACACTCCGCAGGCCGGTCCCGGTGTTCTCGGTGTAGGCGCCTTCGTCGACCAGGCGGACCGTATCCCCCAGCTCCTTGCAGTACATGGCGTAGGTGTCTCCGCCACCCATGAAGTCGTCCAGGCGGCGCAGCCGCGCGGTTCGCGCGCGCAACTGTCGGGGCACGTCCGCGCCGAGCCTCCGCCCCGAGCCGAGGTAGTCGATCGCTGGTATCACCGCGATCCCGGCTCCCGCTGCCATGAACTGTCGCCGATTCACGTCCGGCTCCTTCGCCGTCTGCTTGTCTTGCCGCCTGATCCGTCGGGCCGCGATAGCGGCCCTGCGCAGTTCCTCCACCGGCACGTCGAACTCAGCAGCGAGAAGCTGCTGGGACGTTGGGTCGGGCAGGGCCTTCTCGGTCTCCCAGCGGGATACCGTTCCCTGTTCGATCGGGTAATTCCGACGTTTCGACAGATCGCCGGCCAACTCCTCCTGCGTACGGCCGGTGGCTTTCCGCAGTCTCCGAAGCAGCGGGCCGATCGTCTCCACGGCGTCGCGCGTGGTCATCCTTGCCGCCCCCGGGGGTGTGCCGAACGTGTCTTACCATACTCGCCATCTTTCTGAGCCATGTCCTGAAAACAGCCATGCCTCCTGGCCGATCCACCCGAACGAGAACGGTAGTTGACTATCCATCGGCTCCTCCTTGGAGGCAGCTTCCAGTCGCACGGGTTCCATGCCCACTGGCCGATGGCCGCTTAGGGTTCCTCACCCCGGAGTTCGCTGATGTCCACGTCTCATCTTCGACGTCCCTGTACCACCGCCTTTCCCGCCGAGCTGGCGCAGATCGGTGCCATCCGTCGCTGGGCGAGGACGGTGGCGCCGAAGCTCGACCTCGACCTGAACGATCAGCAGCAAAGCCGTCTGTTGGAGGATGTGGAGCTCGTGCTGTCCGAACTCGGCACCAACGCCATCCTGCACGGCTGCGGTGGCGACCGGCCGGATGTGAAGCTGACCGCCTCCCTCGCGTGCGCCCCGGGCGTGCTGCGCGTGTCCGTGGCGGACCCGGGTGGTGGCGGGCCCGAATACCGCCCGGCGAGCACCGAGGCGACCTGCGGCCGCGGTCTGAGGCTGGTCATGGGGGTCGCGTCCCGGTTCGGCGTCGAGAACCTTGCTGAAGGGGGCAAGGAGATCTGGGCCGAGATCGAACTGCCCGATCCGGTAGGGCAGGTGGCCGCCGTGGTCGAGCAGGTCGGCCGACGGATCGGCCGGCGGACTGGGGAGCCGTGCCCGGGCGCTGAGAGTCCCGCATTGGACCGGATACCGGCGTAGTCATCGCGCCTGCGATCCGGTACGGCCCCATGGGGTTGTGGCCTATCGGACCGCCCTCCCTTCCCGTCCATCCACCACTCCGTACCAGAGGACTGCGCCGTGAGCGTCGGACCGCGCACCAGAACGTTGCTCAAGACCGCCACCCCGGCCCGCAGATTGGACGTCGCGGCCTCCTTCGAGGCCCTGACGCAGGCCTGCGTCCTCACCGGAGACGACGTCGCGAAGGCCGAGCTGGTCAGCGACAGCCCGAACCAGCTGTGGTCGCTGCCCGACTCCCGTGCGCTCGCCATCGTGCACCCCGACCCGGACGAGGCCTGGGCCCTGATCAAGAGCGCGCAGTTCCTGCGACAGCACCAGATTGCCGTCACCTCGCCCTGGTACACGGACATCCGCACGACCGCCGAAGGCCGGGCCGTGACCTTCTGGCAGGACCCGGGGCCACCGAGTACCGACACGTCCCTGTCCGGATGGGTGACCGCCCTCACCCATCGGATCGACCCCGGGACGGCCCCTTGGCTCAGAGAACACGACCCGTTCGCCGGCCTGTTGGACGGTCTGGACGACGCTCCGCTGAACGAGTCCGCCCGCCGGTTCCTGCGCGAGCACACCGCCCAGCTGCGCGAGGAGTGGGACTACCTCGACTGGCCGACGCCGGACACCGTCATCCTCGGCGCCCTCGGCATGGTCCCCTGTCACGATGACGGCGTCCACGTGGGACTCCTGCTTCGCCGCCCGCTCCGTCGCGGCCACCGGGAATGGGACCTGGTCGCCGCCCGCTGGCGCTCCGAACTCCTCATCGGCCCACGCCAGGACCACCGGACCTACGCCGACACCTACCTCTCGTATGAACGCGAGGACCGGCTCCCGCAGCACCCCTACATCGGCGCATGGTCCGGCTACCAGGTCGTACGCGACGTCGTCGTCCTCACCGCGGTGATGGACACGGTGCGCCGCGCCCACCTGGACGCCAACACCCGTCAGGAAGTCGCCCACCGGATCAAGTGCCTGCGCGGAGCCCACCCGGCCCCGTGGAACTGGGGGCCACGATGACAAGCCCGAACGAGGAGACGGAATTTCACATGGGCGTGACCCGAGGGTTCTTCATCACCATCGACGGTCTCAGCGCGAGCGGGAAGACCACTGTCGCTCCGCTGGTCGCCGCCTTGGTCAACGGGGTTCACCTCACCGACGGGACATTGCCGACGTTCCCCCGCATGCGTGCTGAGGTGGACGCCGCCGGCATCCTGTCGGCGCGGTTCCACTGGTGGATGATGGCCAACCACATCAAATCCGAGACCGCTCGAGCGCTTGTCGAGTCCGGTCGGACGGTGGTGGTCGAGTCCTACTTCCCGCGCACGATCGCCACGCACCGGGCGATGGGGCACGACTGCCTGCCGCGGTATCCGGACGGGGCCCTCGTCCCACACGTGCCGATTCTGCTGGAGGTGGATGAATGCGTCCGCCAGGAGCGACTTCGTCGGCGGGCCGAGCTGGGAAGGCTGAGCTCCTGGCACCGGCGGGAGGAACCGAACGTGGCCGAAAGCTCCCGTGTGTACCGGGCGTTCGGGCTGCTGAGGGTCGACGGCACCGGGCGCACGCCTGATGAGGTGGCTCGCACCGTCGCCGATACCGTGCGCTGGCATGCTCGTACCGCATCGAGGAAGGCAACTTTCCGTGACCGCAATTGAGTTCGAGGCGAAGGTCCTCGGCATCGAGCCGGAGGCCATGCGCGTGCTCCTCGCCGACGTCGGAGCCGAGCACCTGGTCGACCGGTTCCAGCGCCGCTACGTCTACGACATCCCCGGCCGGCCGGGTGCGTGGGTCCGGCTGCGTGACACGGGCACCGACGTCACCCTGTGCGTCAAGGAGATCCACTCCGACGCGATCGACGGTGTGACCGAAACGGAGACGACCGTCGGCGACTTCGACGCGATGAACACGCTCCTCGGCAAGCTCGGCTACCAGCCGAAGGCGTACCAGGAGAACCGCCGGTCCTCTTGGAGGCTGGCCGGTGCGGCCGTCGAGATCGACTACTGGCCGCTGATTCCCCCCTACCTGGAGATCGAGGGCGACAGCGCCGAACACGTCCACGCGACGGCCCTCGCGCTCAAGCTCCCTCTCGAGGAACTGACGAGCGAGAACACGACCAAGGTCTACCGCCGGTACGGGATCGACATCGAGTCGATCCCCCGGCTCACGTTCGAGTGACGGAGACGAGTCCTGTCAGCTACCCGTCGTCCCGCGGTCAGGGTCGTCCGGGACCGGACCATCCGTGTCAAGGTGATCGACGACTGCGGACTGGCGTGCACGTTCTGCCACAACGAGGGAACGCCGGTCACCGCCGACAACCCCGGGAACGCCGAGGGCCCGCACGTTCGCGTCGAACGTGCGGGCCCCTTCGTGAGTACGGTGGCTCAGCGGGTGGCGAGGGACTCCAGGAGCCGGTCGAGGGAGGTGCCGAGGCCCCAGCGGGCGGAGAGTTCCTCCAGCGTCATGGGGTAGAGGGGCTCGCGGGGGAGGGCCGGGTCGAAGGAAGGCAGGGGGGCGTCGTCGGCGACGCGGACGACCTTGGGGGCGACGTCGAGGTAGGCGGCGCCCTCGACGATGTTGCGGCGGCGGGCCGGGGTGAGCTTGGAGCCGACGTCGAGGGCGGCGGCGCGGATGGCCGCGAGGTCGCCGTACTCGTTGATCAGCTGGGCGGCGGTCTTCTCGCCGATGCCCTTGACGCCGGGCAGGCCGTCCGACGGGTCCCCGCGCAGGGCGGCCATGTCGGCGTACTGGGCGCCGCGCACGCCGTACTTCTCCAGCAGCACCGCGTCGTCGGTGACCTGGAGGTTGCCCATGCCCTTGACCGGGTAGAGCACGGTGATCCCGCGGGCGTCGTCCACCAGTTGGAAGAGGTCGCGGTCGCCGGTGACGATCTGCACCGGCCCGGTGGCGCGGGCGGTGAGGGTGCCGATCACGTCGTCCGCCTCGTAGCCGGGGGAGCCGACCCGGGCGATGCCGAGGGCGTCCAGCACCTGTTCGATCACCGGGACCTGCGGGGCCAGCGTGTCGGGCACCTCCTCCTCGCCGTCCTCGGCCGCCTCGGCGACCCGGTGGGTCTTGTAGGAGGGGACGAGGTCGACCCGCCACTGGGGGCGCCAGTCGGCGTCCATGCAGGCCACCAGCTGATCGGGCCGGTGGTCGTGGACCAGCCGGGCGATGAAGTCCAACAGGCCGCGGACGGCGTTGACCGGCTCACCCTGCGGCGAGCGCAGGGTGTCCGGTACGCCGAAGTAGGCCCGGAAGTACAGGCTGGCGGAGTCGAGCAGCATCAGTCGGGGTGCGGTCACGTGTCAGATCATGCCGCACCCGGGCGACAGGAACCGCTCAGTGCTCGTGCGGTCCGGCGCGGTGGACCGGGCCGTGGGCGTCGGCGCAGTGTTCGGTGGCGGCGTCGGACGGGGTGGCGATCTGCAGCAGCGCGCCCGCCTCGTCCTCGCCGACGTGGTCGACCTGGAGGGTGGAGTGGGTGATGCCGTACTCCTGCGAGAGCCGGCGCTGCAGGGAACGCCGCACCGCGTGGCAGTCGCCGCCGGGGGTGACCAGGATGTGTGCGGACAGGGCGGGCTGGCCGGAGGTGATCTCCCAGATGTGCAGGTCGTGGATCTCCTCGACCAGCGGCTCGGTGACCATCCGGTCGGCCACCGTGTCCGGGTCGATCCCGGCCGGGGCGGCCTCCAGGAAGATCCGCCCGGAGTCCCGGACCAGCGCGATGCCGGCCTTGAGCATCAGCGCGACGACGATCAGCGAGGCGATGGCGTCGGCCCGTGCGAAGCCGGTGGTCAGGACGACGGCGCCGGCGACGGCGGTGGCGATGAACGCGTACAGGTCGGTCAGCACGTGCTGGAAGGCGCCCTCGACGTTCAGCGAGCTGCGGTTGGCCTTGGACATGCACCAGGTGGCCGCGAGGTTGACCACGATCCCGACCAGCGCGGTGACCAGCACCAGTGAGCCGGTGACCTCCGGCGGTTCGAGCAGCCGGGTGATCGCCTCGTAGCCCAGCCAGGCCGACAGCACCAGCAGGGTGACGCCGTTGGCCTGGGCGGAGAGGATCTCGGCGCGCTTGAGTCCGTAGGTGTAGCCGCCCCGGGCCGGGCGGGCGGCGAGCCGCATGGCGACCAGCGCGAGCACGATCGAGGCGGCGTCGGTGAGCATGTGGGCCGCGTCCGAGATCAGCGCCAGGGACTGGGCGGCGAAGCCGACCGCGACCTCGCCGGCCATGAAGACGACGATCAGGGTGAGGGCGCCGAGCAGCCAGCGTCGGTCCGCGTCGGCGGAGACGCCGTGCGAGTGGCCGCCGTGGCCGCCCGAACCGTGCGCGTGCCCGCCTGAGCCGTGCGCATGCGAGTGCCTGTGGTCATGCGCATGATCATCGTGCGAATGCTCCTGCCCGGCCATGGAAGTCCTCTCTGGGCGCACGGGTGGGAAGCGGGGTGCGTCGTGACCGCCCCGCAACCGAAGTGAACCGCAGAATCGACAAAGATCCAAAGGCTGTACTGGTGACCGTTGTCGTTGCCGTTCCCAGGGGCGCACCCGGTGCGTTCCGCACCCCGCCGAACAACCGAAATCCCCTTCCCCCGCGCCCAGTTGTGCTACCCCAGCATCAGTGTGTCGAGGACCGCCGCGGTGGCCGCCCTGACCAGGGCCCGCATCAGCCGCAGGTCGTCCCCCTGCTCCGGGTGCCACTGCACCCCGAGCGTGAACCCCGGCCCCTCCACCGCCTCCACCGTCCCGTCCGGCGCGTGGGCGCTCACCCGTAGACCCGACCCCACCCGGTCGACGGCCTGGTGGTGGAAGGTCGGCACCTCCAACTCGCTCTCCGGCAGCAGCCCGCCCAGCAGCGTCCCCGGCACCGGGCGCACCGGGTGCGAGCCGTAGCGGCCGGGCGTCCCGCCGTGCACGTCCACCGGCACCACGTCCGGCAGGTGCTGCACCAGCGTCCCGCCGCACACCACGTTCAGGATCTGCATCCCCCGGCAGACCGCCAGCAGGGGCATGCCCGCCGCCAGTGCCGACCGCAGCAGCGCGACCTCCCAGGCGTCCCGCTCCGGCGAGTCCACCTCCGTCGCCGGGTGGGCCGGCTCCCCGTAGTAGGCCGGGTCGATGTCCGGCCCGCCGGCGATCACCAGGCCGTCCAGCCGGGCCAGCACCTCCGGCGCGCGCTCCGGGGCGTCCGGCGGCAGCAGGACCGCGATCCCGCCGGAGTCCCGGACCTGCGCGGTGTACCGCTCGGGCAGCAGGGCCACCCGGCGGCCCCGCCAATCGCTCCAACTTGCGTCCACCAGGTAGGTGCTGACGCCGATCAAAGGCCTGCGATCCATGGCGCGCATTCTCCCTCCGAAGGGGCTGATCCACCGTCAGCCACGCGCGTCGGCGCGCCCCGGGCGGGCGGCGTCGTGTCGGTTCCCGGCCGGACCCCGGCCCGTCCCCTCCCGACACCCGCCCGCCCTCTTCCGCCCCGCGAGCCGCAGGCCGTACGGTTCGCTGTGACCGCTTGATCTCGAAGAGTGATCGAGGAGGAGGGCTCGGCCATGCCCGATACGCCCGAACTGTCCGCACGGGCCGCCGCCGGCGCGCCGTCCCGGCCGCCGCTGACCCTGGACGGCCTGCGCACCCTGGTGGACGCCGGCGAGGTGCACACCGTCGCGCTCGCCTTCACCGACATGCAGGGCCGTCTCCAGGGCAAGCGCTTCGCCGCCCGGTTCTTCCTCGACGAGGTCGCCGAGCACGGCGCCGAGGCCTGCGACTACCTGCTGGCCGTCGACGTCGACCTGAACACCGTGGACGGCTACGCCTTCTCCTCCTGGGCCACCGGCTACGGCGACTTCGCGATGCGCCCCGACCTCGGCACCCTGCGGCTGACCCCCTGGCAGCCCGGCACCGCCCAGGTCACCGCCGACCTCGCCCGGCACGGCGGCCACCCGGTGGACGCCGCCCCGCGCCAGCTGCTGCGCCGCCAGATCGCCCGGCTCGCCGAGCACGGTCTGGCCGCCGACATCGGCACCGAGCTGGAGTTCCTGGTCTTCCGCGACACCTACGAGCAGGCCTGGCAGGGCGGCTACCGCGGCCTGACCCCGGCGAACCTCTACAACGTGGACTACTCGATGCTCGGCACCGCCCGGGTCGAGCCGCTGCTGTCCCGGATCCGCACCGAGATGGCCGGCGCCGGCCTGGTGGTGGAGTCCGCCAAGGGCGAGTGCAACCTCGGCCAGCACGAGATCGCCTTCCGCTACGCCGACGCCCTCACCACCTGCGACCAGCACAGCGTCTACAAGACCGGCGCGAAGGAGATCGCCGCCCAACTCGGTTGCTCGCTCACCTTCATGGCCAAGTACGACGAGCGCGAGGGCAACAGCTGCCACATCCACCTCTCGCTGCGCGACGCCGTCGGCGCCCCCGCCTTCGCCGACCGGGACGGCCGGATGACCGACACCATGCGGCACTTCCTGGCCGGCCAGCTGGTCGCGCTGCGCGAGTTCGGCCTGCTGTACGCGCCGAACATCAACTCCTACAAGCGCTACCGCCCGGGCTCCTTCGCTCCGACCGCCGTCGCCTGGGGCCGGGACAACCGCACCTGCGCCTACCGGGTGGTCGGCCACGGCCCCGGCCTGCGGATGGAGAACCGGGTGCCGGGCGGCGACGTCAACCCGTACCTCGCGGTGGCCGGGATGATCGCGGCCGGCCTGCACGGGCTGCAGCGCAAGCTGGAACTGCCCCCACCCTGCCTCGGCAACGCCTACGCGGTCGAGGAGTACGCCCGGGTGCCCGCATCGCTGCGCGAGGCGGCGGACCTGTGGGCGCAGAGCGCCCTGGCCCGGGAGGCCTTCGGTGACGACGTGGTCGACCACTACCTGAACATGGCCCGGGTCGAGCAGGCCGCCTACGACGGGGCGGTCACCGACTGGGAGCGCTACCGATCCTTCGAACGGATGTGACCCGTGACCGAGCCGAACGCGAACACGAACGCGGACGCGGACGCGGACGCCGAAAGCAGCAGCAGCGTCCGCAATCCCGCCACCGGCGAGGTGCTCGCCACCGTCCCCGACACCACCCCCGGGCAGCTGGACGCGGCCGTCCGGCGCGCGGTGAGGGCCCAGGCCGGCTGGGCCGCGCTGGCCCCCGGCGAACGCGCCCGGCTGCTGCGCCGGTTCGCCGACCAGGTCGACGTGCACGTCCCCGAGCTGGCCGCCCTGGAGGTGGCGCAGGCCGGCCACCTCCTGGCCAACGCCCACTGGGAGGCCGGCAACGTCCGGGACCTCCTGGAGTACGCGGCCGGGGGAGTGGAGCGGCTGACCGGCCGGCAGATCCCCGTCCCCGGGGGCCTGGACGTGACCTTCCACGAGCCGGTGGGCGTGGTCGGGGTGATCGCACCGTGGAACTTCCCGATGCCGATCGCCGCCTGGGGCTTCGCCCCCGCCCTGGCGGCCGGCAACGCCGTCCTGCTCAAGCCCGCCGAGGCCACCCCGCTGACCGCCCTGCGGCTGGCCGAACTCGCCCTCGCGGCCGGCCTGCCCGAGGGCCTGTTCCAGACCGTCCCCGGCGCGGGCGCCACCACCGGCCGGGCCCTGGTGGACCACCCGGCCGTCCGCAAGATCGTCTTCACCGGCTCGACCGTCGTCGGCAAGGAGGTCGCCGCCCGCTGCGCCGCCCACGCCAAGCGGGTCACCCTGGAACTCGGCGGCAAGAGTCCCAACATCGTCTTCGCCGACGCCGACCTGGCCCGCGCCGCCGACCCGATGTCCTTCGCCGACAACAGCGGCCAGGACTGTTGCGCCCGCAGCCGGATCCTGGTCCAGCGCGAGGTGTACGAGGACTTCCTCGCCCTGCTGCTGCCCGCCGTCGAGACCCTGCGCACCGGTGACCCGGCCGACCCGCAGGCCCAGCTCGGCCCGCTGATCTCGGCCGCCCAGGTCCGCCGGGTGTCCTCCTACGTCACCCCCGACCTGCCGGTGCTGGCCCGCGGAAAGGTCCCGGACGGGCCCGGCTACTGGTACCCGCCGACGGTGATCGCCCCCGGGAACCCGGAGGTCCCGGCCGTCACCGAGGAGATCTTCGGCCCGGTCGCCGCCGTCCTGCCGTTCACCGACGAGGCCGACGCGCTGCGGCTGGCCAACGCCACCCGCTACGGGCTGTCCGGCTCGATCTGGACCCGGGACGTCGGCCGGGCGCTGCGCCTGGCCCGGGGCGTACGGGCGGGCAACCTGTCGGTCAACTCGCACTCCTCGGTGCGCTTCTGGACACCCTTCGGCGGCTACGGCGAGTCCGGGGTGGGCCGCGAGCTCGGACCGGACGCGCTGCGCCACTTCACCGAGACCAAGAACGTCTTCATCCACAGCGAGGAGTGACAGCCCGATGAGCGAGAAGCACGCCGCGCGGGACGACGTCGTCTGCCGCCGGCTGGTCGGCCGCACCGCCGTGGTCACCGGCGCGGGCAGCGGGATCGGCCTGGCCGCCGCCCGGCGGCTCGCCTCGGAGGGCGCGAAGGTGGTCTGCGCCGACCTCGACGAGGAGACCGGGCGGGCCGCCGCGAAGCGGGTCGGCGGGCTGTTCGTGCACACCGACGTCACCGACCCGTACATGGTCGAGGCGCTGTTCGACGAGGCGTACGAGACCTACGGCAGCGTGGACGTCGCCTTCAACAACGCGGGCATCTCGCCGCCCGAGGACGACTCGATCCTGACCACCGGACTGGACGCCTGGCGGAAGGTCCAGGAGGTCAACCTGACCTCCGTCTACCTGTGCTGCAAGGCCGCGCTGCCGTACATGCGCCGGCACGGGCGGGGCTCGATCATCAACACCGCCAGCTTCGTGGCCCGGATGGGCGCGGCCACCTCGCAGATCTCCTACACCGCCTCCAAGGGCGGGGTGCTGGCGATGTCCCGCGAGTTGGGCGTGCAGTTCGCCCGGGAGGGCATCCGGGTCAACGCGCTCTCGCCCGGGCCGGTGGACACCCCGCTGCTGCGTGAGCTGTTCGCCGCGGACCCGGAGCGGGCCGCCCGCCGGCTGGTGCACATCCCGCTCGGCCGGTTCGCCCGGGCCGAGGAGATCGCCGCCGCGGTGGCCTTCCTGGCCAGTGACGACTCCTCGTTCATCACGGCGAGCGAGTTCCTGGTGGACGGCGGCATCTCCGGGGCGTACGTGACCCCGCTGTAGTCGCCGCGGGCGGCGCGGCCGGGGTTCTCACCGGAATCTCATCGAAAACGGCCGGAATTCCCGGCTGCGCTGATTTCGCGCTTATCCGGCTGCCTTTAGATTTCTCTACCGTGAGCGAGCAGATTCCCGCCGGGTGGTACCCGGACCCGAAGGACACCTCCGGCGACCCGAGGCCGCAGCGGTGGTGGGACGGCAGGGGCTGGACGGCCGACACCCGGCCCGCGCCCTCGGACGCCCCGACGCCGGGCGCCCCGGCGGGCACTCCGGACTCCCCGCAGGCGGGCACTCCGGACTCCCCGGAGGCGGATCCGACGGGCGCCGCGACCCCGCAGCCTGGGACGGCCGACCGTCCCCGGGTGCTGGAGGGCGAGGTGCTGGACAGCGGCCCGACCGTCCGCTACCCGGAGCCGCCGCCCTTCGGCACCGCCTACGGCTCGCCCGCCGGGCCGCCGCGCAAGCCCCGGCGCAAGCCCTCCAAGCTGGTGGTCGCGACCACCCTCGCCGCCCTGCTCGGCCTCGGCGCGGGCTCGGGGATCACCTACCTCGCGATGGACGGCCACGGGGACCGCGCCCGGCGCAGCGCCCGCCCGGCCCCGCAGGACGGCTCCGGCCCGTGGGGCGGCCTCCCGGGCTTCGGCGACCCCGGCGACGGCGGGAGCGGGGACGGCAAGGGCGGCAAGGGCGGCAACGGGGGCGGGGGCGGAAACGGCGGCGGCCGGACCCGCCCGAGCACCGACCAGGCGATCGACGTGGTCAACCGGATCGTCCTGCCGGTCCCGGACGGCTGGCAGGCCGGCACCACCGACAAGGGCTACGCCATGCTCACCGTCGGCTCGTACACCTGCGTGGACGGCAAGAACGAGTGCTCCCTCGGCGGGGCGACCACCGGCCGGATCACCGGCGGCGGCACCGACGTCCAGGCGGCGGCCAAGGCCGACATCGCGTCGGCGGCCAAGGACTCGTACGGTGACCTCACCGGGCACCAGGAGCTCAAGTCGGAGGCCGTGAAGGTCAACGGCCAGGACGGCTACCTGGTCCGCTGGAAGGCGGACGCGGCCAAGGGCAACAGCGGCTACGTGCAGACCGTGGTCTTCCCGTCCGCCGACGGGAAGGCGCTGGTCTCGGTGCACTTCGGCTTCGACATCGCCGACAAGTCGCCGGACGTCGCGGTGATGGACACCATCGTCCAGGGCATCACCACCTACAAGGGCAAGCTCCCGGCCATCCCCGGCCTGCCCGGGACCGGCTCCGGCGGGCCCGGCGCCGGCGGCACCACCACCTGAGCCCCGCGCTCCTCACACCACACGGCGGCGGCCCACCCGGAGGGAAACCGGGCGGGCCGCCGTTCGTCGTCGCGCGGGGTGGTGTCACGGGACCGGGCCGGACGGGGGAGTGGCCGGCCCGGTCCCGTGCCCGGCGTCAGGAGTCGCGTCGAACAGCCTCGACGCGACGGCGCCGGAGCACCATGCCGGCCCAGCCGACGCCGATCGCGGCGGCGCCGGCGAGCAGCAGCGGACCGGTGGCCGAGGTGCCGCCCACGGCCGCGGAGGCGGTCGGGATCACCCGGCCGGCCGGGGAGTCCGGGTCCCCGCCGTGGCCGTGGTGGGCGACCGTGGACTTGGAGGCGTCGGCCGCGATCTGGGCGTCGCTGGGCGCGGCCGGAGCCTGGGCGGCGAGCGCAGACACGGCGGTGGTGGAGGCGCCGAAGTCGACGTCGGAGCAGGAGTAGAAGGCCTCCGGGCTGTCGCTGCGCTGCCACACCGTGTAGAGGACCTGACGGCCGGTGCGCTGCGGCAGGGTGCCGGAGTAGGTGTAGAAGCCGTTGACGGCGTTGCGGTCGACCTGCACCTGGGCGACCGGGGTCGAGTCGAGGTCCGACCACTTCAGCGGCTTGGTGGGGTCGTAGCCCGGCTTGGTGATGTAGACGGTCTGGGTGCCGACGTGCGGCGCGGTGGTGCGGAACTGGAAGGTGAAGGCACCGGCCTTCACCGCGGTAGCCGGCCAGTCGGTGCGCGGCCAGTCCAGCGCCGCGTACTTGTCCCGGTTGGCCGAGCAGAGCTTGCCGTCCGGGATCAGCGCCTGGGAGTTGCCGTTGGCGTTGGCGATGTTGACCTCGTTCCAGTCGTACAGCGGCTGGGTGCCGCCGGCGGCGACGAGGTCCTTGCAGACCTGGGACACCGGGTGCTCGGGGCCCTCGGCGTAGCAGGCGGCGACGCGGCTCACGGGGTTGGTCATCGTGCCGTGGGCGCTGGCGGTACCGGCGGTGGCACCGGCCACCGCGACGACCGCGGCGCCGATCACGCCGACGGACAGGGCGGTTCGCTTGATGGGCATGGGGTGGGGACTCCTCGACCGTCGTTCCGGGCGTGTGTGGGGGAACGGGCACGCCTGCCCGTTCGGGAGCCGCCGGCCCGGCGCGCGACCCCCGGGCCGAAGCGTAGGATTGGTCTGGACCAGAAGGCAATAGCCGTGCGCGCTGCGCTCGTTGACGGACTGTAGGCCCCCGAGCAGCGCAAAGGCCCGACGGACGGCTGTGGTTAGCCGTTCCATCGGGCCCCGTTAAGGCTCCGGAAAGGTCAGCGCTGCATGCCGTGGATGCTGCCGGCCTGGATCACGAGGTCGCTGTTGACGGTCGAGCTCCCGCTGATGACGTTGATGATGTACGTCCCGCCGGGCTCCTTGTGGAACTGGCCGGGAAGGAACTCCTGGAGGATCTCGAAGAGCTCCTCGGCCGCCTCCGGGTTCGCCCGGAACAGTGCGCGCAGCCGGTTGCGAACCGCCGCGGCCTGGTCGGCCAGGACCTCCTCGTCGCCGCCCGCCTCCAGCACCTCGGCGCGGATCACCTCCAGCTCCGCGCTCGCCTCCTCGTCCCGCTCGCCGCGCCCGAGCAGCCGGGCGATCCGCGAACTGGCCTGGTTCCAGGCGGCCGTGGCCATCAGCCCGGCCACCGAGGTCGCCCCGGACCTCAGCATCTCCTGCACGAGTTCGGCGTCCATGCTGCTCCCTTGTCGTACCGCAATGTCGGCACCACGGTAGGGCAAGGGCGGACGAGGCGTCAGAGGAACGTCTTCCCCTCGCCCCGGTACGTCGGCACGGTCCGTACGATCCGGTCGCCCTCGACCAGGTGCAGCTCGGCGAAGCGTTCGCACAGCTCGCCCGCCTTGGCGTGCCGGAACCAGACCCGGTCGCCGATCAGCAGGTCGTCCGCCGCCGAGCCGAGCAGCGGGGTCTGCACCTCCCCGGCGCCCTCCATCGGGTCGTAGCGCAGCCCGGCCGGCAGGTACGGCACCGGGGAGCGGTCCGGGCCGGCCGCGCCGGAGGCCGGGTAGCCGCCGCCGAGGACGGTCACCACGCCGAGGCCGGGGCGGCGCACCACCGGCTGGCCGAACAGCGCGGCCGGGCGGCCCCGGAAGGCGCGGTAGTTGTCGAAGAGCTGCGGCTGGTACAGCCCGGAGCCGGCCGCCACCTCGGTGACGGCGCGCTCGGCCACGGTGGATTCCACGCTGCCGGTGCCGCCGCCGTTGACGAACTCCAGGTCGGCCACCCGCCGCAGCCGCCGGACCGCCGCCGCGCGCCGCTCGGCCAGCTCCGTCCTGGCCTTGGCCTGCATCAACCGGATCAGCCCGGAGCGCACCGGCCGCCCGGGCACCCGGTCTCCCACCCCGGCGACGTGCCCCTCGTACGCCATCAGGCCGACCACCCGGAAGCCCCGGCGGCGCTGGACGAGCTCGGCGAAGGCGCCGAGGTCCTCGGGGGTGCGCAACGGCGAGCGGCGGGCGCCGACCCGGACCCGGCCGCCGAGCAGTTGCAGCGAGGTGTCCAGCTCCAGGCAGACCCGCACCTCGGCGTCGCCGCCGCGGGCCTCGTCGATCAGGTCCAGCTGGGCCGGGTCGTCCAGGACGACGGTGATCTCGCGGGCGGCCTCCGGGTCGGCGGTCAGCTCGGCGAAGCCGGCCCGGTCGGCGCTGGGGTAGGCGAGCAGGACGTCGCGGACGCCGGTGCGGGCCAGCCAGAGCGACTCGTCCAGGGTGAAGCTCATCACGCCGAGGAAGCCGTCCACGGCCAGCGCCCGGTCCAGCAGGGCCCGGCAGCGGATCGACTTGCTGGCCAGCCGGATCGGCTTGCCGCCGGCCCGGCGGACCAGGTCGGCGGCGTTCGCGTCGAACGCGGCGAGGTCCACGACGGCCACCGGACCGTCCAGGTGGGCGGTGGCACGGTCGTACCGGAGGCGGTCGGACACCGGGGCGGGTGCGGTCGCGGGCGCGTCGAGGATCACCATGGGCGCAGGGTGCCACAGCGCGCTACCGGTGGGTAGGGGCCGCGTGCAGGGAAATGGGGCCGTCCGCGCGCGGTGGCATAGGGTCGGGCGGGTGGACCGCAAAGACTTCTCCAACCCGGCGTTCGTCGGCAAGAGCATCCCGAACCCCGGCTTCTCCGACGACGACGGCACCGCCGACCCGGCGCTCGCCGAGGCCCTCGCCCGCTGGTCCCAGGACCGCGCGGCCGAGCCGGAGGTGCTGGCGGCACTGCCCCCCACCCGGCTGATGGTCCCGATCGTCGCGATCCTCGGCGAGGTCGAGGTGAGCCCGGACGGGCACCGGCACGAGAAGACCAGCGACATGGCCGTCCCGGTGCTGGAGGCCCCGGACGGGCGCCGCGCGCTGCCGGCCTTCACGTCGCTCGAGGCGCTCACCCGCTGGCGCGCCGACGCCCGCCCGGCGCCGACGGCGGCCCCGCAGGCCGCGATGGTCGCCTACTCGGAGCGCGCCGACACCCTGCTGATCGACCCGGCCGGGCCGGTGGCGTTCCAGCTGAGCGGCGCCCGGCTGCGGGCGCTCGCGGAGAACCGCCCGTTCCTGCCGCCGGTCCGCGACCCGGAGGTGCGCGAGGCGGTCCGTGCGCTGCTGGCGGCCGAGCCGCAGGTGGTCAGCGGGCTGCTGGCGGCCTCGGAGGGCTCGGACGGGGTGCTCGCGGTGGTGTTCGACCCGGCGCTGGACCAGGCCGGGCTGCAGGCGGCCGCGCAGCGGGTCGGGCAGGCGGTGGCCGCCGACCCGGTGCTGCGGGTGCGGCTGGACCGGGGGCTGGACCTCGCGGTGCTGCCGGCGAGCGCGGAGCTGCCGGGGGAGCCGCTCCACAGGCGGTAGGGAACGGAGAAGGCCACCGGCTCGCGGGAGTCGGTGGCCTTCTCCGTTCCTCCTCGCGCGAGGAGGAACCGAAGCTCAGGAGTAGACCGGCCCGGTGAACTTCTCGCCCGGTCCGGCGCCCGGGGCGTCCGGGACGATGGACGCCTCGCGGAAGGCGAGCTGCAGCGAGCGCAGCCCGTCCCGCAGCGGCGCGGCGTGGAAGTTGCTGATCTCCGGGGCGCCGGCGGTGACGAGCCCGGCGAGCGCGGTGATCAGCTTGCGGGCCTCGTCCAGGTCCTTGTCCTTCTCGCCGCCCTCGGCGAGACCGCACTTGACGGCGGCGGCGCTCATCAGGTGCACCGCGACGGTGGTGATCACCTCGACGGCCGGGACCTCGGCGATGTCGCGGGTGAGGTCGTCGAAGCCGATCGCGTCGTCGTCCGCGCCGGGGGTCTGGGTGGGCTCGCTGCTCAAGGGGGGCTCGTTCCTTCGTGCCGTGTGGGTACACGTGGAGCGTACAAGGGCCCCGGGGGACGCGGACGGGGCAGTGCGCCGGGGCGGAATAGCGTTCGACCTCCCGACGCTGTAAGCTTCGAGACTGACCGGCCGGGATCCCGTATGGGCACTCGGCCAGCAAGTGGAGGCTCCACTGAGGAGGCCCGAGAGGGCAACCGCGAAAGTCTCCCACCTGATCGGCCTCCGGGTCGACGGGTCCCGGTCCGCGACGGGCGCCCCTGGTGCCGAGTCGCCGCAGCGCCCCTCACCGGGCGCAGCCCCCGGTTGTGTGGAGCCCCGCTTGTACCGAGCGGGGCTTTTTTCGTGTGGCGGTGTACGTACCGGACAGCGCAGCACGAATGAAGCCCCGCCCAGTGGTCGAGTCCACTACGTGCGACCGCCGTCCGACGGCCGCATCGCAGAAGGTGCAACCGAGGAGGCCCCATCAGCACCGAGCCCCGCATCAACGACCGGATTCGCGTCCCCGAGGTGCGACTCGTCGGTCCCAGCGGCGAGCAGGTCGGCATCGTGCCGCTTGCCAAGGCGCTGGAGCTCGCGCAGGAGTACGACCTCGACCTGGTCGAGGTCGCGGCGACCGCCCGGCCGCCGGTGTGCAAGCTCATGGACTACGGCAAGTTCAAGTACGAGTCGGCCATGAAGGCCCGTGAGGCGCGCAAGAACCAGGCGCACACGGTCATCAAGGAGATGAAGCTCCGGCCGAAGATCGACCCGCACGACTATGACACCAAGAAGGGTCACGTCGTCCGGTTCCTCAAGCAGGGCGACAAGGTCAAGATCACGATCATGTTCCGCGGTCGTGAGCAGTCCCGCCCCGAGCTGGGCTTCCGTCTGCTTCAGCGGCTCGCCGACGACGTCCAGGACCTGGGCTTCGTCGAGTCCTCGCCCAAGCAGGACGGCCGTAACATGATCATGGTCCTTGGCCCGCACAAGAAGAAGACCGAGGCGATGGCCGAGGCCCGCGCCCTCGCGGACGCCCGCAAGGCCGAGCGTCAGGGCCGCACCGCCGGCTCCGACGCCCCTGCGGAGGCCGAGGTCGAGGACGCCGTGACCGAGGATGCCGTGACCGAGGCGCAGGACGCCCCGGCCGAGGCGCCGGCCGTCGAGGCCGACGCTCCGGTCGAGCAGCCGGCCGCCTCCCAGGGCGCCTGAGCCTTCACCGGCCAGGAGGGCCCGGGAGACCGGCCCACAGGGTGACGGGGCGTCCCGCCCGGTCACCGCAGATCCATCCAGTTCACGCCCGCGTGGCGACCGCCGCGCGGGCGTGAACGGGACCGACGAGGAGATACGGCGAAATGCCGAAGCAGAAGACGCACAGTGGCGCCAGCAAGCGCTTCAAGATCAGTGGCTCTGGCAAGGTGCTGCGCGAGCGCGCCGGCCGCCGCCACCTCCTGGAGCACAAGCCCTCGACGCTGACCCGCAAGCTGGCCGGGACCGTCGAGATGGCCCCCGCTGACGCCAAGAAGATCAAGAAGCTTCTCGGCAAGTGATCGCCCTCCCGCCCGGCGCGAGCCGCGAGCGGGGCAGCTGATCCTTCCCGACCCATTCGAATGACGGACCACGTGAAGTAGTCCGTGGTCCAACCCAAGGAGTAATCAAGTGGCACGCGTCAAGCGGGCAGTCAACGCCCACAAGAAGCGCCGGGTCATCCTGGAGCGCGCCAGCGGCTACCGTGGCCAGCGTTCGCGCCTGTACCGCAAGGCCAAGGAGCAGGTCACCCACTCGCTGGTCTACAACTTCAACGACCGCAAGAAGCGCAAGGGCGACTTCCGTCAGCTGTGGATCCAGCGCATCAACGCTGCGGCCCGTGCCAACGGCATCACCTACAACCGCTTCGTGCAGGGCCTGAAGGCCGCCAGCGTCGAGATCGACCGCAAGATGCTGGCCGACCTGGCCGTCAACGACCCGGGTGCGTTCGCCTCCCTGGTCGAGGTCGCCCAGAAGGCGCTGCCGGCCGACGTGAACGCCCCGAAGGCCGCCGCCGACGCCGCCTGATCTTCCGAGATCGGTTGAGCTCTGACCGGACCCGCAGGTTCGCCTGCGGGTCCGGTCCTGCTTTGCCCCCTCCTTCAGCGCCTCCGGAGAACGAGACCATGCCCAGCACCGACACCCCCCTGCTGACCTCCCTGCGCTCGCCGCGCGTCGTGGCCGCCCGCCGGCTGGCCAAGCGCAACCAGCGCACCAAGGAGCGCCGCTTCCTGGCCGAGGGCCCGCAGGCCGTCCGGGAGGCCATCGCCTTCGGCAGGCTGCCGGGCACCGGTGAGCACGCCGTGGTCGAGGTCTACACGACCGTGGAGGCCGCCGAGCGGCACGCCGGCATCGTCGAGGCCGCCCTGACCGAGGGGCTGCCGGTGCTGACCGCCACCGACGAGGTGATCGCCGGGATCTGCGACACGGTGACCCCGCAGGGCATCGTGGCGCTCTGCCGCTTCATCGACACCCCGTTCGACGAGGTGCTCCAGGCCCGCCCCAAGCTGGTCGCGATCCTCGCCCACGTGCGCGACCCCGGGAACGCCGGCACCGTGCTGCGCACCGCCGACGCGGCCGGCGCGGACGCCGTGGTACTCACCGACGCCTCGGTGGACCTCTACAACCCGAAGGCCGTCCGGGCCTCCGTGGGCAGCCTGTTCCACCTGCCGGTGGCGGTCGGCGTGCCGGTCGAGGAGGCCGTCGGCAGGCTGCGCGAGGCCGGGGTCCGGGTGCTCGCCGCGGACGGCGCCGGGGAGCGCGACCTGGACCGGGAGCTGGACGAGGGCACCCTGGGCGCGCCCGGCGCATGGGTGTTCGGCAACGAGGCGTGGGGGCTTCCGGAGGAGACCCGCGCGCTCACCGACGAGGTCGTGCGCGTCCCGATCCACGGCCACGCCGAGAGCCTCAACCTGGCCACCGCGGCGGCCGTCTGCCTGTACGCCTCGGCCCGCGCCCAGCGTTCGCCCGGCGGCTGCCGTTCGAACGCCTGACGCACCCCGGGGGCGCGTCCGGATCACCCCCTTGCAAGCCCTACTGCACGGGCTCGGGAGGCGCTAGGGTCTGCCTCTGTGGGGGGAACGGCACGGTGGGTAATCGGGGAGGCAACCCATGGTCGGCAGCGGGCCCGAGCTCGACCCGGACGACCTGCCGGACGGCCTGGTGGTCGCCGACGCGCTGGGCCGGGTGGTCTGCTTCAACCGGGTCGCGGCCCGGCTCACCGGCGTGCTCCCGCAGGCCGCGCTCGGCAGTGAGCTGGAGGACGTCCTCCCGCTGGAGGACCTGGACGGCCGCCGCTGGTGGCAGCTGACCGACCCGTACGGCGGCCTGGCCATCCGCACCCGCCAGCCGGAGCGCAACCTGCTGCTGCCCGGGGGGCGCGAGGTGCTGGTCTCCGCCCGGTACGTGCGCAGCGCGCCGGGCGGGCCGCTGGAGCGGCTGGTGATCGCCCTGCGCGGCACCGAGGCCAGGCGCCGCACCGAGCGCAGCCACGCCGAGCTGATCGCCACCGTGGCGCACGAGCTGCGCTCCCCGCTCACCAGCGTCAAGGGCTTCACGGCGACGCTGCTGGCCAAGTGGGAGCGGTTCACCGACGGGCAGAAGCGGCTGATGCTGGAAACCGTCGACGCCGACGCCGACCGGGTCACCCGGCTGATCGCCGAACTGCTGGACATCTCCCGGATCGACTCCGGCCGGCTGGAGCTGCGCAAGCAGGTGGTCGACCTGGCCGCGGCGGTGCGCCGGCACGTCGAGCGCAAGGTCGCCACCGGCATCCCCGAGGACCGCTTCGACATCCGGATCAGCGAGCCGCTGACCGTCCTGTGGGCCGACCCGGACAAGGTCGACCAGGTGCTCGCCAACCTGCTGGAAAACGCGGTGCGGCACGGTGACGGAACTGTCACCATCGAGGTGGCACCGGCCAAGGAGGTCGTCGAGGCGCCCCTCTGGGAGCGCGACGGCACTCCACCCCGCATCGTGGAGGGCACAGCGGTCACCGTGAGCGACGAAGGCGGCGGGATCCCCGAGGAGTCGGTGCCCCGCGTCTTCACCCGCTTCTGGCGCGGCTCCAAGCGCGGCGGCACCGGCCTGGGCCTCTACATCGTCAAGGGCATCGTGGAAGCCCACGGCGGCTCGATCCGCGTCGACCGCGCCCCGGGCGCCGGCGCCCGGTTCCGATTCATCCTGCCCGCCGGGGTCCCGGACTTCATGCTCTAGGGCTCCGCGGGGGCGGGCTGCGGGGAAGCGGCGCCGAGCGGCGCTACACGCTGCGACTACACTCGACCTTTGGCGTTGACCCCAAGACCTTGAGCACGGACGAGCAGGAGCACGGGAAAGATAGAGATGTCGGCACCCAACAAGTCGTACGACCCGGTCGAGGTCGAGGCCCTCAAGCCCGAGGTGGTGGAGCAGGCGCGGGACGAGGCGATCGCCGCGTTCGCCGCCGCCGGCTCCCTGGACGAGCTGAAGCAGGCCAAGGTCGCCCACACCGGCGACCGCTCCGCGCTCTCGCTCGCGAACCGCGAGATCGGCGCCCTGCCCCCGCACGCCAAGGCGGCCGCCGGAAAGCTGATCGGCCAGGCCCGCGGGGCCGTCAACCAGGCCCTCGCCAAGCGGCAGGCCGAGCTGGAGGCCGAGCGGGACGCCCGCGTGCTGGTCGAGGAGGCGGTGGACGTCACGCTGCCGTACGACCGCGCCCCGCGCGGCGCCCGGCACCCGCTGACCACCATGGCCGAGCGCATCGAGGACACCTTCGTCGCGATGGGCTACCAGGTCGCCGAGGGCCCCGAGGTCGAGGCCGAGTGGCTCAACTTCGACGCCCTCAACCTGGGCCCGGACCACCCGGCCCGCTCGATGCAGGACACCTTCTTCGTCCAGGCCCCGGACGGCTCCGCCGACTCCGGCGTGGTGCTGCGCACCCAGACCTCCCCGGTCCAGGCCCGCACCATGCTCGACCGCGAGCCCCCCATCTACGTGGTGTGCCCGGGCCGGGTCTACCGGACCGACGAGCTGGACGCCACCCACACCCCGGTCTTCCGCCAGGTCGAGGGCCTCGCGGTGGACGAGGGCATCACCTTCGCCGACCTCAAGGGCACCATCGAGGTGCTGGTCGAGAAGCTGATCGGCGGCGGCCTGGAGCTGCGCTGGCGCCCCTCGTACTTCCCGTTCACCGAGCCGAGCGCGGAGATCGACCTCCAGTGCTTCGTGTGCCGCGGCGAGAGCGTCGGCAACCCGGACCGGCCGTGCCGGACCTGCTCCTCCGAGGGCTGGATCGAGCTCGGCGGCTGCGGCGTGGTCAACCCGCGGGTGCTGGTCGCCTGCGGTGTCGACCCCAACCGCTACAGCGGCTTCGCCTTCGGCCTGGGCCTGGAGCGGATCCTGATGAATCGTCACAACGTCGCCGACATGCGCGACATGGTCGAGGGTGACGTCCGCTTCACCCTCCCGTTCGGGATGGAGATCTGATGCGCGTCCCGCTTTCCTGGCTGCGCGAGTACGTCGACCTGCCGGCCGGCGAGACCGGTCGTGACGTCGCGGAGCGCCTGGTCCGGGCCGGCCTGGAGGTCGAGACCGTCGAGCAGCTCGGCGCGGACCTCAAGGGCCCGCTGGTGGTCGGCGAGGTGCTCTCCATCGAGGAGCTGTCCGGCTTCAAGAAGCCGATCCGGCACTGCTTCGTGAACGTCGGCGACGCCAACGGCACCGGCGAGCCGCAGGAGATCGTCTGCGGTGCGACGAACTTCGCCGTCGGCGACAAGGTCGTCGTCGTGCTCCCGGGCGCCGTGCTGCCCGGCCCGTTCCCGATCGCCGCCCGCAAGACCTACGGCCACACCTCGGCCGGCATGATCTGCTCCGCCCGCGAGCTGGGCATGGGCGACGACCACAACGGCATCATCGTGCTCCCGCCGGAGTACGAGCCCGGCACCGACGCCATCGAGCTGCTCCAGCTCGTCGACGAGGTGCTCGACATCGCCGTCACCCCGGACCGCGGCTACTGCCTGTCCATGCGCGGCGTGGCCCGTGAGGCCGCCGCCGCGTACGGGCTGCCGCTGGCCGACCCGGCGCTGCTCGACGTACCGCCGGCGAACTCCTTCGGCTACCTGGTGAAGGTCAACGACCAGGCCGGCTGCGACCGCTTCGTGGCCCGTACGGTCGTCGGCCTCGACCCGAACGCCAAGTCCCCGATCTGGCTCCAGCGCCGGCTGCAGAAGTCGGGCATCCGCCCGATCTCGCTGACCGTCGACATCACCAACTACGTGATGCTGGAGGTCGGCCAGCCGCTGCACGCCTACGACAAGCAGCGCGTGGACGGCCCGATCGTCGTCCGCCGGGCGGAGCAGGGCGAGGTGCTCACCACCCTCGACGGGGTCGAGCGCAAGCTCTCCGCCGAGGACCTGCTGATCTGCGACAACAGCGGCCCGATCGGCCTGGCCGGTGTGATGGGCGGCGCCTCCACCGAGATCCTCGACCCGGCCGCCGGCCCGGGCACCACCGAGGTGATCATCGAGGCGGCGCACTTCGACGCGGTCGCCATCGCCCGCAGCGCCAAGCGGCACAAGCTGCCCTCCGAGGCGTCCAAGCGCTTCGAGCGCGGCGTCGACCCGGAGGCCGCCCGCGCCGCCGCGCAGCGCGCCGTCGACCTGCTGGTCCTGATCGCCGGCGGTACCGCCGAGGCCGGGGTCACCGACATCGCCGCCCCGCACCCGGTGCGCACCATCACCATCGCCGCCGACCTGCCCGACCGGGTGGCCGGCACCGGGTACGGCCGCGAGACCGTCACCCGGCGCCTGCAGGAGATCGGCTGCTCGGTCTCCGGCGCCGACATCCTGGAGGTCACCCCGCCGACCTGGCGCCCCGACCTCACCGACCCGTACGACCTCGCCGAGGAGGTCATCCGGCTGGAGGGCTACGACAACGTCCCCGCCCGGATGCCCGACGTCCCCCCGGGCAAGGGCCTGACCGAGGCCCAGCGGGTGAACCGCCGGATCGGCGTCGCGCTGGCCGGGGCCGGCTACGTCGAGGTCAACAACTACCCGTTCCTCGGCGAGACCGCCTTCGAGGCGCTCGGCCTGGAGGCGGACGACCGGCGCCGCCGCACGGTGAAGCTGGTCAACCCGCTGAACGACGAGGAGCCGGCGCTGCGCACCACGCTGCTGCCGGGCCTGCTCGGCGCGCTGCGCCGCAACGTCGGCCGGGGCAACACCGACCTGGCGATCTTCGAGACCGGCACCGTCTTCCTGCCCAAGGACGAGCTGAGCGTGGCCCCGCGCCCGGCGGTCGACCACCGGCCCAGCGACGAGGAGCTGGCCGCGCTGGACGCCGCGCTGCCGGAGCAGCCGCGCCGCATCGCCGTCGCCCTCGCGGGCGAGCGGCTGCCCTCGGGCTGGTGGGGCAAGGGCGCCCAGGCCTCCTGGGCGGACGCCGTCGAGGCGGCCCGCACGGTGGCCCGGGCGGCCGGCATCGAGCTGACCGTCCGCCAGGGCCAGCTGGCGCCGTGGCACCCGGGCCGCTGCGCCGAGCTGCTGGTGGCGGGCACCGACCGGGTGGTCGGCCACGCCGGTGAGCTGCACCCGCGGGTCGTCAAGGCGCTCGGGCTGCCGGCCCGCACCGCCGCGATGGAGATCGACATCGACCTGCTCACCGCCGACGGCGCCGAGCGGGTCGGCGGCCCGACCGTCTCCGGCTTCCCGGTGGCGACCCAGGACGTCGCGCTGATCGTCGACACCGCCGTTCCGGCGGCCGAGGTCGAGGCCGCGCTGCGTGCCGGCGCGGGCGAACTGCTGGAGGCCATCCGGCTGTTCGACGTGTTCACCGGCGAGCAGGTCGGCGAGGGCAAGAAGTCGCTGGCGTACGCGCTGCGCTTCCGCGCGGTCGACCGCACCCTGACCGCCGACGAGGCCACCGCCGCCCGCGAGGCGGCCGTCGCCGAGGCCGTCGCCCGCACCGGCGCGGTGCTGCGCGGCGCCTGACGCGGCAGCGCCCGAGGAGGGCCCCGCCCCGGACCACGAGTCCGGGGCGGGGCCCTTTCCGTTTCCCGCCGCCTCCTCCGCGGAGTTGACGGCACCTCAGTCCGTGGTTTATTTCTTTACCTATGGAAGTAGATAAAGGCGCCGACCAGCCCTCCCCGATCGAGTTCCGTCTGGACCCGGCCTCCGGTGTCCCGACCTACCTGCAGCTCGTGCAGCAGGTCGAACAGGCGCTGCGGATGGGCTGGTTGACCGAGGGGGACCGGCTGCCCCGAGTGCGCGAGGTGGTGGCCGGCCTCGCGATCAACCCGAACACGGTGCTCAAGGCGTACCGCGAGCTGGAGCACCGCGGTCTCGCGGCCGGCCGCCGGGGCCAGGGCACCTTCGTACGGGGCCTGCCCGCCGGCGTGGTGCCGCTGCGCGAGCGGACCGCGCTGCGCCGGGGGCTGCTGGACTGGATGCGCTCGGCGCGGACCGTCGGGCTGGACGAGGAGGGGATGGCCGCGGTGTTCGAGGACGCGCTGCGCGACCTGCGCGAGGGCCGGGACGGGGTGGTGGCCTGATGGCCGTGGACACGGTGATCGACTGCGCCGGGCTCGGCAAGCGCTACCGCCGCTCCTGGGCGCTGCGGGACTGCCGGCTCGCCGTCCCCGCCGGGCACGTAGCGGCCCTGGTCGGCCCGAACGGCGCCGGCAAGACCACGCTGCTCGGCCTGGCCGCCGGACTGGTTCTGCCGAGCGAGGGCGCGCTGACCGTCCTCGGTGGCCAACCGCCCGGCTCGCCGCGCGCGTTGGACCGGGTCGGCTTCGTCGCCCAGAACGCCGCGCTCTACCCCGGCCTGCCGGTGCGCGACCTGCTGGCGATGGGCCGACACCTCAACCGCCGCTGGGACGAGGCCCGGGCGCGTACCCACCTGGACGGCCTCGGCATCCCGCTGGACCGCAGGTACGGCCGGCTCTCCGGCGGCCAGCAGGCCCAGGTCTCGCTCGCCCTGGCCCTCGCCAAGCGGCCCGAACTCCTGCTGCTGGACGAGCCGTTGGCGTCCCTCGACCCACTCGCCCGGCACGACTTCATGGCCGTGCTGCTGACCGCGGTGGCCGAGGACGGGATGTCCGTGGTGTTCTCCTCGCACGCCGTCAACGAGCTGGAGCAGAGCTGCGACTACCTGGTGGTGCTCGGCGGCGGCCGGGTCCAGGTGGCGGGGGAGGTGGACGACCTGTTGGCCGGCCACCGGATGCTGACCGGTCCGACCGCGGAGGCCGACACGGTCGCGCGGCGGCTGCCGGTGGTCCGCGACCGCCGGGCGGGCGTCCAGTCCCACCTGCTGGTGCGCACCGGCGGCCCGGACGCCCCGGTCTCCGGCTCCTGGCGCCAACAGCGTGTCGGACTGGAGGAGTTGGTGATCTCCTACCTGCGCGAACCGGCCGTCTCCGCCCTCCCCGGCCCGCGCGGGGCCGTCCCCCCGAACGCGAAGGTGCTGCTGCCGTGAGCTCCCTGTCCCTGGCCCCGCCCCGCTCCGCCGTCCTGCGGGCGGCCGTGCTGCGCCACCGGCCCGCGCTGCGGACCCTGCTGGGTGTCCTCGCCGGGTTCCTCGTCGTGCTGGGCGTCACCGGGTACTACATCCACGCAGCGCTGGACCGCTCCGGTGCGGCCGGGTGTGACATGGCGCTGCGGAGCTGCACCGAGCGGTGGAAGGAGTTCCTGCGCGAGTCCGGATCCGAGCTGATGGTCGGTGGGAATGTGACGTACTTCCTCGGGGGCGCCCTCGGGGCGTTCGTCGGATCCCCGCTGCTGGCCCGGGAGTTCGAGCACGGCACGGTCCGCTTCGCGTGGACCCAGGGGGCCGGGCGCACCCGCTGGACGGTCGGCGGGCTGGTGGTCGGCGGCAGTGCGCTGGCCGTCGCGACGGCCCTGGTGGCGGCGGTGCTCAGCTGGTGGATCGAACCGATGGCGGTCCACGGGGGGCGGTTCACTCCGTTGGTGTTCACCAGTGCCCCGCCCGCGCTGGTCGGACGGGTGCTGCTGGTCTTCGCGATCTCCGTGCTCGCCGGGGTGGTGCTGCGGCGGACGGTGGTGGCGCTGGGGATCGGGGTGGTGGCCTCGGTGGTGACCACCCTGGTGGCCGAGTCGCTGCGCTTCCACTACCGCCCACCGCTCGAGGACACCCTGCACACGCTCGCCCAGACCTCGCTGGACCACCGCTGGGAGGGCGGCATCCGGGTCACCGACCCGGCGGGGAACCGACTCGACCTCGGCCGGCTCTACGACCTGGGCGGCGACTACTACGGAGCTCAGAAGCTGCTGAGCGACGGCGGCTATTCGCTGCACGAGTCCTACCAGCCGGACAGCCGCTACTGGACGTTCCAGTTCATCGAGTTCGGCTGGATGGCCCTGCTCGCCGTGGCCCTGTGCGCGGCGGCGGTCTGGTGGGTGCGGCGCAGGGCGTTCTGACCCGGCGTCCGGTCGACGGCTGCGATCCGCGGTTCCGGGGTTTTCTTGAAGAGGTTCCGTCAAAACGCTTGCGCGAGTGCGGCCCGAGGGGTTTCCTTCTTCTCGTTAGGAAAGTTTCCTAACCCACGAGGAATCGGAGCGTCCCATGCGCCCTCAGCCCCGTCGTGCCCTCCGCATCGCCCTCGCCGCCGCCCTGGTGGCCGCGCCGCTCACCGTCGCGGCCACCTCGGCGGCCCAGGCCGCCCCGTCGCCGGCCGCCGTCGTCCGGCTCGCGGGGGTCGGGCTGGACGACCCGCACAAGAAGGACATCGCCATGCAGCTGGTGTCCAGCGCGGAGAACTCGTCGCTGGACTGGAAGGCCCAGTACAAGTACATCGAGGACATCAAGGACGGCCGCGGCTACACCGCCGGCATCATCGGCTTCTGCTCCGGCACCGGCGACATGCTGGAGCTGGTCCAGCACTACACCGACCTCAAGCCCGGCAACGTCCTGGCCAAGTACCTGCCGGCCCTGAAGAAGGTCAACGGCACCGACTCGCACGCCGGCCTCGGCTCCGCGTTCGAGAAGGACTGGGCCGCCGCCGCCAAGGACACCGTCTTCCAGCAGGCCCAGAACGACGAGCGCGACCGGGTGTACTTCAACCCCGCCGTCAATCAGGCCAAGAGCGACGGCCTGCGCGCGCTCGGCCAGTTCGCCTACTACGACGCCATCGTCATGCACGGCCCGGGCAACAGCTCGGACAGCTTCGGCGGCATCCGCGCCGCCGCGATGAAGAAGGCCAAGACCCCCGCCCAGGGCGGCGACGAGGCCACCTACCTCAAGGCCTTCCTGGACGCCCGCAAGGTGGTCATGAAGAAGGAGGAGGCGCACTCCGACACCAGCCGGGTGGACACCGAGCAGCTGGTCTTCCTCAACGCCAAGAACTTCGACCTCAACCCGCCGCTGAAGTGGAAGGTCTACGGCGACAGCTACACCATCAACAGCTGACGCCGCACCGGACAGCGGGGCCCGGCGGCCGTGAACCGGCCGCCGGGCCCCGCTGTCCGGGAGCGCCGGGGTGTCAGGCGCTCGCGGTGTAGTCGTAGAAGCCCCGGCCGGACTTGCGGCCCAGCAGGCCCGCGTCCACCATCCGGGAGAGCAGCGGGGGAGCGGCGTACAGCGGCTCCTTGTACTCGTCGTACATCGACTCGGCGATCGAGACGATGGTGTCCAGGCCGATCAGGTCGCACAGCCGCAGCGGGCCCATCGGGTGGGCGCAGCCGGCCTCCATGCCCTTGTCGATGTCCGAGGCGGTGGCCACGCCCGACTCGAACATCCGCACCGCGGACAGCAGGTACGGCACCAGCAGCGCGTTGACCACGAAGCCGGCCCGGTCGCGGGCGCGGATCGGCTCCTTGCCGAGCACCTGGGAGGCGAAGGCCTCCACCCGCTCGGTGGTGGTCGCCGAGGTGGTCAGCGTGGGGATGACCTCGACCAGCTTCTGCACCGGCGCCGGGTTGAAGAAGTGCAGGCCGATCACCTGCTCCGGGCGGGTGGTGGCGGCGGCCAGCTTCACGATCGGGATCGAGGAGGTGTTGGAGGCGAGGATCGCGTCGCGGCGCTCGATCACCCGGTCCAGGGTCTCGAAGATCCCGACCTTGATGTCCTCGCGCTCGGCGACGGCCTCGACCACCAGGTCGCGGTCGGCGAAGTCGGACAGTTCGACGGTGAAGGACAGCCGGGCCAGCGCCTCGTCCCGCTGCTCGGGCGTCAGCTTGCCCCGCTTGACCGCCGTCTCCAGGGAGTTGGTCAGCCGGGTGCGGCCGAACTCCAGCGCCTCACCGCTGGCCTCCGACACCAGGACGTCCAGCCCGGCCCGGGCGAAGACCTCGGCGATGCCCGACCCCATCAGGCCGCAGCCGATCACTCCGACGCGCGCGATGTCACTCACTCAGTTGCCCTTCGACGGTGCTGGGGGTCGCCCAGCTACGGGTGGCCCAGCGAGCTGCTGGACGACGGGCCGGTGTACCGGAATGGGTGCACCGGTCACCGCCCCGACGACGTTACTACTCCGTACCGGCCAGTAGGTCACCCCCTCCCCGGCAGGGTGCCACCGGCGGGAATCCCCCGAACGGGTGAGGCAGGGGCCCCGGTCCCGTGTGCCCGGGGCCGGCTCCACCGCTCGGCCGACAGAATGCCGCAGAGGGGGACGGGGCCGAAGCGGACAGGGCCGGGGGCACGAAGGGAGCACAGCGTGTCGACGGTAACGCTCGCAGGACAGGTCGCCCTGATCACCGGCGCAGGCCGGGGCATCGGCCGGGAGCTCGCCATCGGCCTGGCCGCCGAGGGGATGTCCGTCGGCCTGGTCGGCCGCACCCACGAGACCCTGACCGACACCCTCAAGGAGTGCGTCAAGCGCGGCTCCCGGGGCGTCGCCGTGACCGCCGACGTCACCCGCCCGGGCTCGGTGCGCGAGGCGGTCCGGGTGGTCGAGCGCGACCTCGGGCCGACCAACCTGCTGATCAACAACGCCGGCCTGGTCGACCGCGCCGAGGTGCCGCTCTGGGAGACCGACGCCAACCAGTGGTGGCAGGTGATCGAGACCAACCTGCGCGGCCCCTACAACCTGCTGCGCTGCGTGCTGCCCGGCATGGTCGCCCGCCGGCGCGGCCGGGTGATCAACCTCAACTCGGGCTTCGCGCTGCGCCCGGACGGCAACTACACCGCGTACGCCACCTCCAAGGGCGCGCTGCTCCAGCTCTCCGACAACATGGCGGACTCGCTCGCCCGCAACGGCATCGTGGTCCTCGACATCAGCCCGGGCGCGGTGGCCACCGACATGACCGCCGGGATGCCGATGTTCCGGGACACCACGGCCTGGGGCTCCATCCCGTACATGGTGGCCGTCACCGTGGACGCCGCCCGCGGCCGCTTCGACGGGCTGCACGGCCGGTTCATCCACGCCGGCCGGGACAACCTGGAGGAGCTGGTCAACCGCGCCGACGCGATCAGCGCCGCGGACGCCCGCACGCTGAGGCTGCGCCCGTACAAGGACGACGACCCGATGGTCTGACCGGGTGTCCGGGCCGGAGCGTTCGGGTGCCCGGGCCGGGGCCGGGGGTCAGGCGCAGAGCTGGCTGGCGGTCACCGGCTTGAGCCCCGCCTTGGCCAGGCCGTCCAGGATCGCGGGCAGCGCGTCCACCGTGCACTGGTGCCCCATGTGCAGTGCCACCACTGAGCCGCCGCGCGCCGAGTTCAGCACCCGGCGCTGCAGCTCGGCGGCCGAGGGGTCGTTGTAGTCGCGCGGGTCCACGTCGAAGGACAGCACGTGCTCGTACCCGACCGCCTTGGCCTGCTCGCGCACCATCGGGGTGGCGTACTGCGCGGCGGAGGGGCGGAACCAGCGGCCGATCGAGCCGGTGAGCTTCTGCAGGCGCTCCGCGCACTGGGCGATCTCGGCACGGGCCTGCTCCGGTGTCATGGCCGAGATGTTGAGGTGGTTCTGGGTGTGGTTGCCCAGCTCGTGGCCGCCGTCCAGGATCCGCCGGGCCATCTGCGGCTGCTGGTCGAGCCAGCTGCCGACGACCATCACGGTCAGCCTGGCGCCGCGCTGCTCGGCGACCTCCAGCAGCGCGGTGGCCAGCTTCGGGTCGCCGCTGCCGTGGAAGGTGAGCGCCACGTTCCTGCCGGTGCGAGGCCCGTACGCGACCTCGACCGGGGTGCCCGGCGCGAGCGGCGGCAGCACCGGCGGGGCCGGCGGGGTGGACGGCTCGGCGGCGGTCGGCTCGCCGTCGGGCCGGGCTTCCGCCGGGACGGTGGGCGTGGCGGAGGCCGGGCCCTCGCCGCCGCTCCAGGCCGGGTCGGTGGTGTGCTGCGGGTCCACGGTGCCGGGGTGCGCGGCCAGCGCCCCCGGGTCGGCCCGGCGGAGGTTCCCGGTGCCGCAGGCGGTGAGCAGGCCGCCCGCGGCGGCGAGGGCGGCGAGGCGGACGGTGGAGTGCAGTACGGTGCGGCGGTCGGCAGTCATCGGCAGCCAGCATAGAGAGGACGGCTCCGGCGGGCGATCCGGTCCGTCCGGTCGGCCGGACCGGCCTTGACGTGCACACACTCTGTCGCCGGCAGTTGCGTAAACCTGAACTCCCGCTGTTTCCGTGCCGTGTCCTTGGATACGATCGCCGCGCACCGCGTGTTGACAGGCGGTGGCCAAACTCTTCCGGTATTGCGCATTGGGGGCGGACAGGATGTACGAGGACGGCGCGGCGACCGGCCGGGGCACGGACACCGAGTGGGACTGGGCCAGAACCGACGACTGGCAGCCGCCGAGCGAGCTGGACACCGGCGTCCCGCACACCGCCCGGATGTACGACTACTACCTCGGCGGCAAGGACAACTTCGAGGCCGACCGCAAGGCCGCCCAGGCCGCGATAGCGGCCTACCCCGCGCTGCCGCTGCTGGCCCGCACCAACCGGCAGTTCCTCGGCCGCGCCGTGGAGTTCGTGGCGGGCCGGGGCGTGCGCCAGTTCGTCGACATCGGCACCGGCATCCCGGCCGTCGGCTCCACCAGCGAGGTCGCCCAGCGGGTCGCCCCGGACGCCCGGGTGGTGTACGTGGACAACGACCCGATCGTCGCCACCCACGCCCGCGCCCTGCTGGCGAGCCACCCCGCCGGGCACACCTCGGTGATCGAGGCCGACCTGCGGGACCCGGCCGCGATCCTCGGCCACCCCGCGCTGGCCGGCGCCATCGACCTCTCCCAGCCGGTCGCGCTGATGCTCGTCGCCGTGCTGCACTTCATCCGGGACGAGGACGGCGCCCAGCAGATCGTCCACACCCTGCGCGACGCGCTCGCCCCCGGCAGCGCGCTGATCCTCTCCCACGGCAGCCCGGACTTCGCCTCCCGCGAGAGCGCCTCCGCGGGCACCCGCGTCTACCGCAGCGCCAGCGCCCCGCTCGTGCTGCGCTCCCGCGCCGGCGTCGAGCCCTTCTTCGGCGACTTCGAGTTCGCCGGCCCCGGGCTCGTCCAGCTCCCGCTCTGGCGTCCCACCGCGGGCCACGTTCCCACCACCGAACTCCCCGAGGGCTGGCAGGACGTGTCGGCGTACGCCGGCGTCGCCTTCAAGAAGTGACCTCAGCCGGCCTCCGGTAGTTCTCGGTCGTTCGCTCAGGTCCGGTCCCGGCGCCCCCTCCTACGCCGGGACCGGACCGTCGAAGCCTACGTACCCCCACTGACAGACCCTCACCGTCCCGGCTACCCTGCGGCGTGACCGCCACCGCCCTGCCGCCGCTGCCCCCGGACGTCGCCGAACTGCTGCGCGCCCTCGACGCCCCGCCCCGCCTGGTCGCCCACCTCGCCCTGGTGCACGAAGTGGCCGAGGAGATCACCGGGTTCTGCGCCCGCGAGGGCCTGGTCTTCGACCGCGAGGCCGTCCTCTACGGCGCCGCCACCCACGACATCGGCAAGACCGTCCACCCCGAGGAGCTCTCCGCCCCCGGCTCCAGGCACGAGCCCGCCGGACACGCCCTGCTGCTCGCCCACGGCGTCCCCGAGCACCTCGCCCGCTTCGCCCGCACCCACGCGAGCTGGGGCGGCCCCGGTGTCACCGTCGAGTCGCTGCTGGTCAGCCTGGCCGACAAGGCCTGGAAGGACAAGCGGGTCCGGGGCCTGGAGGACCTGGTGGTCGAGCGCCTCGCCGCCGCCGGCGGACGGGAGCGCTGGGAGGTCTTCCTCGCCCTGGACGACCTGCTCAGCCGGATCGGCGAGGACGCCCCGCGCCGGCTCGCCGTCCAGGCCGCCCACCCGGTGCGGACCGGGTGAAAATCGGCGCGACACGGCCGGTCGGCGGGTGTTAGCTTCCGCGGCATGGAATCCCTGGGTGAGAACGAGATCCGCGCGTCCTTCGTCAACTGCTCCAAGGGCGAGGCCCGTCGGCTCAACCTGCCCCGGGGCCTGGCCGAACTGCCCTGGGAGAACCTGGACTTCCTCGGCTGGCGGGACCAGGGCGCGCCCGACCGGGCGTACCTGGTGGCGCCGTACGGGGGCGAGCTGGTCGGCGTGACGCTGCGCTCGCCGGTGATCCGGCGCAGCCTGACCAAGACCAACGTGTGCTCGCTGTGCATCACCTCGCACGCCGGGTCGGGGGTGGCGCTGCTCGCCGCCCGCCGGGCCGGGGCGGCCGGGCGCGAGGGCAACACGGTCGGCACCTACATCTGCGCCGACCTCGCCTGCTCGCTCTACGTGCGCGGGCTGAAGAAGTCCACCCTGGTCACCCGGCCCGACGAGTCGCTGCCGCTGGAGCTGCAGATCGACCGTACGGTGGCCAACCTCGACGGCTTCCTCGCCAAGGTGCTCGCGACCGCGGCCGCGTAACGGCTCCGGGGCTCTCCGCACCCGGGGCTCTCCGCACCCGGGGCTCTCCGCATCCGAGGCTCTCCGCACCCGCGGCCCCGGCGTCCGGGGCCGCTCAGTGCCCGCTCAGTGCCCACGCAGCTGGTCCAGCTCGCGGCGCTCCCGCTTGGTCGGCCGCCCGGTCCCGCGGTCCCGGGTCCCGGCCGCCGCGACGAACTCGCGCGGCGGCCGCGGCGGGCTGTTGTCGACCAGGCACTCCGCCGCGACCGCGGCGCCGACCCGCTTGCGGATCAACTGCCGCACGACCACGACCCGCTCGTACCCCTCCTCGCGGACCCGCACCTCGTCGCCGGGCTTCAGCGCCTGCGCGGGCTTGGCCCGCTCGCCGTTCACCTTGACGTGCCCGGCGCGGCAGGCGGCCGCCGCCAGCGCCCGCGTCTTGACCAGCCGGACCGACCAGATCCAGCTGTCCACCCGCACGCTTCCCTCGTGTTCAGCCATCCTCGGAGCCTACCCAAGGCCGGGGGCCGGTCCGCCCTACGCGGCGCGCGGCGCCTCCTGCACCGCCCAGCCGTTCCCGTCCGGGTCGTTGAAGAACACGAAGTTGTTCCAGGCCTCGCCGTGCCCGTCGACCCGGCCCCCCGCCACGAAGTGCTGGACCGGGCTGACCTGCACGCCCCTGGCCTGCAGCTCGGCGTGCGCCCGCTCGATGTCGGGCACCACCAGCTGGAGCCCCTTGACCGAGCCGGGCGGCGAGTCGATCACCCCCTCGCCCACCACGATCGAGCAGGGCGAGCCGGGGGGCGTCAGCTGGACCACCCGGACCCCGTCCCGGAGCAGGGTGTCGTGGTTGACGGTGAACCCGGCCTGCTCCTCGTAGAAGAGCTTCGAGCGGTCCACGTCGGACACCGGGACCACCACGACTTCGAGTTTCCACTCCATCACCCTCACCCCTCTCGGCCGGGCCCTTCCAGTATCCGTCCGTAACCGCCGCCGGGAGGTCGGATAGCCTGAGAACACGATGAATCCCCAGACCACGCCCGCCGCGACCCCGCCGGACACCGCCTTCGCCACCCCGTGGGGCACCTTCGAACTCACCCGCTTCCCCGAGGATCCGCGCGAGCGGCTGCGGGCCTGGGACGCCGCCGACGAGTACCTGCTGCGCCACCTCGCGGGCGAGGCGGACAGCGCGGCCGGCGCCGCGACCGGGCTGGCCGACCGCACGGTCGCCGTCCTCGGCGACCGCTGGGGCGCGCTGACCACCGCGCTCGCCGACTACCGACCGTTCCAGATCACCGATTCCCACCTCGGCCGCCGGGCCACCCTGGCCAACCTGGCCAGGGTGGGCGCCGTCGTCGAGGAGTCCCGGCTGCTCACCACCCGGGACACCCCGCCGGAGCGGATCGACGTGCTGCTGGTGCGCGTCCCCAAGAGCCTGGCCCTGCTGGAGGACCAGCTGCACCGGCTCGCCCCCGCCCTCCACGAGGACACGGTGGTGATCGGCACCGGCATGGTCACCGAGATCCACACCTCGACGCTCCGGCTCTTCGAGCGGATCCTCGGCCCGACCCGCACCTCGCTGGCCGCCCGCAAGGCCCGGCTGATCTTCTGCGCCCCCGACCGGGCGCTCGACCCCGGCCCCAACCCGTGGCCGCACCGCTACGCGCTGCCCCCGGACATCGGCCCCGTCTCCGGCCGTACCGTCGTCAACCACGCGGGCACCTTCTGCGCCGATCGGCTGGACATCGGCACCCGCTTCCTCCTCGCCCACCTGCCCGTCCCCGCCCCGGGCGCCCGCGTGGTGGACCTCGGCTGCGGCAACGGCGTGGTCGGTACGGCCGCCGCGCTGGCCGGGCCCGGCGCGGAGCTGGTGTTCGTGGACGAGTCGTACCAGGCGGTGGCCTCCGCCGAGGAGACCTTCCGCACCAACCTGGGCCCGGACGCCGCGGCCGAGTTCCTGACGGCCGACGCCCTGGCCGCGGACGCGGTGGCGCCCGGCTCGGTGGACCTGGTGCTCAACAACCCGCCGTTCCACTCCCACCAGGCCACCACCGACGCCACCGCCTGGCGGATGTTCACCGGCGCCAAGCGGGCGCTGCGGCCCGGCGGGGAGCTCTGGGTGGTCGGCAACCGCCACCTCGGTTACCACGTCAAGCTGCGCCGCCTCTTCGGCAACTGCCAACTCGTCGCCGGGAACCCCAAGTTCGTGGTGCTGCGAGCCGTGAAGCGCTGACCCCGCCGCCCCGCCCCGGCGGGGGTCCGGCGCGAACTCCTTGCATGAATTTTCCACCGCGCGTATATTCATGCCAAGACGAAGGAGGAACGCCATGGCATTGCGAGTCGCCGTCGCCGGCGCGAGCGGTTACGCGGGCGGCGAGGTGCTGCGCCTGCTGCTCGGCCATCCGGAGGTGGAGATCGGGGCGCTGACCGGCGGCTCGAACGCGGGCACCAGACTGGGCACGCTCCAGCCGCACCTCCTCCCGCTCGCCGACCGCGTCCTCGAGGCCACCACCTCCAAGGTGCTGGCCGACCACGACGTGGTGTTCCTGGCCCTGCCGCACGGTCAGTCCGCGGCCGTCGCCGAGGAGCTCGGCCCGAACGTCCTGGTGATCGACTGCGGCGCCGACTTCCGGCTCAAGGCCGCCACCGACTGGGAGCAGTTCTACGGTTCCGCACACGCCGGCACCTGGCCCTACGGCCTGCCCGAACTCCCCGGCCACCGCGCCGCGTTGGCGGGCAGCAACCGGATCGCCGTACCCGGCTGCTACCCGACGGCCGTCTCTCTCGCGCTGTTCCCCGCGTACGCCGCGCAGCTCGCCGAACCGGAGGCCGTGGTGGTCGCCGCCTCCGGCACCTCCGGCGCCGGCAAGGCCGCCAAGCCGCACCTGCTGGGCAGCGAGGTGATGGGCAGCGTCAGCCCGTACGGCGTCGGTGGCGTCCACCGGCACACCCCGGAGATGGCCCAGAACCTCTCCCCGCTGGCGGGCGAGCCGGTCACCGTCTCCTTCACCCCCACCCTCGTCCCGATGCCGCGCGGCATCCTCGCCACCTGCTCGGCCAAGGCCAGGCCCGGGGTGACGGCGCAGAGCCTGCGCACCGCGTACACCGAGGCCTTCGCGGACGAGCCCTTCGTCCACCTGCTGCCCGAGGGGCAGTGGCCGCAGACCAGCAGCGTCTACGGCGCCAACACCGCCCTGGTCCAGGTCGCCCTGGACGCCGCCGCCGGGCGGATCATCGCGATCAGCGCGATCGACAACCTGGTCAAGGGCACCGCCGGCGGCGCGGTGCAGAGCATGAACATCGCCCTCGGTCTGCCCGAGGGGCTCGGCCTTCCCGTGAACGGAGTCGCACCGTGAGCAAGAGCACGAACGTCGGAGTGACCGCCGCCAAGGGCTTCCGGGCCGCCGGCGTGACCGCGGGCATCAAGGCCTCCGGCACCCCCGACCTCGCCCTGGTGGTCAACGACGGCCCTTCGCTCGCCGCGGCCGGCGTCTTCACCGCCAACCGGGTCAAGGCGGCACCGGTGCTCTGGTCCGAGCAGGTCCTCAAGGGCGGCCGGGTCTCCGCCGTCGTCCTCAACTCCGGCGGCGCCAACGCCTGCACCGGCCCGCTCGGCTTCCAGGACACCCACGCCACCGCGGAGAAGGTCGCCGCCGAGCTGGGCCTGAACGCGGGCGAGGTCGCCGTCGCCTCCACCGGCCTGATCGGCGTACGGCTGCCGATGGACATCCTGCTCCCCGGGGTCGCGCTCGCCGCCGGCGAACTCGCCGAGGACGGCGGCGAGGCCGCCGCGATCGCCATCAAGACCACCGACACGGTGCACAAGACCGCCCAGTACACCAGCCCGGCCGGCTGGACGGTCGGCGGCATGGCCAAGGGCGCGGGCATGCTCGCCCCGAGCCTCGCCACCATGCTGGTCGTCCTCACCACCGACGCCGACCTGGACGGCGCCGCCCTGGACACCGCGCTGCGCGGCGCCACCCGCACCACCTTCGACCGGATCGACTCCGACGGCTGCATGTCGACCAACGACACCGTGCTGCTGCTCGCCTCCGCCGCCTCCGGCGTCACCCCGGAGCAGGCCGAGTTCGCCGAGGCCGTCCGCACGGTCAGCGCCGACCTGGCCCGTCAGCTGATCGGCGACGCCGAGGGCGCGAGCAAGGAGATCCGGATCGACGTCACCGGCGCCGCCACCGAGGACGAGGCGGTCGAGGTCGCCCGGACGATCAGCCGCAACAACCTGCTCAAGTGCGCCATCCACGGCGAGGACCCCAACTGGGGCCGGGTGCTGGCCGCGATCGGCACCACCTCCGCCGCCTTCGACCCGAACGAACTGGACGTCGCCATCAACGGCGTCTGGGTGTGCAAGTCCGGCGGCGTCGGCGAGGACCGCGACCTGGTGGACATGAAGGGCCGCGAGGTCGTCATCACGGCGAACCTCAACGCCGGCCCGGCGGGCGCCACGCTGTGGACCAACGACCTGACGGCCGACTACGTTCACGAGAACAGCGCCTACTCGACCTGACCGGCGTCACTTCGTCCGCGACACCCTGAGCCGCGACACCCCGGGCCGCGACACCCGATCCGCGACATCCTCCCCCAGCCTCCGGCCGGGGGGACCCCCATCGACGAGGGAAACCCGTGCAGATCGCACCCAAGGGCGAACAGGCCCGCAACAACACCGCGTTGCCCAAGGCCATGACGCTGATCGAGGCGCTCCCGTGGCTGGAGCGCTTCCACGGCAAGACCGTCGTGATCAAGTTCGGCGGCAACGCCATGGTGGACGAAGGCCTCAAGGCCGCCTTCGCCCAGGACGTCGTCTTCCTCCGCTACGCCGGTCTGCACCCCGTCGTGGTGCACGGCGGCGGCCCCCAGATCAGCGCCCAACTCGACCGGCTGGGGCTGGAGTCGAGCTTCACCAACGGCCTGCGGGTCACCACCCCGGAGACCATGGACGTGGTCCGGATGGTGCTGGCCGGCCAGGTGCAGCGCGAGCTGGTCGGCCTGCTCAACGAGCACGGCCCGTTCGCCGTCGGCATGACCGGCGAGGACGCCCACACCATGACGGCGGTCAAGCGCTACGCGGTGGTGGACGGCGAGCAGGTCGACATCGGCCTGGTCGGCGACATCGTCAACATCGAGGCCGGCGCGGTGAAGGCGATGATCGCCGACGGACGGATCCCGGTCATCTCCTCGATCGCCCGCAGCGCCGACGGCCACGTCTACAACATCAACGCGGACACCGCCGCCTCCGCGCTCGCGGTCGCGCTCGGCGCCGAGATGCTCGTCGTCCTCACCGACGTCGAGGGCCTCTACAAGGACTGGCCGAACTCCGACGACGTGATCAGCCAGCTCACCGCGACCGAGCTGGAGGAGCTGCTGCCCGACCTGGCCAGCGGCATGCTCCCCAAGATGGAGGGCTGTCTGCGGGCCGTCCGCTCCGGCGTGGGCACCGCCCGCGTGCTGGACGGCCGGGTCCAGCACAGCCTGCTGCTGGAGATCTTCACCGACGAGGGCATCGGCACGATGGTCGTGCCGGACGACGAGACGACCGTGATCGGGGGACTGGCATGACCGGCACGACCGGCGGCACCGGAGCGACCCACAACGAGCAGTTCACCGAGCGGTGGCAGCACTCCTTCACCGACAACTACGGCACCCCCCGCATCCCACTGGTGCGCGGCGAGGGCAGCAAGCTCTGGGACGCCGACGGCAAGGAGTACACCGACCTGCTCGGCGGCATCGCCGTCAACGCCCTGGGCACCGCCCATCCGGCCGTCGTCGAGGCGGTGAGCAGGCAGATCGCCACCCTCGGCCACGTCTCCAACCTCTTCATGGCCGAGCCCACCATCGCCCTCGCCGAGCGGCTGCTGGAGCTGGACGGCCGCCCCGGCGGCCGGGTGTTCTTCTGCAACTCGGGCGCCGAGGCCAACGAGGCGGCCTTCAAGATCAGCCGGCGGACCGGCCGCACCCACCTGGTCGCCCTCCAGGGCGCCTTCCACGGCCGCACCATGGGCGCCCTCGCGCTCACCGGCCAGCCCGCCAAGCAGGACCCGTTCCGCCCGCTGCCCGGCGACGTCACCCACGTCCCGTTCGGTGACGTCGAGGCGCTGCGAGCGGCCGTCACCACCGGGACCGCGGCCGTCTTCCTGGAGCCGGTCCAGGGCGAGAACGGCGCGATCCCGCTGCCGGACGGCTACCTGAAGGCCGCCCGCGAGATCACCCGGGCCACCGGCACCCTGCTGGTCCTGGACGAGATCCAGACCGGCGTCGGCCGCACCGGCCACTGGTTCGCCCACCAGGCGTACGAGGACGTGGAGCCTGACGTGGTCACCCTGGCCAAGGCGCTCGGCGGCGGCCTGCCGATGGGCGCGGTGCTGGCCTTCGGGCCGGCCGCCGAGCTGCTCACCCCGGGCCAGCACGGCACCACCTTCGGCGGCAACCCGGTGGCCGCCGCGGCCGGGCTGGCGGTGCTGGACACCATCGAGTCCGAGGGCCTGCTGGAGCACGTCCGCAAGCTCGGCGAGCGGCTTCGCGACGGCGTCGAGGCGCTCGGCGACCCGCTGCTCTCGCACGTGCGCGGGGCGGGCCTGCTGCTCGGCATCGTGCTCACCGAGCCGGTCTCGGCCAAGGTCCAGGCCGTCGCCCAGGAGGCGGGCTTCCTGGTCAACGCGGCCGTCCCGGACGCCGTCCGGCTGGCCCCGCCGCTGGTGCTGACCGAGCAGGAGGCGGACGCCTTCCTGGCCGCGCTGCCGGGCATCCTCCGGACGGTGCGAGAGAGCGCCCCGGCCGATGCGAGCTGACCGTTGTCCGGGAGAATAATCACATGACCGCTTCCCACTCCGGCCCGTCCGCCACCGGCCCGACGCCGCAGGTCCCGCAGACCCGCACCGCGCGCCACCGGCGGATCGTGGACCTGCTCACCCGCCAGCCCGTGCGTTCGCAGAGCCAGCTCGCCAAGCTGCTCGCCGACGACGGACTCGTGGTCACCCAGGCCACCCTCTCCCGGGACCTGGACGAGCTGGGCGCGGTCAAGATCCGCAACCGGGACGGCGCGCTGATCTACGCCGTCCCGGCCGAGGGCGGCGACCGCACGCCGCGCGCGCCGATGGGGGAGTCGGCCAGCGAGGGCCGGATGGCCCGGCTGGCCGGCGAGCTCATGGTCTCCGCGACGGCCTCCGGCAACCTGGTGGTGCTGCGCACCCCGCCGGGCGCCGCCCAGTTCCTGGCCTCGGCGATCGACCAGGCCGAGGTGTTCGAGATCATCGGCACCATCGCCGGCGACGACACCGTGCTGCTGATCAGCCGGGACCCGGCCGGCGGCCAGGCGCTCGCCGACCACCTCATGCAACTCGCCCAGGCGAAGGCGCAGTAGCGTTCCGACCCGAAGAACCCCGGCCCGACGGAGACCGTCCGGCCGGGGTTTGTTTTTCATACGGCGTCGTGCATACTTATGCCATCCGCTGCACATGCATGAAGGAGCCAAGCGATGACCGCCGAGCAGTCCTCCGACGTCCGCCTCTGGGGCGCGCGCTTCGCCGACGGCCCGTCCGAGGCGCTGGCCAGGCTCTCGGCCTCGGTCCACTTCGACTGGCGCCTCGCGCCGTACGACATCGCCGGCTCCAAGGCCCACGCCCGGGTCCTGCACAAGGCGGGCCTGCTCTCCGACGAGGAGCTGGCCGGCATGCTGGCCGGGCTGGACCAGCTGCTCGCCGACGTCGAGGCGGGCACCTTCACCGGCACCGTCGCCGACGAGGACGTGCACACCGCCCTGGAGCGCGGCCTGCTGGAGCGCCTCGGCCCCGACCTCGGCGGCAAGCTGCGCGCCGGGCGCTCGCGCAACGACCAGATCGCCACCCTGTTCCGGATGTACCTGCGGGACCACGCGAAGACCATCGGCGGCCTGCTGCTCGACCTCCAGCAGGCCCTGGTCGGCCTCGCCGAGGCGCACCCGGACACCGCGATGCCGGGCCGCACCCACCTCCAGCACGCCCAGCCGGTGCTCTTCGCCCACCACGTCCTCGCGCACGTGCAGGCCCTCGGCCGGGACGCCGAGCGGCTGCGCCAGTGGGACGCCCGCACCGCCGTCTCGCCGTACGGCTCCGGCGCGCTGGCCGGCTCCTCGCTCGGCCTCGACCCGCAGGCCGTCGCCGCCGACCTCGGCTTCGAGAGCGGCTCGGTCGGCAACTCCATCGACGGCACCGCCTCGCGCGACTTCGTCGCCGAGTTCGCCTTCGTGACCGCGATGATCGGCGTCAACCTCTCCCGGATCGCGGAGGAGGTGATCATCTGGAACACCAAGGAGTTCGGCTTCATCACGCTGCACGACGCCTTCTCCACCGGCTCCTCGATCATGCCGCAGAAGAAGAACCCGGACATCGCCGAGCTCGCCCGCGGCAAGTCCGGCCGGCTGATCGGCAACCTGACCGGCCTGCTGGCCACCCTCAAGGCGCTGCCGCTCGCCTACAACCGGGACCTCCAGGAGGACAAGGAGCCGGTCTTCGACTCCTGCGACACGCTGGAGGTGCTGCTGCCCGCGTTCACCGGGATGATGGCCACCCTCACCGTGCACAGGGAGCGGCTCGAGGAGCTGGCCCCGGCCGGCTTCTCGCTCGCCACCGACATCGCCGAGTGGCTGGTCAAGCAGGGCGTGCCGTTCCGGGTCGCGCACGAGGTGGCCGGTGCCTGCGTCAAGGTCTGCGAGGCCGAGGGCATCGAGCTGTCCGACCTGACGGACGAGCAGTTCGCCGCGATCTCGGAGCACCTGACGCCCGAGGTGCGCTCGGTGCTCAACGTCCACGGAGCCATCGCCGCCCGCAGCGGGCGCGGCGGAACCGCCCCCTCGGCGGTCGCGGTCCAGCTCGCCGAGGTGAAGGCGGACCTGGCGCGGCAGCAGGAGTGGTCGCGGGGCTGAGCCCCGACCCGGGGGGCTGATCCCCGGCGCGACGGGGGAGGGGCGCGGCGGTCGGACCGGCGCGCCCCTCCGGCGTCCGCGCCTCGGCCCGGGCGTAACCGGCCCCGTCCCGGACCGTCATGCACGGTGTGTGCACCGCCCTTCCACCCGCCCCCTCCGCCGAGGACGTCTACCTCGCCGAACACCGCCGCCGCGTGGTCCGCGAGACCGTCGCCGCCCTGCCCGGCCGCTGCCCGCAGCTGATCGCCGCGCTCGCCGAGGATCCGCCGCCCACCTACCGTGAGCTCTCCGAGCGGCTCGACATGCCGCGCGGCTCGATCGGCCCCACCCGTTCCCGCTGTCTGGCCTGCCTGCGGATGCTGCTCCACGCGGAGCGGTACCCCTGAGCGCGGGCCCGTACGACCGGGCGCGGCGCACCCGGCCCGGCAGGTGACCCTCCTCACGTCCGCCCCCGCGAAGGTTGAGCGGAGCTGACACCCGGGTAGAGCGCTGGCGAACGCAGCTCTTGACGGTGGCGCGATCGCTCGGATACTGAGCGTGAGCGCGCGCCACCCTCTGCGCGCCGGGCACGACGACTGGGGAGGCCCCTCCACATGGGCATGAGCGTGATCATCTCGGCTGCCGAGGCCGACGACGCGGAGCAGATCCTCAAGCTCCAGTACCTCGGCTACCAGCCCGAGGCCGAGCTGTACGGCGACTGGGCGATCGAGCCCCTGACGCAGAGCCTGGAGAGCCTGCGCGCCGAACTGTCCGAGCAGCACTTCCTGGTGGCCCGGCTGGGCGACGAGGTGGTCGGCACCGTCCGCGGCCGGGTCGGCGCCGACGGTGTCGCCCGGATAGGACGCCTGGTCGTCCACCCGCGGATGCAGCGCCACGGCCTCGGTGGCCGCCTGCTGGACGCGCTGGAGCGCCGCATCGCCCAGGACGGCCCGGTGAGCGCCTACCGGCTGGTCACCGGCCACCGCAGCCTCGGCAACCTGCGGCTGTACGCTCGACAGGGGTACCGGCAGACCGAGGTCGAGCAGGTCAACAGCCGGCTGAGCTTCGTCCACCTGGAGAAGCCCGCCACGACCGCGCTCGCCGCGACGGCCTGAGCCCGCCGCCCCGCGCACGCCTCCCGGCGCCGCCACCATCCGGACCACCGGTGGCGGCGCCGAGCCATGTCTCCGCTGGTCAAGGCGTTGCATGTCCGCATTGCGGACAGCTCGGCCAAAAGATTGGGCGGAATTCGACCCATCTGTTTTACTGGCTCACATGACTGCGACGACGAACTGGACCCCCACCGGCACCCTGCCGGCAGGTGAGCGTGCCATGTGTCGTCGAATGTGTCACTGCTGAGGGCCATCGCCCCCGGCGCCTGCTGAAGGTGCCCCTCCCTCGCGCCCCGAAGCGAGACTCCGGCGCCGCTCCCGCCCGTGCGAGCGCGCCGCTCCTCCCGGACCCCTCCCTCGGCCGTGCCCGCCCACCCGCGGGCCGGGTGACTCGTCAGGGCCACGCCGTCGCGCGGCCCGGCCCTGCCGCGGCCACGACCGAGGGAGTCGAGTCCGGATCCCCCCGGCGCAACGCCGTGACGCCGTCGACCGCACGCCGGTCGGACGGTCGATCCACGCCGCCCGCCCCCGACCCACGGAAAGCCGCTGTGATCACCACCACGGACCTGACGAAGGTCTACCGTTCCCGAGGCCGCGAGGTGACCGCCCTCGCCGGCGTCGACCTGCACGTCCGCCCGGGCGAGGTCTACGGAGTCGTCGGCACCAGCGGTGCCGGCAAGTCCACCCTCATCCGCTGCGTGAACATGCTGGAGCGCCCGACCTCCGGCACGGTCACCGTGGACGGGCTCGAGCTCACCGCACTGTCCGGCGGCGAGAACCGGGCCGGCAGGGAACTGCGCGAGGCCCGCCGCCGGATCGGCATGGTCTTCCAGCACTTCAACCTGCTCTCCTCGCGGACCGTGCAGCAGAACGTCGAACTCCCGCTGGAGATCGTCGGACTGGACCGCACCGAGCGCCGCCGCAAGGCCGCCGAACTGCTCGACCTGGTCGGCCTCGGCGACAAGGCCCGCAGCTACCCGCACCAGCTCTCCGGCGGCCAGAAGCAGCGCGTCGGCATCGCCCGGGCGCTGGCCGGCGACCCCAAGGTGCTGCTCTCCGACGAGGCCACCTCGGCGCTCGACCCGGAGACCACCCGTTCGATCCTCAAGCTGCTGCGCGACCTCAACCAGCAGCTGGGCCTCACCGTCCTGCTGATCACCCACGAGATGGACGTCATCAAGTCCGTCTGCGACTCCGCCGCCCTGATGCGCGGCGGCCGGGTGGTCGAGTCCGGCGAGCTCACCGACCTGCTGGCCCAGCCCGGCTCGGAGCTGGCCCGCGAGCTGTTCCCGCTCGGCGAGTTCGGCACCGGCCGCCCCGCCTCCACCGTGCTGGAGATCACCTTCCAGGGCGACAGCTCGGCCCAGCCGTTCGTCTCCCAGCTCGCCCGCACCTACCAGATCGACATCAACATCCTCGGCGCCGCGGTGGAGACCATCGCCGGCCGGACGGTCGGCCGGATGCGGGTCGAGCTTCCCGGCAGCCACCAGGACAACGTGGTGCCGATCGGCTACCTGCGCGAGCAGGGCCTGCAGGTGGCCGTCCTCGACTCGGACGGCGTCGGTGTGACGAACGGAGCGGTGGCATGACCTGGGACCAGATGCAGGAGCTGATGTGGCCCGCCACCCTGGAGACCTTCCAGATGGTCGGCGTGTCGACCGTCTGCACCGTCCTCCTCGGACTGCCCCTCGGCATCCTGCTGGTGCTCACCTCCAAGGGCGGGGTGCTCCAGAACCAGCCGGTGAACAAGGTGCTCGGCGCGGTCGTGAACCTCACGCGCTCGATGCCGTTCATCATCCTGATGATCGCGCTGATCTCCTTCACCCGCTGGCTGACCGGCAACTCCCTCGGCTGGCAGGCGGCCACCGTGCCGCTGACCGTCGGCGCGATCCCGTTCTTCGCCCGGCTGGTCGAGACCTCCGTCCGTGAGGTCGACCGCGGCCTGGTCGAGGCCGTCCACGCGATGGGCGGCGGCACCTGGACCCTGGTCCGCAAGGTGCTGGTCCCCGAGGCCCTCCCCGGCATCGTCGCCTCCGTCACCACCACGGTCATCGCGCTGATCGGCTACTCCGCGATGGCCGGCACCGTCGGCGGCGGCGGCCTCGGCGACCTCGCCTACCGGTACGGCTACCTGCGGTTCGAGACCACCTTCATGTGGATCATCGTGGCGGAGATCGCGGTCATCGTCACCGTGATCCAGCTGGCCGGCGACTACGCCGTGCGCCGGCTGGGCAACCGCGGCCACGGCGGCGGACGCACCCGACTGCTGCGCAACCGCCCCGCCGCCCCCGCCGACGAGGACCTCGTCGCCCCCTAGACCTCCCTCGTCCGACCCCGGACGCGGCTCCCCGTTCCACGCAGAAAGGCACTTTTCGTGCGCAACGCCCTGAAGTTCACCAGCATCCTCGCCACCGCCGGCGTCGCCCTCTCGCTCGCCGCCTGCGGCAGCTCCGGGTCCTCCTCCTCGGACCCGAACGCGCCGCTCAAGGTCGCGGCGACCCCCACCCCGCACGGCCAGATCCTGAAGTTCGTCAAGGACAACCTCGCGGAGAAGGCGGGCCTCAAGCTCGACATCAAGGAGGTCACCGACTACGTGACCCCCAACACGGCGGTGCAGGACGGTTCGGCCGACGCCAACTACTTCCAGCACCTGCCGTACCTGGAGGACTTCAACAAGAAGAACGGCACCGACCTCGTCTCGGTCGAGAACGTGCACCTGGAGCCGCTCGGCGCCTACTCCAAGAAGGTCAAGTCGCTCGCCGACCTGCCGGACGGCGCCACCGTGGGCCTGCCGAACGACGCCACCAACGAGGGCCGCGCACTCAAGCTGCTCGCCGACAACAAGCTCATCACCCTCAAGGACGGCGCCGGCACCGCCGCCACCCCGGCCGACGTCACGGGCAACCCGAAGAACCTCAAGTGGAAGGAGCTGGAGGCCGCCCAGCTGCCCCGCTCCTACTCCGACCTGGACGCCGCCGTCATCAACAGCAACTTCGCGATCCAGGCCGGCCTGAAGCCGACCACCGACGCCCTGGTGCTGGAGAAGGCCGAGAACAACCCGTACGCCAACATCCTGGTCGTCAAGAAGGGCAAGGAGAACGACCCGCGGGTGAAGAAGCTGGAGGAGCTGCTGCACTCCGACGAGGTCAAGAAGTACATCGCCGACACCTTCCAGGGCTCGGTCATCCCGGCCTCCTGAGCCGAACCCCGCCCCACGCCCCGATCCCGACCGGGCCCCCGCCGCACCTCGGCGGGGGCCCGGTCGGGCAGTATGCGGCAGGGACGCTCCGGCCGGCCGCGTTCTGACGTACCGTCGTGCGGGCGGCGCACCGCGTGGCATCCGGGGCACGACGGAGGCGTACGGTGTTGTGTTCACGACCCGGCGAGGAGAGACGGCATGGCAGCGAGCTTCCCCGAGACCGCCATCAGCACCGAACGGCTGCTGCTGCGCCCCCTGGCGGAGGACGACGCCCCCGGCCTGGCCACGATGATGGCCGACGACCTCGTCCTCGCCTGGACGGACCTGCCCCACCCCTTCACCGAGGCGTACGCGGCCGAGCTCGCCCGCACCCTCGCCCCCGCCCACCGGGCCGCCGGACGCGGCATCGTCTTCGCCGTCACCGAGCACCTGACCCAGCGCCTGGTCGGCCTGGTCGAGCTGCGCAACACCGACTGGCGGCTGCGCAGCACCGAGATCTCCTACGTCACCGCCGTCTGGGCGCGCGGCGAGGGCTACGCGCCGGAGGCCGTCCTCGGCGTCGCCCAGTGGCTGTTCGAGGACCGCGGCTTCCTGCGCCTGGAGCTGCGCACCGCCGCCGGGAACACCGCCGCCCAGCAGGTCGCCCAGAAGGTCGGCGGGATCAGCGAGGGCGTGCTGCGCAGCGCCTGGATAGTCCGGGGGGAGTCCGGCGAGGCGGCGGGGGCACCTCCCGGCCGCCAGGCCGGGGGAGAGAGCCGCAGCGACCTCATCCTGTGGAGCCTGCTCCCGGAGGACCTGGAGTCGCCCGAAGCGCACCGCGCCGGCTGGCACGGCGACCACCGCTACGTGCTGCGCGACTGATCGTTCCCGCCCCCGTTCACCCGACGCGGACATGTGTGCGAGATGTCGGGCTCCGGGGTACCACACCCGGTAGCCTCTGGACCGGCACCGCACGACAGCGGATCGAGTGGCGCACCGAGGCGAGGGAGAACGGCCGCAGATGGCTGACCGGATCACGGTCATCGGGTGGGACGGCACACCGCTGACCGAGGCCGCCGGCGCGGCCCTGGCCGCGGCGACCCTGGTGGCGGGCGCCCCCTACCAACTGAACGCGCTCCCGGTGCCGGAGTCCGCCGAGCGGATCACCCTCGGCAACGTCCGGCAGGCCGCCCGCAGGATCGCCGAGCACCGCGGCGCCGCCGTCGTGGTCGCCGAGGGCGACCCGGGCTTCTTCGGAGTGGTGCGCACCCTGCGCCGCCCCGAGTTCGGCCTCGAACTGGAGGTGCTGCCCGCCGTCTCCTCGGTGGCCGCCGCGTTCGCCCGGGCCGGCATGCCCTGGGAGGACGCCCAGGTGGTCAGCGTGCACGGCGGACGGCTGCGCCGCGCCGCCAACATCTGCCGGGCCCACCCCAAGGTCGCAGTGCTCACCGCGCCGGGCGCCGGGCCCGCCGAACTCGCCCTGATGCTGCGCGGGGTGCACCGGACCTTCGTGGTCTGCGAGGCCCTCGGCACCCCCGAGGAGGACGTCACCGTCCTCACCTCCGACCGGATCGCCGACCACGTCTGGCGCGACCCCAACGTGGTGCTGGTGATCGGCGGCGCCCAGGCCGCGGCGGTGGACGAGGCGGCCGGCTGGCTCGCCGGGCGCCCGGTCGGCTACCCCGGCGTGGAACGCGGCTGGGCGCTCCCCGGTGACGCCTACGCGGGCGCCGGGCGCACGGAAGGCGAGCCGGGCGCGCCCGGGGCACTCCCCGCCCATGTGCGCGCCCTGGTGCTGGCCCGTCTGGGTGCACGTCCCGGGGACCTGGTCTGGTCGGTCGGGGCCGGCAGCGGCGCCCTCGCCGTGGAGGCGGCCCGGTTCGGTGCCGCGGTGGTCGCGGTCGAGGGGTCCCGTTCGGCCTGCGCCCGGCTGACCGTCAACGCCCGCCGCTACGGCGTCGAGGTGGAGGCGGTGTACGGGAGCGGACCCGAGGTGCTGGGCGGCCTGCCGGAGCCGGACGCGGCCGTGGTGGAGTCCGGCGGCCTGGACGTGGTGCGCGCGGTGCTGGCCCGCCGGCCCGAGCGGTTCGTCGCACTGCCCCGGACCCTCGCCGAGGCGGAGGAGGTCCGCCGGGCGATCGCCGGGGCGGGCTACCGGGCGGACGGCGCGCTGCTCCAGGCGACCCCGCTGCGGCCGGTGGACGAGGGCGACGGGCTGGCACTGGGCGCGGGCACGACCGGCGCGCTGGTGCTCTGGGGTGAGCAGATCGTGTGAAGGCCCTGGGCGCGCGCCGGTGCCGTCCACTGCCGTCGACGGTGATCCAGGTCGCATCCGGACACCGATTCGAGAGGTGACCGCGCGGTGCCGGTAGTGTGACGTCCTGGGCGGTTGCATCGGTCGGCGACCCACCCGATTCGGTCGGTTTGTCACCTTTTTGACGTGGTGCAATCCGATTCCGCTCGGAGTGTGGGCAATTCGACGGGCCTCGTGCCGGACCTGGAGAATGCCGTAGGGTCCGGTGCGGTCGTGCCGGTTGCTCCGGGTTGTCGTTGTTTCAGACGATGTGCCGCCCCGTACGGGCGGTGCGCCGGGCCGGGGTGCCGCAGCGCGCCGGATGGACTTGGGCCGCAGCGCCACGGCGCGGCGGCCGCGTGTGGTTAGGGGCGGGTCGGTGCTGGTTCGGCCCGTGCGGATGGGCGCTGCGATCGGTGATCGTGTCGCCGAGGGCGCGGCAGCGGCCTGGAAGGAGCTTTGACAATGACCGATGGCGGCCACGTCCCGGGCGAGGGACTGCCCGAGCACCTGCACGCCGGGCCTGACCCGCTCGGCGGACCGGAGGGCGTCGCGGGTGTTGCACCCCTCCACGGCGTCGCGACGGACGGCGGTGTGATCCCCAACCCGGCGGCCCCGGTCGGCGGCGTCCCCGGTGCGATGCCCCCGGGCACGGGTGCCATCCCGCCGCAGGGCCAGCACGGCTACGGCGTTCCGGGCGTGCCCCAGCCCGGTCACCCGGGCGAGGGCTGGGCCGTCGACCAGGGCGCCCCGCGCCCGGCCTTCCACTTCCTCGACCAGCCGGACGGGCTGGACGACGATGACGACGTGCTGCTGATGCCGGGCCCGCAGGGCTCCTGGGGCGAGCCCGCCGCGGCCGTCCCGGTCGATCAGATGCCGCTCGCGCCGCAGCAGGACCGCACCCCGGTCGAGCCGTCCTGGCCGCCGGTGGACCCGCCGGTGCTCGGCGCCGAGCACGCCGTCCAGCAGCAGCCCGTCCAGGTGCAGCCGCAGCAGCCGATGACGCAGGCTCAACAGCCGCGCCGGCCGCTGCACGCCGGTCCGCCTATCCCGGACCCGTCGGTGATGACCGGCCAGGTGCCGGTCCGCTCGCTGGCCGACCGCGGCCCCTCCCAGGGCGGCACGCCCGCGCACGGCATCCCGGTGGTCGGCCGTCCGCCGATGGCAGAGGCCGCCGCCCAGGCTCAGGCCGCCGCGCCGCAGGCCGTCCCGGTGGCTCCGGCCGCTCCGGCGGCCCAGGGGATCCCGGTCGTCGACGGGCAGCAGCTGTCGCAGACGCCGGACTTCCAGCAGGCCCACGGCGCCCAGCAGGTGCCGCTGGCCGCGCCGCCGGTCGAGACCGCGCTGGCCGTCGAGACGGTCGGGGCGATCGAGGTGATCGAGGTCGTCGAGTTGCCGGAGGCCGTCCAGGCCGCCCCGGCCCAGCCCGCGCAGGACGTGACGGCGGCCCAGGCCGCCGAGACCGTGGCGGTCGTCGAGACCGCCGCGGAGGCCGTCGCGGTCGCGCCGCAGGCCGTCGTGGCCGAGCAGGGCCAGTCGGCGGCCGGGATTGCCGAGGCGCCCGTGACCGAGGCCGTCGCCGTCGAGGGCGTCGCCGCTGAGGGCGTCGCCGCTGAGGGCGTCGCCGCTGAGGGCGTCGCCGTCGAGGGCGTCGCCGCTGAGGGCACCGCCGTCGAGGGCGCTGCCGTGCCCGCCGAGCAGCCCGAGGCCGTGGCCCCGGCCGGTCAGCCGCGCCGGATCTCCGCCTTCCTCGCCGCGCCCACCCCGCACGGCCTGCCCAAGGTCGAGGCGGCCCAGCAGGCTCCGGTCGTCCAGGAGGCGGCCCCGCAGCAGTCCGCGCCCATAGCGGCTGCCGAGGCCCCGCAGGCCGTGGAGACCGCCGAGGCCCCCAGCGCCGAGGTCGTGGCGGGTGCCGAGCCCGCCCCGGCTGTGGAAGCGGCCGAGGTCGTCGAGGCCGCTGAGCAGGCCCCCGCCGCCGAGGCCGCGCCGGAGGCCGCTGCCGGGCCGGTCGCGCAGACCGCCGCGGGCACCGGCGAGATGCCCTCCGGCCAGGCCGTCACCGAGCCCGCCGCCGAGCCCGTCGTCGCCGAGGCCGAGCCCGCTGCCGCCGAGGCCGAGCCCGCTGCCGCCGAGGCAGAGCAGCCGCAGCAGGCCGAGGTCCCGGCCGAGCCGGTCGCGGAGCAGCCCGTGGAGGCGCCTGCGGAGGCCGACGCCACCGCCGGTGCCACCGCTGCCGATCCGGCCGCCGAGGCACCCGCCGAGGCCGCCCCCGAGGCGGAGCCGGCGCAGCCCGCCGAGGCCGCTGAGGAGCCCGCCGCCGAGGCCGCCGCGCCCGCCGAGGAGGCCGTACCCGCCGAGGGGGTCGCCGAGCAGCAGGCCGCCGCCCCCGAGGCGGAGACCCCCGCGGAGCAGGCCGCCGAGCCCGCCCAGGCCCTGGCCGAGGTCGAGGCCGAGCCCGCCGTCGCGGAGCCCGTCCAGGAGCAGCCCGCCGAGGCCGAGCCCGTCGGCGAGCAGGCCGCCGAGGCGACGGCGGAGCCCGTCGAGCAGCCGCAGGCCGCGCAGCCCGCCGCGGAGCAGGCCGCCGAGGCGTCCGAGGCCGTCGAGGCCGTCGCGGAGCAGCCCTCCGCCGAGGAAGCGCGGGAGGCGCAGGAGGCGCAGGAGCAGCCGGAGCAGCAGCCCGAGGAGCCTGCCGAGCCGCGCGGCCCGGCCGCCCCCGGCTACGACGAGGCCGGCCGCGAGGCCGTCCACCAGGTGATCCGCGAGCGCCGCGACGTGCGCAACGGCTTCCGCCCGGACCCGATCCCGCACGAGGTGCTGATCCGCGTCCTGGAGGCCGCCCACACCGCGCCCAGCGTCGGCTACTCGCAGCCCTGGGACTTCGTGGTGATCCGCTCGGCGAAGACCCGCCGGCGGATGCACGCCCTGGCGGAGCGCCAGCGCGAGGCGTACGCGGACTCGCTGCCCAAGGGCCGGGCCAAGCAGTTCAAGGAAATCAAGATCGAGGCCATCCTCGACACCCCGGTCAACATCGTGGTGACCGCCGACCGCACCCGTGGCGGCCGGCACACCCTGGGCCGGCACACCCAGCCGCAGATGGCCCCGTACTCGGCCGCCCTGGCCGTCGAGAACCTCTGGCTGGCCGCCCGCGCCGAGGGCCTGGGCGTCGGCTGGGTGAGCTTCTTCGACGACGAGGAGCTGGTCCGCGAGCTCGGGCTGCCCGAGCACCTGGAGGTCGTCGCCTACCTGTGCGTCGGCTTCGTCGACGAGTTCCCGGACGAGCCCGAGCTGGAGCAGCAGGGCTGGGCCAAGAAGCGTCCGCTGTCCTGGGTCGTCCACGAGGAGCAGTACGGCAACCGGGCGCTGCCCGGCGAGGAGCCGCAGAGCCTGCTCGCCGAGACCCTGCGCGGCATCCGCCCGCTGGACGCCAAGGCGCTCGGCGAGGCCTGGGACCGGCAGAAGCGGATGACCAAGCCGGCCGGCTCGCTCGGCATGCTGGAGATCATCTCCGCCCAGCTGTGCGGGCTGTCCCGCAAGTGCCCGCCGCCGATCCCTGAGCCCGCCTGCGTGGCGGTCTTCGCGGCCGACCACGGCGTGCACGCGCAGGGCGTCAGCCCCTGGCCGCAGGAGGTGACCGCCCAGATGGTCGCCAACTTCCTGGCCGGGGGAGCGGTGATCAACTCCTTCGCCAAGCAGATCGGCACCGAGGTCTGCGTGGTCGACGTCGGCGTCGCCGCCGAACTGCCGGAGGCCGTCCAGCAGGGCCGCGCGACCGGTCTGCTGCCGCGCAAGGTCCGCCCCGGCACCGCCGACATGACCCAGGGCCCGGCGATGACCCGCGAGGAGGCCCTCAAGGCCATCGAGGTCGGCATCGAGACCGCCCGCGACCTGGTCGCGGCGGGCAACAAGGCGCTGATCACCGGCGACATGGGGATCGCCAACACCACCGCCTCGGCCGCCCTGATCTCGGTGTTCACCGGCCTCGACCCGGCCGAGGTCACCGGCCGCGGCACCGGCATCGACGACGAGACCCACGCCCGCAAGATCGAGGTCGTCCGCGCCGCGCTGGCCCTGCACCAGCCCGACCCGAACGACCCGGTCGGCGTCCTCGCCGCCGTCGGCGGCTTGGAGCACGCCGCCCTGGCCGGCTTCCTGCTGGGCGCCGCCTCGCTGCGCACCCCGGTGGTCCTGGACGGCGTCATCGCCGGTTCGGCCGCGCTGGCCGCCAAGGCCATCGCCCCCGAGGTGCTGGCCGCGTGCATCGCCGGCCACCGCTCCGCCGAGCCGGGCCACCAGGCCGCGCTGGCCAAGCTCGGCCTGCGTCCGCTGATCGACCTGGACCTGCGGCTCGGCGAGGGCACCGGTGCCCTGCTGGCCCTGCCGCTGGTGCAGAGCGCTGCCCGGGCGATGCACGATGTAGCCACCTTCGACTCCGCCGGGGTCACCGAGAAGGCCTGAGGCACCCCGTCACCGCTCCGCGGACCGGCCCGAGGGCGCGCCGGACCGCGGAGCGGTGACGTGCCGTACCGTCCCCACACCCTCACCCCCGATCAGGAGCACCGCCGATGACCGCGCCCACCCCGCACCCGAGCACCGAGGGCCGCACCCCCTACCCGGTGGGCCTGCTGCTGGCCGGCCGCCGCGTCGTCGTGGTCGGGGGAGGCCAGGTCGCCCAGCGGCGGCTGCCCGCCCTGATCGCCACCGGCGCCGACCTGCACCTGATATCGCCCGCCACCACCCCGGCCGTCCAGGCCATGGCCGACGCCGGCGAGCTCACCTGGCACGCCCGCCCGTACCGGGACGGCGACCTGGCCGACACCTGGTACGCCCTGGTCGCCACCGACGACCCGGCCGTCAACGAGGCGGTCAGCGCAGAGGCCGAGCGCGAGCGGGTGTTCTGCTCCCGCAGCGACGACGCCGCCGCGGCCACCGCCTGGACCCCGGCCAGCGGCCGCGACGCGGGCGCCACCGTCGCCGTCCTCACCGGCGACCCGCGCCACTCCGCCGCCCTGCGCGACGCCATCGTGGACGGCCTGCGGGACGGCTCGCTGGCCGCCCGCCAGTACCGCTCGCACGGCGCCGGCGTGGCCCTGGTCGGTGGCGGCCCCGGCGACCCGGACCTGATCACCGTGCGCGGCCGACGGCTGCTCGCCGACGCCGACGTGGTCGTCGCCGACCGCCTCGCCCCGCGCGAGCTGCTCGCCGAACTGCCCGAGCACGTCGAGGTGATCGACGCCTCCAAGATCCCGTACGGCCGGTTCATGGCCCAGGAGGCGATCAACCGCACCCTGGTCGAGCACGCCAAGGCCGGCAAGTTCGTGGTCCGGCTCAAGGGCGGCGACCCGTACGTCTTCGGCCGCGGCGGCGAGGAGCTGCTGGCCTGCGTGGAGGCCGGGCTGCCGGTCACCGTGGTGCCCGGGATCTCCAGCTCGATCAGCGTCCCCGCGGCGGCCGGCGTCCCGGTCACCCACCGCGGCATGACCCACGAGTTCACCGTGATCTCCGGCCACGTCGGCCCGGACGACGAGCGTTCGCTCACCAACTGGGAGGCCGCCGCGAAGATGAGCGGCACCCTGGTGCTGCTGATGGCCGTGGACAAGATCGGCGCGATCGCCGCCCGCCTGGTCGAGTACGGCCGTCCGGCGGACACCCCGGTCGCCGTCGTCCAGGAGGGCACCACCGCCGCCCAGCGCAGGGTGGACGCCACCCTGGGCACCGTCGCCGCGGTGGTCGAGGCCGAGGGCGTCAAGCCCCCGGCGGTCATCGTCGTCGGCGACGTCGTCAACGTGCTGGCCGCGGCCTTCCAGCCGTAAGGCCGCACGGGAGCGGTCCTGTCCTGCCGGGAGTGGGAAGTCGGCCCGGCCGACTTCCTACTCCAGCGGCTGCTCCGTCCAGATGACCTTCCCGGTCGCCGTGTAGCGAGTCCCCCAGCGCTCCGCGAACTGCGCGACCAGGAACAGCCCGCGCCCGCCCTCGTCCTCGGTCGCCGCGTACCGCAGGTGCGGCGAGGTGCTGCTGCCGTCCGACACCTCGCAGATCAGCGAACGGTCCCGCAGCAGCCGTACCCGGATCGGCCGGGCGCCGTACCGGATCGCGTTGGTCACCAGCTCGCTCAGGATCAGCTCGGTGACGAACGCCGACTCCTCCAGCCCCCACGCCGTCAGCCGCTCCGCCACGGCGGCCCTGACCTGGCCCACCGCGGCCGGGTCGGAGGGCACCTCCCACTGCGCCACGTGGTCCGGCGCCAGCACCCTGGTCCGGGCCACCAGCAGCGCGATGTCGTCCTGCTGGTGCGCCGGCAGCAGCGCCGCCAGCACGTCCGCGCAGGTCTGGTCCGGGGAGCGCGGCGGCCCGGCCAGCACCGCCCGCAGCAGCTCCAGCCCCGCGTCGATGTCCCGCTCCCGGTCCTCCACCAGCCCGTCCGTGTACAGCACCAGCCGACTGCCCTCGGCCAGCTCCAGGTCGGCGGTCTCGAACGGCAGCACCGCCAGACCCAGCGGCGGCCCGGTCGGCAGCTCCGGGAACACCACCCGGCCCTGCGGGTCCACCACGGCCGGCGGCGGGTGGCCGGCGCTGGCCAGCGTGCAGCGCCGCGACACCGGGTCGTAGATCGCGTACAGGCAGGTCGCCCCGGCCAGCTCCGCGCGCTCGCCGCCCGCCGCCTCGTCCTGGTCGATCCGGTTCACCAGCTCGTCCAGGTGCCCCAGCAGCTCGTCCGGCGGCAGGTCCAGGGTCGAGAAGTTGTGGGTCGCCGTGCGCAGCCGGCCCATCGTCGCCGCCGCGTGCAGCCCGTGCCCCACCACGTCCCCGACCACCAGCGCCACCCGCGCGCCCGGCAGCGGGATCACGTCGAACCAGTCGCCGCCCACCCCGGCCTGGGCCGGCAGGTAGCGGTGCGCCACCTCCAGCGCCGACTGCTCCGGCAGGGTTCGGGGCAGCAGGCTGTGCTGGAGCGTCACCGTCATGGTGTGCTCCCGGGTGTAGCGGCGGGCGTTGTCGATGCACACCGCCGCGTGCGCCACCAGCTCCTCGGCCAGCGCCAGGTCCTCCGCCTCGAACGGCTCCGTCCGCTGCGCCCGCCAGAACCGGGCCACCCCCAGCAGCACCCCGCGCGCCCGCAGCGGCACCCGCACCAGCGAGTGCACCCCGTACGCCAGCACCTGCGCCGACCCCTCCGGATCCTGCTCCCGCCACCGGCCGGCGTCCGTCAGGTGCGGCTCGACGGCCGGCTCCCCGCTGTGCAGGGCGACCGCCAGCGGGGTCGAGGGCACCACGTCCAGCACCGTGCCGACCGGGTAGAACGGCGCGTCGTCCGCCACCCCCGCCACCGCGACCCGGCGCATCCGCCCCAGCGAGGGGCCCGGCGGCGGCTCCTCGCCGGTCAGCACCTGGTCCGCCAGGTCCACCGTGACGAAGTCCGCGAACCGCGGCACCGTGACCTGCGCCAGCTCCTGCGCCGTCCGCGTCACGTCCAGCGTGCTGCCCACCGTGACCCCGGCGTCGTACAGCAGCCGCAGCCGCCGCTGGGCGCGCTCGGCCCGGCCGGACAGCGCCGCCAGCTCGGTGGAGTCGCGCAGCGTGGCGACGCAGCCGGGCGGACCGCCGGGCCGGTCGATCAGCCGGACGTTCACCGCCAGCAGCCGCTCCCCGGACAGCACCACCTGGTCCGTCACCGGGCGCCCGGCGGTCAGCAGCTCCAGCGGCTCCTGGTCCAGGCCCAGCCCGCTCACCGGACGGCCCTCGGCGTCCGGCGGCAGGTTCAGCAGCCGGCCCGCCTCGTCGTTGCAGAGCAGCAGCCGCCCGTCCCCACCGACGATCATCACGCCCTCGCGCACGGCGTGCAGCACCGCCGAGTGGTGCTCGTACATCCGGGTCATCTCGACCGGGCCCAGCCCGTGCGTCTGGCGTCGCAGCCGCCGGCTGATCAGCGCCGTCCCGAGCGTGGCCAGCCCCACCGCGGCCGCCGCCGCGCCCAGCACCACCGGCAGCTGCCGCTCGCTGGCGCTGCTGATGTTCCTCAGCGTGACGCCCGCCGAGACCGCCCCGACCACCGAGCCGTCCGGCGCGTACACCGGGACCACCGCCTGCACCAGCCGGCCGAGGGTGCCCGTGACGTGCTGGGTCACCACCTGCCCGTGCAGCGCGGGCTCGTAGACACCGATGAACTTCTGGCCGATCCGGGCCGGGTTCGGGTGGGTGTAGCGGATGCCGTGGTCGTTCAGCACGACGATGAAGTCCACCCCCGAGGTGACCCGCGCGGCCTCCGCGCTCGGTTGCAGCAGGGCCGTCGGGTTCGGGGAGCGCAACGCGTCGACGATGCCCGGGGAGTTGGCGAAGGTCTGGGCCACCGCCACCGAACGGTTGCGCGCCTCGTGATCGGCGTCGTTGCGCGACTGCACCACCAGCGCCACCGCGGCCGCCGCCACCAGCAGCAGCACGACCACGACCTGGAGCGCGAACACCTGCCCCGCCACCGACCGGCGCCACACCAGCCACCGCGGCTTCGCGCGCGCCAGCTGTGGCCGACCGTGTGGGCCCCCACCGGGGGAGCCGGCGGAGTCAGTGGCACCAGAGGCCGACGGAACCCAGGATCGGCCCGGATTTCGGGCCATAGGGTCATATTTGCACTACGACCAGCCGGGGACCACCCCGCCCCCTCGGCCGTTTGGCCTTCCCCGCCCGGGCTTGGCAAGATCGCAGGGTGTCCGAACCCCGCACCATCACCGACCCCGCCGACCTCCGCCTCGCCGACTACACGGGCCTCACCGACGTCGAGCTGCGCCGCCGGCGTGAACCCGCCGAGGGCCTCTTCATCGCCGAGGGGGAGAAGGTCATCCGCCGCGCCCTCGCCGCCGGCTACCGGATGCGGTCGATGCTGCTCACCCCCAAGTGGCTGGAGGTGATGGGCGACGTCATCGCCGAGGCCGACGCCCCCGTCCACGTGGTCGAGCCCGCCCTCGCCGAAGCCGTCACCGGCTACCACGTGCACCGCGGCGCCCTCGCCTCGATGGAGCGCAAGCCCCTCCCCGACGCCGCCGAGGTGCTCGCCGGGGCCCGCCGGGTCGCCGTGCTGGAGGGCCTGGTCGACCACACCAACCTCGGCGCCATCTTCCGCAGCGCCGCCGCCCTCGGCATGGACGCCGTCCTGCTCTCGCCCGACTGCGCGGACCCGCTCTACCGGCGCGCCGTCAAGGTCTCCATGGGCGCCGTCTTCGCGGTCCCGTACGCCCGCCTGGACCCCTGGCCCGTCGCCCTCGACACCGTCCGCGAGGCCGGCTTCACCCTGCTCGCCCTCACCCCCGCCGACACCGCCGTCGACCTCCACACCCTCACCCCGCACAGCCTCCCCAAGGCCGCCCTCATGCTCGGCGCCGAGGGCGACGGCCTCACCCCCCGCGCCATCGCCGCCGCCCACCACCCCGTCCGCATCCCCATGGCCCACGGGATCGACTCCCTCAACGTCGGCGCCGCCGCAGCCGTGGCCTTCTACGCCGTCACCACCCCCACCCCCTGACCCCGCCCCCGCATGAGAAGTCGGCCCGCCCGACTTCTCATGCACGCGCCCTTTCCCCGTCCCGCCCGGCGCCCGCCTCCACGGGGCTCTCCCGCCGCGTGCTGCTGGCGCCCCGAGAGGGGCTCGTGCTGCACGCCGCGCCTCGTCGCTCCGCCAGACGTCGGCCGGCCCGGCTTCTCGTGGCGCGGGTGTCAGCCGAGGGGGGAGGTGGGTGGGGCCGCGGCGGCGGCGGGGGGAGGGGTGGTGGCGCCGGGCCAGGATTCGTCGAGGGTGCCGTCGGGGCGGACGGCGTAGCGGGTGGAGGTGACGGTGCCGGTGGCGGCCGCGCGCTCCTCGCGGACGACCGTGCTGCCGTCCAGCCGCCAGGTGGCCGCCGCCTGCGGGTCCGCCACCGAGGTGCGGGAGGTGACGGCGACGGGGGTGTCTCCGGTGAAGGTGTAGAGCTGGACGAGGTCGACCGAGGTGGAGCCCTCCGCCCGCCGCAGGACGACCACCGTGGCCGGTAGGCCCTTGTACCGGGCCGGCAGCACCGCACTCAGCGCGACCTGTGGCCCGGCCCCGACGGAGTGCCCGTTCTGCAGCGCGGTGGCCGGCCCGCCGGCTCCGTCGGGGTAGCTGTGGTTGGGCCAGTCGACCGCCGGTACCGGTGCCTGCGGCGGTGTCAGACCGGCGTCGGCACCTGCGCGCGCCGCGGCCGGGAGCGGCGCGGTCGCGGCCGGCGGTGCGACGTCCGCCGAGGTCCCCGGCACCGCCTGCGCGCCGCCGGAGCCCGTGGTCGCCACCACCCCGGTCGGCGGCCGCACGCTCCGGTTGTCCCGGTTCTCGCACCCCTGAGCCGCGGCGATGGCCAGCGCCACTCCGATGGTCACCGTGACGAAGACGATCAGCCGCTGCCGGAGCAGCCGCTGCCGGGCGGTGCCGGGACGTCCGCCGGGGGCGGGGGTGTGCTGGCGGTCCCGGGGGCGCGCCCGGTCGCGGGGGCCGGGCCCGGGGCCGGGGCGGGCCGGCGGTGGGGTCTGGGGACGGTCCGGACGCTCCCGCAGCGGGCGGGTCACCGGTGTCGGCTCGGGCCGGGGGGCGGGTGCGGCCGGCCCCTGCTGCGGGCGGCGCCCGGCGGCTCCGGCCGACTGTGCGCCGGGGCGGCCCGCCGCCGCCCTGGCCCGTGCCGCGGCGGGCGGCTCGGGGGAGCGTCCGGGGGCCGGTACTCCCTGACGGCCGTTCTCCTGCCGGGCCGGAGCCGGCGCGGCCGCGCCCCGCCCGGGCCGTGTCGCGCGGGTGCTGCCGCCCGCCGCCCCGCGCGCCGCCAGTTCGCTGAGCCGCTCGTGCAGCGCGGCGGCCCCGGGCCGCTCGGCGGGCTCCTTGGCCAGGCAGGCGCGGATCAGCGGCGCGAGTTGCGGCGGTACGGCCGAGAGGTCGGGCTCCTCGTGGACGACCCGGTACAGCATCACTTCGGAGGACGCCCCGGAGCCGAACGGGGTGTCCCCGGTGAGGGCGTAAGCGAGGGTGGCGCCGAAGGCGAACACGTCGGTGGCGGGCGTGACGGCGGCCCCGCGTACCTGCTCGGGCGCGAGGAAGCCGGGGGAGCCGACCGCGGTGCCGACGTGGGTGAGCGTGCTGGCGCCGCGCGACCACGCGATGCCGAAGTCGATGATCCGCGGGCCCCGGGGCGAGAGCAGGATGTTGGAGGGCTTGAGGTCCCGGTGGACCACGCCGGCCTCGTGCACCTTGACCAGTCCGTCGGCCAGTGCGGCCCCGATCCGGGCCGCCTCGGGCCAGCTCAGCGGGCCTTCGTCGCCGACCCGCTTGTAGAGCGAGGGCCCCGGTACGTACGCGGTGGCCAGCCAGGGGCGTTCGGTCTCGATGTCCGAGCCGACCACGCGTGCGGTGCAGCCGCCCCGGATCCGGGAGGCGGCGGCGATCTCGCGGGCGAAGCGGGTACGGAACTCCTGGTCCTCGGCGAGCTCGGCGCGGATCAGCTTGAGGGCGACGCGCTGCCCGCGGCGGTCGGACCCGAGGTAGACCACGCCCATGCCGCCGGCGCCCAGTCGCCGGTGCAGGCGGTACGGCCCGACGATGCGGGGGTCCTCACGCCTCAGCCGCATCATCGCCATGTTTCGTTCCCCGTCAGCCGGTGGGTGAGGCCCCGTCGGTTGGGCCATCGTCAGTTCCTGTCTGGCACAGCTTACGGACTGCCCGCTGCGGTGTGCTGATACGCAACACCTGAAGCCACCGTGCGATTGTCCGATCTTGCGCTGATCTGCAGGTCGCAGGAGTGTCGAAGCGCTTCTCGGGGTTCCCCCTCAGGGTTCCCTCGGGGGTCGGATGAGCCTTCCGTCCCCCTGCGGTAGTAGGCCCCGAGTCTGATCGTCATCCTCCCGGACGTCCGAGGAACAGTACGACGGCATGACGCCCGGAGGACCCCCTGACCAATAGCGTTGTGCTCAGCGGTGGACGGGGAGCTCGTCCCCCGAGGTAAGCCGTCCACCGCGCCAACTCGACCGGATCAGGAGCAAGGACATGGCACCGCAGCTCACGGGAACCCCCCGCCGCCGTCGGCCGGCCTTCGTCCAGTCCCGGTCCGCCGAGCAGCCCACGCGGCACCCCGCCGTGGCGCTGGCCATGGCCCTGCCGTGCGCCGTGCTCCTGGTGCTGCTCTTCGGCGGGTGGGAACAGATGGCGAGCCAGGCCCAGGCCGTCGCCGATCTGATCGCCCGCTGAGCAGGAAGAAGGACACCGGCCCCCGAGGCCGGTCGAAGACGGGCACCGAACCCCTGGGGACGGGGAGCGGTGCCGCCGGGGAGGCCGCGGCCGCGATGACACGCGGACGGGCGAGGAGCGGCGCGCAGAGCGCCCCGGCAGGCGGAGATGCCGCGTGCGGACGTCGGTGAGGGCGTCCGTACGCGGCTCTTCTCTTTTCGTTCCCCGACGCTTCCCGGCACACGGCACGGCGGTAGGGCAGGGCCGCAGACAGACGACAAACGGCCGGGGCCGCGACCCTGACGGATCGCGGCCCCGGCCGTTACTGTGCGCGATACTGGGATTGAACCAGTGACCCCTACCGTGTCAAGGTAGTGCTCTCCCGCTGAGCTAATCGCGCCTGGTATGGCGGTG
>NZ_JBSFKQ010000010.1:0-140500 GCF_053598615.1 Kitasatospora sp. NPDC001095 | reverse complement strand
GCAGCAGACCCCGATGGGTCCGACGTGCGCGATACTGGGATTGAACCAGTGACCCCTACCGTGTCAAGGTAGTGCTCTCCCGCTGAGCTAATCGCGCCTGATGTGGCGGTGTTGCAGCAGACCCTGAAGGGCCCGTTACTGTGCGCGATACTGGGATTGAACCAGTGACCCCTACCGTGTCAAGGTAGTGCTCTCCCGCTGAGCTAATCGCGCCTGGTATGGCGGTGTTGCAGCAGACCCCGATGGGTCCGACGTGCGCGATACTGGGATTGAACCAGTGACCCCTACCGTGTCAAGGTAGTGCTCTCCCGCTGAGCTAATCGCGCGGGGAGGTCCCCCGGTGGAACCGGGGGAACCTCTTGGAGGTGGAGACGGGATTTGAACCCGTGTACACGGCTTTGCAGGCCGTTGCCTCGCCTCTCGGCCACTCCACCAGGCAACACATGAAGAACGATCTTACACTGCTCTCCAACGAGCGGACGACGAGATTCGAACTCGCGACCCTCACCTTGGCAAGGTGATGCTCTACCAACTGAGCCACGTCCGCCTGTCTCCCAGGGCCTTCACCGCTTTTCTTCGGCTGCGCTCCCTGGCGACGTGTTGAACTCTAGCGGATTCCCGGGCCAGCTAAAAATCCGTTCCCGCAGCATGCCGAGGGGATGGTCGCGAGTGCCGTCCCGTCAGCCCTCCCGGCACGTCACCGGCCGCCACCTGCGGCGCTCCGGGACGATCATCCGCAGGTCACCCGGCGCACACCCGGGTGACGCACACGGGTGCTCGTGCGCGGGGCGCGAGCCGGTCCGGGCCCGCGCCCCCGACCTACACTTCAGGCACCGCCGCCCAGCACCACCGCGCAGGAGAACCGTGTCCGGCCACCCCGACCCCCGCACCCCGCTCGCCCGCTTCGGAGGCCGCCTGGCCACCGGACTGCGCGACGTCACCTCGGACCCGGCCGCCCTCGACTCCGCCGGCTACTGGGCCGTCGCCCACGACTTCGAGGGCCGGCTCACCTGCGCCCGCTTCGACGAGGTCCGCCCCGCCCCCGCCCCGCCCTCCGGTGCGGGCTGGCGCGGACCGCAGGCCGGCAGTTGGCACAGCTCCCTCGACCGCGCCGCCTACACCGCGGGCGTGCGCCGCATCCGCGAGCACATAGCCGCCGGCGAGGTCTACCAGGCCAACCTCTGCCGGGTGCTGTCCGCACCGCTGCCCGACCCGGACCGCAGTGACGTCGACGCCCTCACCGGACTCCTCGCCCACGGCAACCCCGCCCCCTACGCCGGCACCATCCGCCTGCCCGGTCACGGCGTCGAGATCGCCACCGCCTCGCCCGAGCTCTACCTGCGCCGCAACGGCCGCACCGTCTCCTCCGGCCCGATCAAGGGCACCGGCCGCACCGAGGACGACCTCCTCGACAAGGACCACGCCGAGAACGTGATGATCGTCGACCTGGTCCGCAACGACCTCGGCCGGGTCTGCGAGACCGGCAGCGTCACCGTCCCCGACCTCTGCGCCGTCGAGAAGCACCCCGGCCTGGTCCACCTGGTCTCCACCGTCGAGGGCACCCTGCGCGAAGGCGCCGGCTGGCCCGAGCTCCTCGCCGCCACCTTCCCGCCCGGCTCCGTCACCGGAGCTCCCAAGTCCAGCGCCCTGCGGATCATCGAAGCCCTGGAGACCGCCCCGCGCGGCCCCTACTGCGGCGCCGTCGGCTGGGTCGACGCGGACCGGGGCGAGGCCGAACTCGCGGTCGGCATCCGCACCTTCTGGATCGACCGGACGGACCCGGGCGCACCCGTCCTGCGCTTCGGTACCGGTGCCGGCATCACCTGGGGCTCCGACCCCGAGCGCGAATGGGCCGAAACCGAACTGAAGGCCGCCCGCCTGGTCGCGATAGCGTCGGGCAGCGAACCCGGAGCCGAGCCCGCAGCCGAGTCCGGTCGCGGATCCGAGTCGACCGGGGCCTGAGCCCGCACCGCCTAGGAGCAGCCCGATGCACAACCGCACCACGAGCTGGGTCAACGGCACGCTCGTCGACTCCGCCGACGCGGCCGTCTCCGTCCTCGATCACGGCCTCACCACCGGCGACGGCGTCTTCGAGACCATGAAGACGGTCGACGGCCGGGCCTTCGCGGTCACCCGCCACCTGGACCGGCTCACCCGCTCCGCCCGCGGCCTCGGCCTGGCCGACCCGGACCACGACCTGGTCCGCGAGGCCTGCACCCGGGTCCTCGCCGCCAACCCCGCACCGCTCGGCCGGCTGCGCATCACCTACACCGGCGGCAACGGCCCGCTCAGCTCCGAGCGCGGCACCACCGGTCCCACCATGGTCGTCGCCCTCAGCCCGATCACCCGCCGCCCCGACGAGACCGCCGTCACCGTCGTCCCCTGGCGCCGCAACGAGCACAGCGCCGTCGCCGGCCTCAAGACCACCTCGTACGCCGAGAACGTCGTCGCCCTGGCCGCCGCCCACCGCGCCGGCGCCTCCGAGGCCCTGTTCGCCAACACCGCCGGCCTGCTCTGCGAGGGCACCGGCTCCAACGTCTTCGTGGTCCTCGACGGCCGCCTGCTCACCCCCACCCTCGCCTCCGGCTGCCTGGCCGGCATCACCCGGCAACTCGTCATCGACTGGTGCGGCGCCGAGGAGGCCGACCTCCCGCTCGGCGCCCTCCGGAACGCCGAGGAGGTCTTCCTGACCTCCACCACCCGCGACGTCCAGGCCGTCACCCGCGTCGACGACCGCGAACTGCCCGGCACCGGCCCCGTCACCGCCAAGGCCATGGCCGTCTTCACCGAGCGCAGCGGCGACGACCTCGACCCGTGACCTCCGACCCGCGGAGCGCGCCGACCGGGTGGATAACCCTCCGCACAGGGGGAAGGGACCACCACATGACCACCACGCTGCGCCCCGAGGGCCCGGAGACACCCACCGCGGCCGGCGGCCGCACCAGACGCTGGCTGATCCTCTCCAACGGCCACCCGGTCGGCGCGCTGCGCACCACCGCCGATCCGCAGGGCGGTCAACTCTGGGGCCGGATATCCGAGTTGGAGATCACCGAGGGTCGCGGCCGGGGCCGGGGCACGTTCGGCGCCCTGGCCGCCGAGGAGGTGCTGCGCAACTGGGGCTGCACCCGGGTGGACGTCGGCGTCCCCGAGGCGGCCACGACGGCGCGCGGGCTCGCCGTCGCCCTCGGCTACACCGAGCGGGCCCTGAGCATGTCCAAGCGGCTGGTCACCGCCCCCGCGCTGCCCGCCGGGGTGAGCGCGCGCCCCTTCGACCCGGCCGACCTCGACGACTGGCTCGCCCGGTCGGCGGAGGGCTACCGCCGGTCGCTCGTCGGGTCCGGCCTCACCGAGGAGCAGGCCCGCGCCAGGACCGGCGGCGACGACCCGCCGAACCCCGTCCCGCAGGGCGTCGACACCCCGGGCGTCGTCCTGCGCAGGCTGTACGGTGCCGACGGCGGAGAGGGCCCGTACGGCTCGATCTGGGTGCAACTGCGGCTGCGCGACCTGCCGGACGGTGAACCGCTCGCCTGGGTGATGGGCGTCGAGGTGTCCCCGGACCACCGGGGCAGGGGGCACGGACGCACACTGATGCTGCTCGCCGAACGCGAGTGCCTGGCCGCCGGGGTGCACGACCTCGGCCTCAACGTCTTCACCCGCAACGAGGTCGCCGTCCGGCTCTACGACTCGCTCGGATACGCGGTCACCGAGCGCCTCTACGGCAAGCCGCTGTGACCTGACGTGTCGTCAGGACCCCTTCGCCGCCTCGATGACGGCCACGATCCGCTCGCGCAACCCGTCCTGGCTCTTGCCGCCGTCGAGGCGCTTCCCGCCGATCACGTACGTCGGCGTGCCGGTGACCCCGATCGCCTTGCCCTCGGCCTGGTCGGCGTCGACGGTCAGCATGTGCCGGCCGTCGACCAGCGCGGTGTCCACCTCCTCGACGTCCGCCCCGACCTCCCGGGCCACGTCCAGCAGCACCTGCTGCCCACGCGCGTCCAGCTCCGCGGTGCGGGCCAGCAGCGCCTCCACGAACGGCCAGCCCAGCCCCTGCGCGAACGCCTCCTCGGCCGCCTCCGCGGCGGCGTAGGCGTGCTTGTGCTTCTCCAGCGGGAAGTGCCGCACCTCCACGGGCAGCGCGTCGCCGTACTGCGCGCGCAGCGCCCGTACGTCATCCAGGGCGGTGTGGCAGTCCGGGCACTGGAGGTCGCACCAGAACTCGAGGCGGGGGAGGGAACCATCGATCATTGCCCCAGTGTTCCACTAGTGGGCGCCCGCTCCGGCCGGAGGTGCGCCCGGAGGCGGACCGAGAGGAAGGCACCGATGACCAGGACGACCGGACACGAAGGAGCGCTTCCGTGCTGAGTGCGGCGATCGGTTTCGTCCTCACCGCGGGCGGGGTGGCCTTCGCGGGGCTGCGGGCCTACCGGCGGCGCTTCCTGTCGGCGACCCGCTGGTTCGCGGTGGCCCTGCTGCCCGCCGGGCTCTACCTGACCGGCCTGTTCCCGCTGGCGAGCACGATCGCCGGGGAGTTCGCCGACTGGGCGGCCAAGCTGGTCTTCGACCCCCGGGTGTGGACGGGCATCGCGCTGCTCGGCCTCTCCGCGGTCCTGCTGGTCACCACCCGCTGGGTGGGCCGCCGGGGCGGCGCGGCGGCGGTGGAGGGCGCCCCGGAGCGCCCGGCCGCGGCCCGCCCGGCGCCCGAGCGCCAGGCGGTGGCGCCGACGCCGCCCGGGGCCCCGAAGAAGCAGGCCGCGGGCAAACGGGACGACGGTCTCGGCGACTTCGCCGACATCGAGGAGATCCTCCGCAAGCGCGGGATCTGAGCGGCGGGGCCGGCGGGTCAGGCGGAGGGGACGGCCTCCGCCGACCGCTGGCGCGCCCGGTACGCGGCGACGTGCAGCCGGTTGCCGCAGGTGCGGCTGTCGCAGTAGCGCCGCGAGCGGTTCCGGGAGAGGTCCACGAAGACCCGCGCGCAGTCCGGCGCCTCGCAGCGGCGCAGCCGCTCCCGCTCGCCCGCCACCAGGATGAAGGCCAGCGCCATGCCCAGCTCGGCCGCCAAGTGGTCGCCGAGCGCGGCGTGCGGTGCGAAGTAGTGGATGTGCCAGTCGTGGCCGTCGTGGTCGGTCAGCCGGGGCGTCGTGCCGGCGGCCGCGACGATCGAGTTGACCAGCTCGGCGGCCTCCGCGGTGGACTCCGTCGCGAACACCTCGCGCAGCCGGGTCCGCAGCTCGTGCACCCGCCGCAGGTCGTCCCCGGTCAGTGAGTCGATCTCGCTGATCTCCTGGCGGACCACGAAGGCGTCCAGTGCGGCGACGTCCGGCAGCCGCTCGGCGCCGCACACCTCGGGCGCGGTGTTGAGCAGCTCCACGAGGATGCTCAGCGCGCACTCGGTGTCATGGGTGATCAGCACGTTGGGGGCTCCTCGCGCAGGGGGACTCCGATACCCCGCGTCCGCGGTTACCCCAGACCATACCGGGCCCCGTGCCGGTGGGGCGGCTCCTTCTTTCGAATGCGTGTACGCAGTACGTCAAGGCCTACGAAACCGGGGCCGTCCGGGGCGGCGGGCCCCGGGCCGGGGTGCGCGGACCCCGGCGGGCGCGGCCGCCGGAACACGCCGACGCCCGGCGCCGGGGCCGGCCACCCGTGAGGATGACCGGCCCCGGCGCCGGGCGTCTGTGGTGCTGGGGACTGCTCCGGTGGGAGCAGAACCGTTTCACCGGCCCCGAGGCCGCGTCGTGCGCGGCTGAGTCCGCTGCCGTGCCCCCGAGTAGGACGGCTGCGATGGCGGCAGGGGCTGCGGCCCCGCCGACAGCGGGGCGTGACCGCCTCCGGACGGAGTCAGCTTTCGGCGAGGATGTGGGACAGCTCCCGGTCGAGGTCGAAGTGACGGTGTTCGGTGCCGGGGGGCACCGCGGCGTCCGTCCGCTTGAGGAACGACTCAAGCGCCCGGGCCGGGGCCTCCAGCAGGGCTTCTCCTTCCGGAGAGCTCAGGGCGATGCAGACCACCCCTTGCCCGTGGCTCCGCGACGGCCACACCCGGACGTCGCCGGTACCAGTGGGTCGGTGCAGCCCCTCCGCGAGGAGATCTCGGGCGAACACCCACTCCACGGTCTCGTCGGCGCCCGTGTGGAACGTGGCGTGCACGGCGTAGGGGTCGGCAGTGTCGTAGCGCAGGCCCGCTGGGACGGGCAGTGAGGACTCGCTGGACACGATGAGGCGCAGGTGCAGCTCGCAGCTGACCGTGGTGTTCATAAGCGCCATGGCCTTTCGCTCAGTGTGCGCTCGGGGAATCGCACGTCGGCGAACGGACCATCCCACCTCCAAGACCGATGTAAACCCCTCTGTCCCGATTCGGGCGCGAGTCGTACCCCTTACGGCGCATTGCGGAATCGCTCCGCAGCGGCCGGGTCGGGCAATACCCGGGCGCTACTTGGTTAGTTTCCTGGCATGACTGTGCGAAACGACAAGACCGGCGGGAACGCGAGAACGGGTGAAGCGGCCGAGGCTGTTGACGCGGCCGTCGACGGTGGGCGGGCGGTCGGTTCGAGGGCCCCGGCCTTCGTCCGCCGCTCGCCGGCGCTGCACCGGATCTGGCAGGTGGCGATCTTCCTGGCCGGCCTCGCGGTGGTGGTGCTCGGGCTGGTCATGCTGCCGCTGCCCGGCCCCGGCTGGCTGGTGATCTTCCTCGGCATGGGGATCTGGGCCACCGAGTTCGCCTGGGCCCAGCTGGCCCTGCGCTGGACCCGCCGCAAGGTCGCCGAGGCCGCCCAGCGGGCCATGGACCCCAGGGTGCGCCGCCGCAACCTGACGCTCACCGCGATCGGACTGGCCGCCCTCGTCGGGGTGGGCGGCTGGTACTTCGCCCGCTACGGCCTGGCCGTCCCCTGGCAGCTCGACGAGAGCTGACCTGCCCGGGCGCGGGGCCCGGGGCCGGGAGAGTGGTCGGAGCACCCTCCGGGATGCGGTAATGTTTTCCCTGCACCCGGGCGATTAGCTCAGCGGGAGAGCACTTCGTTCACACCGAAGGGGTCACTGGTTCGATCCCAGTATCGCCCACCGGAATGCATTGTGATACGTGAGGCCCAGCCGATTATCGGCTGGGCCTCACGTGTATTTCCGGAATCCGCCTGAAGGGCCGTCGGTAATCGGCTGAGGCTCAGTCATCTTCCGTGCGGAGCGCGAGTTCTCGGCGGTGTCGGTGCCACCCGGAAGGGCGAGTTGTACGACCGGCCCCGAATGGTGCTACAGTTCTTCTCGTTGCCCGGGCGATTAGCTCAGCGGGAGAGCACTTCGTTCACACCGAAGGGGTCACTGGTTCGATCCCAGTATCGCCCACCGGACAGCACGCAGGCCCTGACCAGGAAACCGGTCAGGGCCTGCGGCGCGTTCCGGGCCCCGGACTCCGGGGCCGCCCGCTAGGCCGCCGCCTCGCACCCGTGCTCCGGCTCCAGCCGGCGCCCACAGCCGCACCGGGCCGGCCGCAGCGGCCAGGACAGGTCCACCCGCTCCGGCGTCCCCGAGCGGTCGAACCAGTGCTGCAGCCCGCGCGCCTGCGCCGCGTGCCAGATCGCCTGCCGCAGGTGCAGCTCCGCCGCCGACAGCCCGCCCAGCGCCGCCGGGTAGCGGGCGCCTATCCGCCGGGTCAGCGCCAGCGCCGCCGTCGCGTCCGCCGCCGCGTCGTGCGCCCCGGCCAGCTCCACGCCGTAGTGGGCGCACAGGTCGGTCAGCGTCCGACGGCCCTTGCGGTAGCGGTCCACGTGCTTGTCCAGCACCCGGGGATCCAGCACCACCAGGCCCGCCGCGAGCCCGCCGGCCAGCGTCACCCCGTGATGGCGGCGCAGCTCCCGGTCCAGCAGCGTCAGGTCGTAGGGCGCGTTCATCACCACCACCGGGCGCCCGGCCCGCGCCTCGGCCGCCAACGCGCGGGTGACCTCCGCCACCACCGTGCCGGCCGGCCGACCGTGGGCGCGCACCTGCTCGTCGGTGATGCCGTGCACCGCGCGGGCGCCGTCCGGGATCGGAACCCCAGGATCGGCGAGCCAGGTCGTGGTCCGCGCCGGCGCCCCGGGCGCGAGCTGGACGACCAGGGCGGCCGAGACGATGCGGTCGTTCTCCACGTCCACGCCGGTCGTCTCGGTGTCGAAGGAGGCGAGCGGGCCGGTGTACCAGTGCTGCTGCATGACTGCCCCTCAGACGAGCGTTGCGCCCGGTTGATACCCGGCCCTGATGCCCCTTCAACCCGTTTGGCCCAAGCCCGGCCGGGGATCCTGCCCATGACCGTCCCGTTCGAATCGACTGCCCGTCCGGACCGGGACGGGCCCGGAACCGGGGGAGGCCACGGGGCGATGGCACCGACCCAGCCGCAGCCCGAGGAGACGGCGACGACGGCGGTACTGCGGGGGAACCTCGCCGTCACCGCCTGCATGGAGACCCTGCAGGTCGGCTATCTGCACGCGGTGGCCGCGGCGGCCGGCTGCTCGCTCTCCCAGCCCTTCCCGGACAACGGCATCGACTGGCACGTCAGCCACGGCTCCCGCGAGCACGAGGTGGACGACGAGGTCACCGTCAAGATCCAGCTCAAGGCCACCCAGCAGGTCGCGCCCGACCCGGCCGGGCCGTTCTTCAGCTTCACCCTGGACAACGACCACCTGCGCAAGCTCGCCCGGCCCCGGGTCGCGGTGCCGCGGATCCTGGTCGTGATGCTGCTGCCGCGCCGGGTCGACCACTGGCTGCGGGCCCGCCCGGACGCCCTGGAACTGCGGCACTGCTGCTACTGGGTCAACCTGGCCGGCCATCCCGTCACCGGGAAGCGGCGCACCAACGTCCGGCTGCCCACCGAGCGGGTCTTCGACGACCGCGCGCTCTGCGACATCATGGCCCGGGTCGGCGCGGGCGGCAGCCCGTGACGGCCCGGCCCCGGCAGGGAGGAACCGGACCCATGACACCGCCGTACGGACCGGGCGAACCGGCCCCGCTCCTGCCCGACCCGGCCACCGTCGACCCGAAGGTCCTGGCGACCCTGCTCGCCCGGCACGGCTGGGTCCGCCGCGGCGGACCGGCCGCCCGCTACGGACGCTGGACCCCGCCCGACGGCGAACCCGGCACCAGCCTGCTCGTCCCGGCCGGGGACGGCTTCGACGACGCCGTCGAGCTCCTCACCGACGCCGTCACCGCGCTCTCCCGCTCCCGCACCCCCTCCGCCCGCTCCATCCTGCTCGCCCTCGCCGTCCCCGGCGACGAACTGTGCTGGCACCGCGAACCGCCCGGCCCCGACGGGACCACCGCCTGGGGCGAGGCCGAGCGGCTCCGGCGGGCGGCCCGCGGCATGCTCGCCGCCGGCGCCAAGGCCGCCCGCGCCAGGGCCGGCTACTTCGGCGCCCGGCTGGACGGCCCCGCCGGGGACCTCCTGGACCGCGTCCTGCTGGTCGAACAGGGCGCCGCCCTCACCGCCCACACCCCCGCCCCCGAGGGCCGCGCCGCCGTCACCACCCTGGTCCGCGCCCTGGAGGCGCTGCGCGACGCCGTGGACTACCGCCGGGTCAGCGGCGGGCCCGAGGTCTTCGAGAACGCCGTCCGGTCCGGGGTCAGCCGGGAGCTCGTCCAGTCCGTCGAGGAGTTGGTGCGCGACTCGACGGCAGCCCGGCTCAGCGTCTCCTGGTCACCCGCCGCCGGAACGCCGGGCGGCTTCGGGGACCGCCGGATCGACCTCGACTTCTCACCCGGTGACCTGCCCGCCCTGGTGGAGGCCGCCGACCTGCTGGAACGGATCGAACCCGCCGTCGCCGTCACCGTGCTCGGCGTCGTCACCCGGCTCAAGCGCGCCGACCCCACGGGCCCCGGCTCGGTACGGCTGCGAGTGCTGGCAGGCGCCGACGTCCGCGAACTCAAGCTCCGCCTGCCCGACCCCGACTACCGGCTCGCCGCCGAGGCCCACCTCGCGGGCCTGCCCCTGCGGGTCTCCGGCCGGCTGGACCGGCACGGCGGCTTCCGCCGGCTGACCCGCCCGCACGGACTGGAACTCCGCGGCTGGGAGGAAGGGGACCGCGAGCGGCTGTTGAAAGCGCTCGGGGAGACGGCGGAGGGAGGGGGAGAAGGGGCGTAGGTGGACGGCAGGGGCGGCGCTCTCGGTACCATCGTCACGCGCAGCGCAGTGTTGCGTCCTCTGAAATCCAGCACGTCAGGAGAGACCGGTGACGGACGTCCGGGTAATCATCAGCCGCGAACCCGATCGGGAAGAGCGCGTGGTGACGACGGGCACCACGGCCGCCGAGCTCTTCGCCGACGACCGCTCGATCATCGCCGCCCGCGTCGGCGGCCAGCTCAAGGACCTCGCGTACGTCCTCCAGGACGGCGAGGAGGTCGAGCCGGTCGCGATCGACAGCAAGGACGGCCTCGACATCCTGCGCCACTCCACCGCGCACGTCATGGCCCAGGCCGTGCAGCAGCTCTACCCCGAGGCCAAGCTGGGCATCGGCCCGCCGGTCAAGGACGGCTTCTACTACGACTTCGACGTCGAGAAGCCCTTCCACCCCGATGACCTCAAGGCCATCGAGAAGCGCATGCAGGAGATCATCAAGCGCGGGCAGAAGTTCTCCCGCCGCGTGGTCACCGACGAGTCCGCCCGCGAGGAGCTGGCGGCCGAGCCGTACAAGCTCGAGCTGATCGGCCTCAAGGGTTCCGCCGCCACCGCCGGCGAGGGCGCCGACGTCGAGGTCGGCGCCGGCGAGCTCACCATCTACGACAACCTGGACGCCAAGAGCGGCGAGCAGTGCTGGGGAGACCTCTGCCGCGGCCCGCACCTGCCCAGCACCCGGCACATCCCGGCGTTCAAGCTGATGCGCAACGCGGCCGCCTACTGGCGCGGCAGCGAGAAGAACCCGATGCTCCAGCGCATCTACGGCACCGCCTGGCCGACCAAGGACGAGCTCAAGGCCCACCTCGACTTCCTCGTCGAGGCCGAGAAGCGCGACCACCGCAAGCTCGGCAACGAGCTCGACCTCTTCTCCATCCCCGAGGAGATCGGTTCCGGCCTCGCCGTCTTCCACCCCAAGGGCGGCATCATCCGCCGCGCGATGGAGGACTACTCGCGCAAGCGGCACGAGGAGGAGGGCTACGAGTTCGTCTACACCCCGCACGCCACCAAGGGGAAGCTCTTCGAGAAGAGCGGCCACCTCGACTGGTACGCGGACGGCATGTACCCGCCCATGCAGCTCGACGAGGGCGTGGACTACTACCTCAAGCCGATGAACTGCCCGATGCACAACCTGATCTTCGACGCGCGCGGCCGCTCGTACCGTGAACTGCCGCTGCGCCTCTTCGAGTTCGGGACGGTGTACCGCTACGAGAAGTCGGGTGTGGTGCACGGCCTGACCCGTGCCCGCGGGTTCACGCAGGACGACGCCCACATCTACTGCACCCGCGAGCAGATGGCGGACGAGCTCGACTCGACGCTGACCTTCGTGCTCAACCTGCTCCGCGACTACGGTCTGACCGACTTCTACCTGGAGCTGTCGACCAAGGACGAGGAGAAGTTCGTCGGGTCGGACGAGACCTGGGAGGAGGCCACCCGCGTCCTCGCCGCCGTGGCCGAGAAGCAGGGGCTGCCGCTGGTTCCGGACCCGGGCGGCGCGGCCTTCTACGGCCCGAAGATCTCGGTCCAGGCGCGCGACGCCATCGGCCGGACTTGGCAGATGTCGACGATTCAGTTGGATTTCAACCTGCCCGAGCGCTTCGACCTGGAGTACACAGCGGCGGACGGCTCGCGGCAGCGGCCGGTCATGATCCACCGGGCGCTGTTCGGTTCGATCGAGCGGTTCTTCGCGGTGCTGCTGGAGCACTACGCCGGCGCCATGCCGCCGTGGCTGGCCCCGGTCACCGTGACCGGCATCCCGATCACCGACGAGCACGTGCCGTACCTGCTGGAGGTCGCGGCGAAGCTCAAGAAGCACGGGATCCGGGTCGAGGTCGACACCTCGGACGACCGCATGCAGAAGAAGATCAGGAACGCGCAGCGTTCCAAGACGCCGTACATGCTGATCGCTGGTAATGACGACGTCGAGGCCGGTGCCGTCTCCTTCCGCTACCGCAACGGCGAGCAGAAGAACGGCGTGCCGGTCGACGAGGCGATCGCCGAGATCGTGGATTCGGTGGAGCGTCGCATCCAGGTGTGACCTAGGCCCCGCCTGGGCGGGGGTGACCCGGACGCGATCGGGCGGACGTGGCAGATGCGGACGTGGGCCCCGCCCGGGCGGGGATGCGCGGGGCAGGCTCTTGAAGAGTCTGCCCCGCGCGGCTTTGCAAGCACCGTCGGGCGAATATGCTGATCAGCATGACGACTGAGCCGGAACTGCAGCGGGGCGTCGGTGAGCCGGACGGCTTCCGCCGCCTGTGGACCCCCCATCGGATGGCGTACATCCAGGGTGAGAACAAGCCCACCGGCCCGGCTCCGGACGACGGTTGTCCGTTCTGCTCGATCCCGTCGCTGAGCGACGAGGACGGTCTGGTCATCGCCCGGGGGAGCGCCGTGTTCGCGGTGCTGAACCTGTACCCGTACAACGGCGGGCACCTGATGGTGGTCCCGTACCGCCACGTGGCCGACTACACCGACCTGGACGAGGCCGAGACGGCCGAGCTGGCGGACTTCACCAAGAAGGCGATGACGGCGCTGCGGGCGGCCTCCGGGGCGCACGGGTTCAACATCGGGATGAACCAGGGCGCTGCGGCCGGGGCCGGGATCGCGGCGCACCTGCACCAGCACGTGGTGCCGCGCTGGGGCGGGGACACCAACTTCATGCCGGTGGTCGGCCACACCAAGGTGCTGCCGCAGCTGCTGGCGGACACCCGGAAGATGCTGGCCGAGGTCTGGCCGCAGGGCTGAGCCCCGGCGACGCGTGCGAGAGGGCCCCACCGGGATGCTCGGTGGGGCCCTCTCGCGTGCTCGGCGCCGGGTCAGCCGGCGTTGAAGGTGTCCACGTCGTACGGGCGCGGGCTCTGCGCCTCGGACTTGATGATCGAGGTGCGGTTCTTGAAGAAGCGGTCGGCGTCCAGGTCGTGCTCCTCCAGGAACTCCAGCGTGGCCGCGTGGACGGCGGCGAGCACCGGGACGGAGGCGTTCTGGGCGTTGTCGACCATGGAGCGGTTCTCCCAGGCCCGGCCGACCCAGATGTGCCGCAGCCCGAAGGGCTCGGGCAGCCCGAGCCCGCCGCCGAGCCAGCCGAGCAGGCCGGGCATCCGGTAGAAGGGGGCGCGGACGGCCTGGCGGACGACCTCGTCGTTGTCGATCAGGGGGAGCTTGACGGTGCGCTCCTCCCAGAACTTCACGGTCTTGGCGACCGACTTCTCCTTGTCCTTGGGCTTGTCGAAGAAGACGCCCTTGACCGGACCGAGCGCGTAGCCGGACACCGTGATGTTGAGGACGTTGGCGAGCAGGGTGACGGTGACGGTGAAGGTGAGGACCAGCTTGCCGTCGTGGGTGATGAACTGGGTGGCGAGGTAGTGCCGGGGGCCGCCTGAGAAGGTCTGCTTGTCGGCGACGCTCTGCACGGCGAAGTCGCGCATCCGGTCGCCGTCCATGTCGGCGTTGCCGGGGCGGCTGATCTCGTCGGCGCCCTCGCCGATGTCGAAGACCACCCACTGCTTGATGGCGACGTTGGGCATGCCGCTGTTGGCGACGTGGCTGACGCCGAGGCCCTTGAGGTGGGAGGAGATCCGGCGGACCAGGTCCCAGGGGTGGAAGGCGCGGAAGTCGGCGTGGCCGTCGGCGGGGTGGAGGGTGTCGGCGAGGCGCCACTCGCCCCAGCGGCGGCCGGCACCGAGGATGCCCTTGGGGCCGGCGTAGTGGTGGATGTTGGTCTCCTGCTCGGCGTCCAGGCGGCCGAGCTTGTCGCGCAGGTCGGTGGCCTTCTTGTCGAGGTCGTCGCGGGGGACGGCCTTGGCGACGGAGGCGGCCACCACGCTGCCCTCGACCAGCGCCTGCCAGCGGGAGCGCAGGTCCTTGGCGGAGCGCTCGACGATCCGGCGGGCGAGGTACCAGCCGATGACCGGCGCGAGCATGGTGACGCGCAGGTAGATGCCGAGGTAGCCGGCGGCCGGTGGGCGCAGCAGGAGCAGGACGGCGAGGGCGGCGGTCGCGGCGAGCACGATGCCGCCGTAGACGGCCGCGTTCTTCGGGTTGTCCCGCTTGAGCCAGGCGCGGAGCTGGAAGGCGCCGAGCCAGATCAGGGTGCCGGGGAGGAAGAGCACGCCGGTGACGACGGAGACGGTGCTGAGCTGCCGGTCGCGGGTGTTGCGCAGTTCCTCGGCGGCCAGGCAGTGTTCGACGACCTGGCGGGTGTCGACTCCGAAGGCCGGGACGAGGGGTTTGCGGCCGCCGCCCAGGGCGCGGGAGATCAGCGCCTTGCTGAAGGCCTCGCCGAGGTTGGGGCGGAAGAGCGCGAAGCGGCCCTTCTTCTCCGTGGCGTCGGTGACGGCGCCGACGAAGGCGCCGACCTCGCCGTCGCGGTAGGCGGTCGAGGAGAGTCCCTGGGTGATGGCTGTCTGCGGGCCGGCGTCGGTCCGGGGTATCTGCGCACCCGGGGTCATGTCGAGTGTGGTCACGGTGGCGTCCCCTCCTCCCCTTGTCAGCGGCAGGTTACCGTGCCGTGGCACCCCCGCGCGGATGATCGTCTGAAGTGCCGTCACCGGAGGCCTGAGGGGCATGATGCCCAGCTTCGGGCGGGTCGATACCCGCCGGGGTGCCCCTGGTGGCGGTGGGGCAGGATGGACGGTGGAGCAAGGGAAGGGGAACGGCCGTGAAGGATCCGGTGCTGGTCTTCGACGGGGACTGTTCGTTCTGTTCGTCCTGCGTGCGCTGGGCGGAGCGGTACCTGCGGCAGACGCTGGCCTCGGGGGGCTGGGAGGCGGTGCCGTTCCAGTTCGCGGACCTGGCGGGGCTGGACGGGCTCGCCGGCGGCCGGGGCGAGGTGTCGGCCGAGCGGGCGGAGCGCGAGGTGCTCTGGGTGACGCCGACCGGTCGGGTGTACGGGGGCGCGCAGGCGGTTGCGCGGCTGCTGATGCGCTCCGGCGGGGCGTGGGCGTATCTGGGCGCCGTGTTGACGGCGGCGCCGGTGCGGCCGCTGGCGGGCCTGGCGTACCGCTGGGTGGCGCGCAACCGGCACCGGATGCCGGGGGGTACGGCGGCCTGCGCGCTGCCGGTCCGGAAGCCCGCCCAGCCGTAGGGCCGTCGGACCGCGGGGGCGGTCGTCAGTCGGTGTAGCGCTCGGCCAGGGCGGCGGGCATGGGTTCGTGGCGCAGGTAGGCGCGGGAGAACTCGGCGGTGCCGTGGGTGAGCGAGCGCAGGTCGATCGGGTAGCGGACGAGTTCGAGTTCGGGGACCTCGGCGCGCAGCAGGGTGAGCCCGGTGCCGCCGGTCTCGGTGCCGAGGACGCGGCCGCGCCGGGCGGAGAGGTCGCCGAGGACGGCGCCGAGGTAGTCGTCGGGCAGCAGGACGCTGACGGCGGCGACGGGTTCGAGCAGGCGGATGACGGCGTGCTCGGCGGCGTCCCGCAGGGCGAGGGCGGCGGCGTTCTGGAAGGACGCGTCGGAGGAGTCGACGGAGTGGGCCTTGCCGTCGGTGAGGGTGACCCGGACGTCGACGAGCGGGTAGCCCGTGGTGACGCCCTTGGCGAGCTGGGCGCGGACGCCCTTCTCGACGGAGGGGATGAAGTGCTTGGGGACGGCGCCGCCGACGACGTGTTCCTGGAACTCGAAGCCGGAGCCGGCCGGGAGGGGTTCGACCTCGAGGTCGCAGATGGCGTACTGGCCGTGGCCGCCGGACTGCTTGACCAGGCGGCCGTGGCCGGCGGCGGCGGTGCCGAAGGTCTCGCGCAGGGCGACCTTGGGCTCGACGGTGTCGACGTGGACGCCGTGGCGGGTGCGGAGGCGGTCGAGGACGACGTCGGCGTGGGCTTCGCCGGTGCACCAGAGGACGAGCTGGTGGGTGTCGGGGCTCTGTTCCAGGCGTAGGGCCGGGTCTTCGGCGGTGAGGCGGGCGAGGGCCTGGGAGAGCTTGTCGTCGTCGGCCTTGCTGTGGGCTTCGATGGCGATCGGCAGCAGCGGCTCGGGGAGGCGCCAGCCCTCGAGGTCGACGGGGTGGCCGGGGTCGTGGATGGTGTCGCCGGCGCGGGCGGTGGTGAGTTTGGCGGCGCAGACGAGGTCGCCGGCGACGGCGTGCGGGACGGGGCGCTGGAGTTTGCCGAAGGGGCTGGTGAGGGCGGTGACCCGTTCGTCGCCGTCCTGGTCGGCGGTGTGGGCGGGGCCGACGAGGTGGATCCTGGTGTCGGGGCGCAGGGTGCCGGCGTAGAGGCGCAGCAGGCTGATCCGGCCGACGTAGGCGTCGCCGGTGACGCGGACGACCTGGGCGGCGAGCGGGGCGTCGGGGTCGCACGCGGGGGCGGGGCGGGTGCGTTCGGTGGGGTCGGGGAAGGTGTGGGCGATGAGGTCGAGGAGTTCGGCTGCGCCGAGTCCGTTCTCGCTGGTGGGGACGGCGGGGTGGAGGGCGCAGGAGAGGACTTCGCGCCGCAGGCCGGCCTCGAGGGAGTCGGTGTCGAGGGGGTCGCCGGAGAGGTAGCGCTCCATGAGGGTGTCGTCCTGGCCGGAGATGGCTTCGACGAGGCTGTCGTGGGCGGGGGCGGTGTCGGGCAGGGGGTCGGCGGCGCCGTAGGTGTCGCCGGTGAGGAGGTCGACGCTGCCGTCGGGGTGTCCGTCGTGGTGGACGGGCAGGAAGAGCGGGCGGAGGGTGTCGGGGCCCAGTTCGAAGGCGTCGTGGCAGGCGGTGAGGATGTCGTCGAAGCCGGTGCGGGCGAGGTCGAGTTTGGCGACGGCGATGGCGCGGGGGATGCCCTCGGCGGCGCATTCGCGCCACAGGGCGCGGGTGGGGGCGGTGACCGGGTCGGTGGCGGAGACGACGAAGACGGCGGCGTCGGCGGCGTGCAGGGCGGCGCGCAGGTCGGCGGTGAAGTCGGGGTGGCCGGGCGGGTCGATCAGGTTGATCTTGACGCCCTTCCACTCGAGGGGGAGGAGCGAGAGCTGGACGGAGCGCTGCTGCTGGTGCTCGATGTCCTCGTGGTCGGAGACGGTGGTGCCGTCGGTGACGCGGCCGGCACGGCCGGTGGCGCCGGCGGCGAGCGCGAGCGATTCGGCGAGGGTGGTCTTGCCCACACCACTGGGGCCGATGAGGACGACGTTGCGCAGGTCCTTCGGGCCGGTGACGGCGGGTGCCTGGCCGGCTCGTGCCGTGCTGCGGTCGGGCATCGGGGTCTCCTCCCGTGGCGCCGAGGCTGTCCTTCGCAGTCTAGGGGCGGGTGTCGCCGGTGGCGCGTGCCGTACGGCCGGTCGGGTGCGGACGGGCGGGTGCCGTACGGCCGGCCGGTGACCGGACGTGTGCGTGCGGTGGGCGGGGGTGGCGTCCGGCGGTGCGTGCGCCGGAGCGTGTCCTCGGCGTGGCTACGATGGGTGCGCCGGACGGGCTGATCCGCCCGGCCGTCTGCCGCGCGTGCTGCGCCAGGCGGGTATCTGGGAGATCGGAGCGGCTGGGAAGGCCATGCTCAACAAATACGCGCGTGGCTTCTTCACACGTGTCCTGACCCCGTTCGCCGCGTTCCTGATCCGCCTGGGCGTGAGCCCGGACGCGGTGACGCTGATCGGTACCGCCGGTTCGGTGGCCGGTGCGCTGGTGTTCTTCCCCCGTGGGGAGTTCTTCTGGGGCACCATCACGATCACGGTGTTCATCTTCTCGGACCTGGTGGACGGGAACATGGCCCGCCAGCTGGGCCGGAGCACGAAGTGGGGGGCGTTCCTCGACTCCACCCTGGACCGGGTCGCCGATGCGGCGATCTTCGGCGGTCTGGCGATGTGGTACGCGGGCAAGGGGGACGACGACCTGCTCTGCGCGGTGGCGATCTTCTGCCTGGCGAGCGGTCTGGTGGTGTCGTACACGAAGGCGCGGGCGGAGAGCCAGGGCCTGCCGTGTGACGTGTCCGGGCTGGTGGAGCGGGCCGAGCGGCTGGTGGCCAGCCTGGTGGCGGCCGGGGTCGCGGGTCTGCACAAGTTCGGTGTGCCGTACGTGGAGTGGCTGCTGCCGGTGGCGCTGTGGCTGGTGGCGGCGGGGAGCCTGGTGACGGTGTTCCAGCGGATGCTGACGGTGCGCCGGGAGGCGTTCGAGGCCGACCGAGCGGCGGCCGGGAGCTGATGGGGGGCGTCCTGCGGTGACGGACCGACTGGTGTACTGGGCGTACGCGCTGGGGTGGGGGCTGTTGAAGCACCTGCCGGAGCGGGTGGCCCGGGGGCTGTTCGACCGGCTGGCGGACTACGCGTGGCGCAAGCGCGGCCAGCGGGTGCTGCAGTTGGAGGCGAATCTGCGCCGGGTCTGTCCCGGGCTGGACGGGGCCGCGCTGCGGGAGCTGTCCCGGGCGGGGATGCGCTCGTACCTGCGGTACTGGATGGAGTCGTTCCGGCTGCCGGTGTGGAGCCGGGAGCGGGTGGCCAGGGACGTCCAGGTGGAGGGCTTCGAGCACCTGCGGGCGCAGCTGGAGGCCGGGCGGGGCGCGCTGATAGCGCTGCCGCACATGGGCAACTGGGACCTCGCGGGGGCCTGGGTGGCGCAGCAGGGCTATCCGTTCACCACGGTCGCGGAGCGGTTGAAGCCGGAGCGGCTGTTCGACCGGTTCGTGGCGTTCCGGGAGGGCCTGGGCATGGAGGTCCTGGCGCTGACCGGTGGTTCGGTGAACGTGATCGGGACCCTGGCACGGCGGCTGCGCGAGGGCCGGCTGGTCTGCCTGGTCGGGGACCGGGACCTGTCGGAGGCGGGCATCGGGGTGTCGTTCTTCGGTGAGGAGACCCGGATGCCGGCCGGTCCCGCGGCGCTGTGCCAGCGGACCGGGGCGGCGCTGCTGCCGGTGACGCTCTGGTACGACGGCCCGGTGCTGCGGGCGCGGATCCACCCGGAGGTACCGGTGCCCGAGGAGGGCGACCGCAAGGAGCGCACCCGGGCGATGACCCAGGCGATGGCGCAGGTTTGGGAGCGGGGCATCCGCGAGCACCCGCAGGACTGGCACATGCTGCAGAGGTTCTGGCTCGCCGACCTGCCGGTCCGTGAGACGGTGAAGGCGGCGTCCGTGGAGCGTGTGGAGGCGGCCGCGGAGCCCGCGGCCGAGGCCTCCGGGTCCTGAGCCGTCCCGCCGTCCCCGCCCGCACGACCGTCCGAAGGAGCTTGAGGAACCCGTGAAGATCGGCATCGTCTGCCCGTACGACTGGGACGTCCCCGGTGGGGTGCAGTTCCACATCCGGGACCTGGCCGAGCACCTGATCGGTCTGGGGCACGAGGTGTCGGTGCTGGCGCCGGCCGAGGACGACGAGGCGCTGCCGCCGTACGTGGTCCCGGCGGGGCGGTCGGTGGCGGTGCCGTACAACGGGTCGGTGGCGCGGCTGAGCTTCGGGATCCTGTCGGCGGCGCGGGTGCGGCGCTGGCTGCACGACGGGCGGTTCGACATCCTGCACGTGCACGAGCCGGCCGCGCCGAGCCTGTCGATGCTGGCCGCGTGGTCGGCGACCGGGCCGATGGTGGGGACGTTCCACACGTCCAATCCGCGGTCGCGGGTGATGATCGCGGCCTCGCCGATCCTCCAGCCGGGGCTGGAGAAGATGCGGGCCCGGATCGCGGTGTCGGAGTACGCCCGGCGGACGCTGGTGGAACACCTGGGCGGGGACGCGGTGGTGATCCCGAACGGCGTGGATGTGGGTTTCTTCGCGGAGGCGGAGCCGGACGAGCGCTGGACCGGCGGCGCGGCGAAGGGGGAGCCGGGCACGATCGGCTTCATCGGCCGGATCAACGAGCCGCGCAAGGGCCTGCCGACGCTGCTGGCGGCGCTGCCGAGGATCCTGGCGGAGCGGCCGGGGGTGCGGCTGCTGGTGGCGGGCAAGGGCGACGAGGAGGAGGCCGTCGCGGGCCTGGCGCCCGAGGTGCGCGCGCAGGTGGAGTTCCTCGGCATGGTGAGCGACCGGGACAAGGCGCGGCTGCTGCGCAGCGTGGACCTGTACGTGGCACCGAACACCGGTGGCGAGAGCTTCGGGATCATCCTGGTCGAGGCGATGTCGGCGGGCGCGCCGGTGCTGGCGAGCGACCTGGACGCGTTCAAGCAGGTGCTGGACGGCGGGGACGCGGGGGAGCTGTTCCCGGTGGAGGACGCGGACGCGCTGGCCCGTACGGCGCTGCGGCTGCTGGGTGATCCGGCGCGGCTGGAGGAGCTGCGGGAGGCGGCGTCGCGGCACGTGCGGCGGTTCGACTGGTCGACGGTGGGCGCGGACATCCTGGCGGTGTACGAGACGGTGACGGCCGGCGAGGCGGCGGTGGTCGAGGAGGACGTGCGCAGCGGTAGGCGCGGCCGGTTCGGGCTGGCACGGGACTGATCCCCGCGGACGGGTCCGGGTGTCGGTGGGGTTAGGGTCGGGCGTCCGTACCACTGCGATCCACGGGGGCGACGATGCCGCAGATCTCCGTCGACTACTCGGCCGACCTGGCCGGCACCTTCGACCGCCGGGGCCTGGGCCTGGCGATCAACCGGCTGGCGGAGGCGACGATCGACGCGAAGCCGGAGTCCTGCAAGACGGTGTTCCGGCAGAGCGAGGTGCTGGTGGTGGGCACCGGCGGGGCGGCCGCCGACACCCAGGTGTTCGTGGAGTTCCAGATCTTCCCCGGCCGTACGCCGGAGGCGAAGGCCGCGCTGAGCGAGGGCGTGCTGGCGCTGCTGGCGCAGTACGTCCGGCCGAAGCCGGGCACCCGGCTGTTCACGGCGGTGAACATCGCGGACATCGACCGTGAGAGCTACCGGAACGCGACCGCCCGGGGCTGAACCGGTGACACCCGGTAACGTAGCGGCCCGTGACTACCTGGATCTGGGCCGGCGTGGCCGTGGTGCTGTTCGGCATGTACCTGAGTTGGACGGCCGGTCGGCTGGACCGGTTGCACGCCCGGATCGACGCCGCGCGGGCGGCGCTGGACGCGCAGCTCGTGCGCCGGGCGTCGGTGGCGATGGAGCTGGCGACGTCCTCGCTGCTGGATCCGGCGGCCTCGCTGCTGCTGTTGGACGCGGCGCACGCGGCCCGGCAGGCCGAGGACGAGCAGCGCGAGGTGGCGGAGAGCCAGTTGAGCCTGGCGCTGCGGGCGGTGTTCGAGGAGCCGGAGCAGATGGCGGCGCTGATGGCCGAGCCGGGCGGTGGGGACGCGGTTCGTGACCTGACGGCCGCGGTGCGGCGGGTGCCGATGGCCCGTCGGTTCCACAACGACGCGGTGCGGGCGGCGCGGGCGGTGCGCGAGCACCGTCTGGTGCGGTACTTCCGGCTGGCGGGGAAGGCGCCGTTCCCACTGGCGTTCGAGATGGACGACGCCCCGCCGCCCGCTCTCACGCCCGAAGGAGCGCCCGCTTAGGGTGTCCCCCGGATACGGCCTGATTGTCGTGTCCCGTCGTCCGGGCTGGACTTGGTGGCGCATGGAGGCGTCACCCGTTCTGCCTACCATAGGGCGATAGCACTGATTCATCTTCGAGTGAGGTCTCACGTGTCCACCACCCCCACCACCGCAGACCAGCCGCAGATCGGCACCGCCCGCGTGAAGCGCGGCATGGCCGAGCAGCTCAAGGGCGGTGTGATCATGGACGTGGTCAACGCCGAGCAGGCCAAGATCGCCGAGGACGCCGGCGCGGTCGCCGTCATGGCCCTGGAGCGGGTCCCGGCGGACATCCGCAAGGACGGCGGCGTGGCTCGCATGTCCGACCCGAACATGATCGAGGAGATCATCGAGGCGGTCTCCATCCCGGTGATGGCCAAGTCCCGCATCGGCCACTTCGTCGAGGCGCAGGTGCTCCAGTCGCTGGGCGTCGACTACATCGACGAGTCCGAGGTCCTGACCCCGGCCGACGAGGTCAACCACTCGGACAAGTGGGCCTTCACCACCCCCTTCGTCTGCGGCGCCACCAACCTGGGCGAGGCCCTGCGCCGCATCGCCGAGGGCGCGGCCATGATCCGCTCGAAGGGCGAGGCCGGCACCGGCAACGTCGTCGAGGCCGTCCGCCACCTGCGCCAGATCAAGAACGAGATCGGCCACCTGCGCGCCCTGGACAACAACGAGCTGTACGCCGCCGCCAAGGAGCTGCGCGCCCCGTACGAGCTGGTCAAGGAGGTCGCCGAGCTCGGCAAGCTGCCGGTCGTGCTGTTCTCCGCCGGTGGCGTGGCCACCCCGGCCGACGCCGCGCTGATGCGCCAGCTGGGCGCCGAGGGCGTCTTCGTCGGCTCCGGCATCTTCAAGTCGGGCGACCCGGCCAAGCGCGCCGCCGCCATCGTCAAGGCCACCACGTTCTTCGACGACCCGAAGGTCATCGCGGACGCCTCCCGCAACCTGGGCGAGGCCATGGTCGGCATCAACTGCGACACCCTGCCGGAGACCGAGCGCTACGCCAACCGCGGCTGGTAGTCACCGGCAGTTTCCGGGCCGGCCCGCCGCAGCGCCTCGGTGCGCGGCGGGCCGCGCCACGTAGTCCGTCGTAACGATCGATAGAGGTTGAAGACCGTGAGCACTCCTGTCATCGGCGTCCTCGCCCTCCAGGGCGACGTCCGCGAGCACCTGGTGGCGCTGGCCGAGGCCGACGCGCTCGCCCGTCCGGTGCGCCGCGCCGAGGAGCTGGCCGAGGTCGACGCGCTGGTGATCCCCGGCGGGGAATCCACCACCATGTCCAAGCTGGCCCTGCTGTTCGGCGTGATGGAGCCGCTGCGCGAGCGGGTCGCCGCCGGGATGCCGGTCTACGGCACCTGCGCGGGCATGATCATGCTGGCGGACAAGATCCTGGACGGCCGCGAGGACCAGGAGACCGTCGGTGGCATCGACATGACGGTGCGCCGCAACGCCTTCGGCCGTCAGAACGAGTCCTTCGAGTCCGGGATCGACTTCGCCGGCCTGGACGACGCGCCGGTGCACGGCGTCTTCATCCGCGCCCCCTGGGTCGAGTCGGTCGGCACGGGCGTCAGGGTCCTGGCCGAGCTGCCCGCCGCGGACGGCCCGGACAGCCGGATCGTGGCGGTCCGCCAGGGCAACCTGCTGGCCACCTCCTTCCACCCGGAGCTGACCGGCGACCACCGGGTGCACGCGTACTTCGTGCGGATGGTCGAGGAGCACCTCTCCGCGGCCGCGCGCTGACCGTGTGCGTCTCACCGGTGGCGACACCGGTAAGATCTCATCTGTTCATTTCCCTTTGGCGACGTAAAGGAGCTGGCGATGTCCGGCCACTCTAAGTGGGCTACCACCAAGCACAAGAAGGCCGTGATCGACGCCAAGCGCGGCAAGCTCTTCGCCAAGATGATCAAGAACATCGAGGTGGCGGCGCGCACCGGCGGCCCCGACCCGGCGGGCAACCCGACGCTCTACGACGCCATCCAGAAGGCGAAGAAGAGCTCGGTCCCGATCGACAACATCAACCGCGCCGTCAAGCGCGGTGGCGGCCTGGAGGCCGGCGGCGCCGACTACCAGACCATCATGTACGAGGGCTACGGCCCGAACGGCGTCGCGGTCCTGATCGAGTGCCTCACCGACAACCGCAACCGCGCCGCCTCCGACGTGCGCGTCGCGATGACCCGCAACGGCGGCTCGATGGCCGACCCGGGCTCGGTGTCGTACCTGTTCACCCGCAAGGGTGTCGTCATCGTCCCCAAGGCCGACGGCGTGGACGAGGACAAGCTGTTCGAGGTCGTCCTGGACCAGGAGCCCGAGGAGATCAACGACCTCGGCGACTCGTTCGAGATCGTCTCCGAGGCCTCGAAGATGGTCGCCGTGCGCACCGCGCTGGTCGACGCCGGCGTCGACTACGACTCGGCCGAGGCGAACTTCCTGCCCAGCATGCAGGTCGAGCTGGACGTCGACGGCGCCCGCAAGATCCTGAAGCTGATCGACGCGCTCGAGGACAGCGACGACGTGCAGAACGTCTTCGCCAACTTCGACATCTCCGACGAGGTCGGTGCGCAGCTCGACGCCGAGTGACACGGCATCGATCGATCGACGGCGAGTGACCGTTCTCACTGCCCGGCCCGGTGGTCCCTGGACCACCGGGCCGGTGTCGTCGGTCGGGTTGTCGGACCCGGGCGGTAGCCTGCGGGGGTCCTTCGAGTGGCGAGTGGCAGGGAGTCGGGGCGAGTGGTGCGGGTACTGGGCGTGGACCCGGGGCTGACCAGGTGCGGAGTCGGCGTGGTCGAGGGCGCGCCGGGCCGGCCGCTGCGGATGGCCGGCGTCGGCGTGGTGCGCACCCCCGCCGAGGCGGAGATCGGGCAGCGGCTGCTTCAGATCGAGCAGGGCCTGGAGGCCTGGCTGGACGAGCACCGGCCGGACCTGGTCGCCGTCGAGCGGGTCTTCGCCCAGCACAACGTCCGCACCGTGATGGGCACCGCCCAGGCCAGCGCGGTCGCGATGCTCTGCGCCACCCGGCGCGGCATACCCGTCACCCTGCACACCCCCAGTGAGGTCAAGGCCGCCGTCACCGGCTCGGGCCGGGCAGAGAAGGCGCAGGTCACCGCCATGGTGCAGCGCCTGCTGCGGCTGGACGCGCCGCCCAAGCCCGCCGACGCCGCCGACGCGCTGGCGCTGGCCATCTGCCACATCTGGCGCGGCGGGGCGAGCAACCGGCTGGAGGCCGCGGTCCGGGCCGCCCGCACCACCCCCCGCTCCACTCCTTCGAAAGGCACCGTTCGATGATCGCCTTCGTGCAAGGGCCCGTGGCGGCCGTCTCCTCCGGGATCGCGGTCGTCGAGGTGGGCGGCGTCGGCATGGCCGTGCAGTGCACCCCGAACACCCTGGCCGGGCTGCGGCTGGGCGAGCCGGTCCGGCTGGCCACCTCCCTGGTGGTCCGGGAGGACTCGCTGACGCTGTTCGGCTTCGCGGACGACGACGAGCGCGCCGTGTTCGAGATCCTCCAGGCGGCGCCCGGTGTCGGCCCCAAGCTGGCGCAGGCGATCCTCGGCGTGCACAGCCCCGACGCGCTGCGCGCCGCCATCGCGGCCGGCGACGAGAAGGCGCTGGTCGCCGTGCCGGGCATCGGCAAGGCCAAGGCGGCCAAGCTGCTGCTGGAGTACAAGGACAAGCTCGGCGCACCGCACGGCGCCGTCCCCGCCCAGAAGCCGATCGCCGCCGGTCCGGCGCCGTGGAGCGAGCAGCTGCACTCCGCGCTGACCGGCCTCGGCTACGCCCCGCGCGAGGCGGACGAGGCGGTCGCCGCCGTCACCCCGGAGGCCGAGGCGCAGCCGACGCCGGACGTCGGCGCCCTGCTCAGGCTCGCCCTGCGCGGCCTCAACCGCGCCCGCTGATCACCTGACGATCTGTCTGCTTGTCGACACTGGAGACTCTGGAGCCCGCGAGGATGTACGACTCGGAACCCGCCGACCGGCTGGTCACGGCCGCCGCCGACGGCGAGGACCAGGCGGTGGAGGCGGCGCTGCGCCCCAAGCTGCTGGACGAGTTCATCGGCCAGGAGCGGGTGCGCGAGCAGCTGTCGCTGGTGCTCCAGGCCGCCCGCAAGCGCGGCAGCGCGCCCGACCACGTGCTGCTGAGCGGCCCGCCCGGGCTCGGCAAGACCACCCTGTCCATGATCATCGCCGCCGAGCTGGGCGCCCCGATCCGGATCACCTCCGGCCCGGCCATCCAGCACGCGGGTGACCTCGCGGCGATCCTCTCCTCGCTCACCGAGGGCGAGGTGCTCTTCCTCGACGAGATCCACCGGATGTCCCGGCCGGCCGAGGAGATGCTCTACATGGCGATGGAGGACTTCCGGGTCGACGTGATCGTCGGCAAGGGACCGGGCGCCACCGCCATCCCGCTGGAGCTGCCGCCCTTCACCCTGGTCGGCGCCACCACCAGGGCCGGCCTGCTGCCGCCGCCGCTGCGCGACCGCTTCGGCTTCACCGGGCACATGGAGTTCTACGCCCCGGCCGAGCTCCAGCGGGTGGTGCACCGCTCGGCCGCGCTGCTGGACGTGGAGATAGACCCGGCCGGTGCGGCCGAGATCGCCGGGCGCTCGCGGGGCACCCCGCGCATCGCCAACCGGCTGCTGCGCCGGGTCCGCGACTACGCCCAGGTCCGGCACGACGGCCTGGTCAACGCCGAGATCGCCGCCCAGGCGCTGGACGTCTACGAGGTGGACGCCCGCGGGCTGGACCGGCTGGACCGCGCGGTGCTGGACGCGCTGCTGCGGCTGTTCGGCGGCGGTCCGGTCGGTTTGTCGACACTCGCCGTCGCCGTGGGGGAGGAGTCCGAGACGGTCGAGGAGGTCGCCGAGCCCTTCCTGGTCCGCGAGGGGCTGCTCGCCCGCACTCCGCGTGGTCGGATCGCCACCGCTGCCGCCTGGCAGCACCTCGGCCTGACTCCGCCGGTCCAGACCACTCGCAGAAGTGTTCCGGCGCAGTCGGAGCTGTTCCCCGCCGACGAAAGTTGACCGCCATCGGCTGAACGGGTGAGATCGGCGGGTCGGCTCCCGTCCGGTGCTCCCGAGGTGGCGCGGGGAGTGGCCCGGAGCGAAGTCCGGTGAAACTGTGCAGGCGGAGGGTCGCCACTTTCGGCGGCAGGATGCGATGCTTGGCGTTGTCCGATCGATTCGGGGTCGCCTAGACTCCGCCGGACCGCCCCTCTCACCTGACGGGCCGACCAATACCACACAGGCCGCCGGCCGGCGGCCCGTAAAGGACCCTGGCTGCAGTGAACCTCATCATCCTTCTCCTCCCGATCATCGCGATCGTGCTCATGTTCCGGTCGCAGAAGAAGCGCCAGCAGCAGATGCAGCAGATGCAGACGGCGCTGGAGCCCGGGGCGGGGGTGCGCACCATCGGTGGCCTGTACGCCCAGGTGAAGGCGGTCAACGAGGAGACCGTCGAGCTGGAGATCGCGCCCGGCGTGGTCACCCACTTCACCAAGAGCGCCGTCGCGGCCGTCCTGGACCCCCAGGAGTACGACGCGATCATCAACGGCCGCCCCGCCGATGACGAGCTGCCCGAGCCGGAGGCCGAGGACGCCGACGCCGCGCCGGTCGAGGACAAGCCGCTGACGCTCACCAAGGACAGCGCCGCGAAGGGCGATGCCGAGGGCGGGGCTCCCGAGAGCAAGTAGTACGGCCGGGCAACCCGCCCGGCCGCGCGGCATCCGCCGCGAGCCCACAGGACCTCAGGGCCGCAGAACCGCCGTACCCCCGTCCCGACTATCGCCGGCCGGGGGTACGGCCGGGAAAGTGGCATGGACAGGGAGAAACGAGCAAGGTGGCAACACCCAAGTCGCGCCCGCGCGACGGCTACCCAGGGCGGGCGCTGGCCCTCATCCTGGTCGTCACCGTCGGACTGGTCGCCCTCATGTTCGGGACGGGCACCACCAAGCCCCGGCTCGGGATCGATCTCGCCGGTGGCACCAGCATCACGCTGACCGCGAAGTCGTCCGATCCCAAGGCTCTCAACAAGTCCAACATGGACATCGCCGTCGGGATCATCGAGCGCCGCGTCAACGGCATGGGTGTCTCCGAGGCGGAGGTCCAGACCCAGGGCTCGGACACGATCATCGTGAACATCCCCAAGGGCGGTGACCGGCAGAACGCGGCGGACCAGGTGGGTACCACCGCGAAGCTGTTCTTCCGCCCGGTCCTGGCCGTTGCCCCCAGCGGCATCTCCGCACCGGAGCCGACCGGCACCCCGTCCGCGGCCGCCACCGGCACCCCGGGCGCCACGCCGGCCGCCACCCCCTCCGCCGGTGCCCAGTCCGCGGCCCCGAGCGCCACCAAGCAGGGTCGCCCCGCGAGCGAGGCGCTGGCCGCCGAGGGCGCCAGCCCGACCGCCGCCGCCACCGGTGCCGCCCCCGCCGCCACCGGTGCCGCCCCCGCCGCCACCGGCAGCGCGGCCCCGGCCGCCACCGGCGCCCCGAGCACCCCGGCCGTCCCGCAGACCCCGGCCGACATCAGCAACGCGATGACCCAGGGCACCGTGCCGCCCGAGCTGGCCGCCGCCTTCGCCGCCCTGGACTGCTCCAAGCCGGACGTCCGCGCCGCCCAGACCGGCGCCGAGGACAAGGCCGTCGTCGCCTGCTCCCAGAAGGCCGAGAACGGCTACTACGAGAAGCTGGCCCTCGGCCCCGCGGCCGTGAAGGGCGCGGACGTCTCCAAGGCCCAGGCCAGCATCGACACCCAGACGGGTGCCGGCTGGCAGGTCCAGCTGCAGTTCAACGGCACCGGCACCGACGCCTTCGCCAAGGTCACCGGCCAGCTGGCCGCCCAGGCCCCGCCGACCAACCAGTTCGCCATCGTGCTGGACAACCAGGTGGTCTCCCACCCGCAGGTCAACGGGCCGATCCCGGGTGGCAGCGCGGTCATCACCGGCCGCTTCAGCCAGGCCGAGGCACAGGACCTCGCCAACGTGCTGAGCTACGGCGCCCTGCCGCTGGAGTTCGCCAAGAGCGACATCACCACCGTCTCCCCGGCGCTCGGCAGCGACCAGCTCAAGGCCGGTCTGGTCGCCGGCCTGATCGGCATGGTCCTGGTGGTCGCCTACTCGCTGATCTACTACCGCGGCCTCGGCCTGGTCTCGATCGCCGGTCTGCTCGTCTCGGCGGCCCTGACCTACTCGATCATGAGCCTGCTCGGCAACGCGATCGGCTTCGCGCTGAACCTGCCGGCGGTCTGCGGTGCGATCGTCGCGATCGGCATCACCGCCGACTCCTTCATCGTGTACTTCGAGCGCATCCGCGACGAGGTCCGCGAGGGCGCCCCGCTGCGCCCGGCGGTCCAGCGGGCCTGGCCGCGCGCCCGGCGCACCATCCTGGTCTCGGACTTCGTGTCCTTCCTCTGTGCCGCCGTGCTCTACGTGGTCTCGGTCGGCAAGGTCCAGGGCTTCGCGTTCACCCTGGGTCTGACCACCCTGCTCGACGTGGTGGTGATCTTCCTCTTCACCAAGCCGCTGATCACGCTGCTGGCCCGCCGGAAGTTCTTCCTGAACGGCCACCCGTGGTCCGGCCTGGACCCGAAGCGGCTGGGCGCCCGCCCGCCGCTGCGCAGCAGCCGTCGCCGTAGCCCCTCCTCTGCCGCCGTGAAGGAGGCCTGACACCGTGTCACGCTTCTCCAACCTGGGCCACCGGCTCTACCAGGGCGAAGTCAGCTTCGACTTCGTCGGACGCCGTAAGCTCTGGTACTCCATCTCCGGCGTGATCGTGCTGGTCGCGGCGATCGGCCTGGCCATGGGCCTGCACCTGGGCATCGAGTTCAAGGGCGGCTCGGTCTACACCGTGGCCAAGCCCGGCCTGACGGTCTCCCAGGCGCAGGACACCGCCAACGGGGTCGTCTCCTCGCACCCGCTGGTGCAGTCGACCGACAGCGGCAAGATCCGCATCCAGGTCAGCACCGAGGAGCCGAAGAGCTCGGACGAGATCCGCTCCGAGCTCTCGCAGAAGCTCGGCGTGCCGCTGGACACCGTCGAGGCCCAGGTGATCGGCCCCAGCTGGGGCAAGCAGATCTCCCAGAAGGCGCTCACCGGCCTGATCGTCTTCATGGTCCTGGTGACGGTCTACCTGGCGATCGCCTTCGAGTGGCGGATGGCGGTCTCCGCCCTGGTCGCCCTCATCCACGACCTCCTGATCACCATCGGCGTGTACGCCCTGGTGGGCTTCGAGGTCACCCCGGGTACGGTGATCGGCTTCCTGACCATCCTCGGTTACTCGCTCTACGACACGGTCGTCGTCTTCGACACCGTGAAGGAGAACACCAAGGGGATCACCAAGCAGAACAAGCTCACCTACAGCGAGGCCGCCAACGCCGGCCTCAACCAGACCCTGGTGCGCTCGCTCAACACCACCGTGGTGGCGCTGCTGCCGGTCGCCGCGCTGCTGTTCATCGGTGGCGGCCTGCTGGGCGCCGGCACCCTGAACGACATCTCGCTCGCGCTGTTCATCGGCCTCGCGGCCGGTGCCTACTCCTCGATCTGCGTCGCCACCCCGCTGCTGGCGCAGCTCAAGGAGGAGCAGCCGGAGATGAAGGCGCTGCGCAAGCGGGTCCTGCAGCACCGGGCCGCCGCGGCCGCCAAGGCCGAGGCCGCGGACGGTGCCGAGGCGGACGGGGAGCCGACGGGCGAGGAGCAGCCTGCGGGTATGGTCGGACAGCGTGGCCGGTCGGCCGGCACCGCCCGTGCCAAGGGCCGTCCGTCCACCAAGCGCTGACCCCGGGCAGGACCCCGGGCCCCACCGGACCGTTAAGGACAGAACCGTGACCACCGTCGACACCGCACTGGCCGAGCTGCTGAACAGCCGGATCCGGGACGTCCCGGACTACCCGAAGCCGGGTGTGCTGTTCAAGGACATCGCGCCGCTGCTCGCCGACGCCGAGGCCTTCGGCGCCCTGACCGGCGCGCTGGCGGACCGGGCCGCGCAGCTCGGTGCGACCAAGGTGGTGGGCCTGGAGGCGCGCGGCTTCGTGCTGGCGGCTCCGGCGGCCTTCGCGGCCGGGCTCGGCTTCGTGCCGATCCGCAAGCAGGGCAAGCTGCCCGGTGAGGTGTTCCGGCGCTCGTACGAGCTGGAGTATGGCTCGGCGACGCTGGAGGTGCAGTGCGACGCCTTCGCTCCCGGTGAGCGGGTGCTGGTGGTGGACGACGTGCTGGCCACCGGCGGCACCATCGGCGCCTCGCTGGACCTGGTGAAGGAGGCCGGGGCCGAGCTGGCGGGCGTCGTGGTGCTGATGGAGCTGGGCTTCCTGGACGGCCGCGAGCGGCTGGCCGGGCACCTGGACGGCGCTCCGCTGGAGACGCTGGTCACGGTCTGACGGACACCTTGGAAGGACGGCGGTCGGAACATCCGACCGCCGTCCTTCCGTTTCCTGGCACGGCCGGATGAACACCCCGGCGCCAGGCTCGGTACCATGAAGATTCATCCCCTCCCGGTTCTGCCCGACCGTTCGGGTCCCGGCAGGGGGCGGCCCCGGTGCCCCGAGGAGTTGTCCTTGCCCGACGAGGTTGTGCCCACGGCCGCAGCGGCCACCCCCGAAAACCGTCCCACGCCCTCGGGGGCCACCCCGGCACGCCCGGCGCCGACCTCGTCGCGTTCGCTCGGCCCCTCCGGCCGCGGCTCCACCGGCGGCATGCGAGCCCGGCTGGCCCGCCTGGGCGGCCAGCGCTCCAGCGTGCTCAACCCCGTCCTGGAGCCGCTGTTCCGCTCGATCCGGGCCAACGACCCCAAGGCCGACCCGGCGCTGCTGCGCGACATAGAGAAGGCGTACGCGGTCGCCGAGAAGTGGCACCGCGGGCAGAAGCGCAAGAGCGGCGACCCGTACATCACCCACCCGCTGGCGGTGGCGACGATCCTGGCCGAGCTCGGCATGGACGCCCCGACCCTGATGGCCGGGCTGCTGCACGACACCGTCGAGGACACCGACTACGGCCTGGAGACCCTGCGCAAGGACTTCGGCGACTCGGTGGCCCTGCTGGTGGACGGCGTCACCAAGCTGGACCGGGTCAAGTTCGGCGAGGCCGCGCAGGCCGAGACCGTCCGCAAGATGGTCGTGGCGATGGCCAAGGACCCGCGGGTCCTGGTGATCAAGCTGGCCGACCGCCTGCACAACATGCGCACGATGCGCTACCTCAAGCGGGAGAAGCAGGAGAAGAAGGCCCGCGAGACGCTGGAGATCTACGCCCCGCTGGCGCACCGGCTGGGCATGAACACCATCAAGTGGGAGCTGGAGGACCTCGCCTTCGCGATCCTCTACCCCAAGATGTACGACGAGATCGTCCGGCTGGTCGCCGAGCGCGCCCCCAAGCGGGACGAGTACCTGGCGACCGTCATCGACCAGGTCCAGGCGGACCTGCGCGGCGCCCGGATCACCGCCTCCGTCACCGGCCGGCCGAAGCACTACTACTCGGTCTACCAGAAGATGATCGTCCGGGGCCGGGACTTCGCCGAGATCTACGACCTGGTGGGCATCCGGGTCCTGGTCGACACCGTCCGCGACTGCTACGCGGCGCTGGGCACCATCCACGCGCGGTGGAACCCGGTGCCGGGGCGGTTCAAGGACTACATCGCGATGCCCAAGTTCAACATGTACCAGTCGCTGCACACCACGGTGATCGGTCCCGGGGGCAAGCCGGTCGAGCTGCAGATCCGCACCTTCGACATGCACCGGCGGGCCGAGTACGGCATCGCCGCGCACTGGAAGTACAAGCAGCGCGCGGTGGCCGGGGCGTCCAAGGTGCGTACCGACACCCCGACCCAGGTCCGCAAGGACGACAAGGCCGGCGCCGTCAACGAGATGGCCTGGCTGCGGCAGCTGCTGGACTGGCAGAAGGAGACCGCCGACCCGGGCGAGTTCCTGGAGTCGTTGCGCTTCGACCTGGCCAGCAACGAGGTCTTCGTCTTCACCCCCAAGGGCGACGTGATAGCCCTGCCGGCCGGGGCCACCCCGGTCGACTTCGCCTTCGCCGTGCACACCGAGGTCGGCTACCGGACGATAGGCGCCCGGGTCAACGGGCGGCTGGTGCCGCTGGAGTCGACCCTGGAGAACGGCGACACCGTCGAGGTGTTCACCTCCAAGGCGGAGAACGCCGGCCCGTCCCGGGACTGGCTGGGCTTCGTCAAGTCGCCGCGCGCCCGCAACAAGATCCGCGCCTGGTTCTCCAAGGAGCGCCGCGAGGAGGCGATCGAGCACGGCAAGGAGGCGATCGTCCGGGCGATGCGCAAGCAGGGCCTGCCGATCCAGCGGATCCTGACCGGCGACTCGCTGGTCACCCTGGCCCACGAGATGCGCTACCCCGACATCTCCTCGCTCTACGCCGCGATCGGCGAGGGCCACGTCGCCGCGCCGAACATCGTGCAGAAGCTGGTGCAGGCGCTCGGTGGCGAGGAGGGCGCGACCGAGGACCTGGCGGAGACCGCCACCCCGACCCACGACAACCGCCGTGCGGCGCGCCGCCGGGCCAAGGGCGACCCGGGGGTGATCGTCAAGGGTGTCGAGGACGTCTGGGTCAAGCTCTCCCGCTGCTGCACCCCGGTGCCGGGCGACCCGATCGTCGGCTTCGTGACCCGCGGCAACGGCGTCTCGGTGCACCGCGCGGACTGCGTCAACGTGGACGCGCTGAGCCAGCAGCCGGAGCGCATGATCGACGTCGAGTGGGCGGCCACCCAGTCCTCGGTCTTCCTGGTGGCCATCCAGGTCGAGGCGCTGGACCGCTCCCGGCTGCTCTCGGACGTCACCCGGGTGCTGTCCGACCAGCACGTCAACATCCTGTCGGCGGCGGTGCAGACCTCCCGGGACCGGGTGGCGATGAGCCGCTTCACCTTCGAGATGGGCGACCCGAAGCACCTGGGCCACGTGCTCAAGGCGGTGCGCGGCGTCGAGGGCGTGTACGACGTCTACCGCGTCACCTCCGCCCGCAAGTAGCGGCGCCGCCCCGCCCCGCCCTGGGGCGGCAACAGCGCGGAAGGCCCCCCGGGAGTGCTCCCGGGGGGCCTTCGCGGTTCGGCGGGTCAGGGCGGTCAGCCGCTGAACTCCTCCTGGCTCTTGTGCGCCTGGTCCAGCAGGGTCCGCACGCCGGCCAGCTCGGACTCCAGCTTGGCGACCTTGGAGGAGTTGCCGGCCGCGCGGGCCTTGTCCAGGTCGGCCTGGATCTTGTCGGCCTTCGCCTGGAACAGGCCCACCATGCCGGCCGCGCGGGCCTTGGCCTCCGGGTTGGAGCGCTTCCACTCGGCCTCCTCGGCCTCGCGGATGGCCCGCTCGACCGCGTTCAGCCGGCCGTCCAGCTTCGGACGGACCTCGCGCGGCACGTGGCCGATGGCCTCCCAGCGCTCGTTGACCTCGCGCAGCGCGGCCTTGGCGGCCTTGAGGTCGGTGATCGGCAGGATCGCCTCGGCCTCGGCGGCCAGCGCCTCCTTGAGCTTCTGGTTCTCCACCTGCTCGGCGTCCCGCTCGCTGAACACCGCGGAGCGGGCCTGGAAGAAGACGTCCTGGGCGCCGCGGAACCGCGCCCACAGCTCGTCCTCGATGTCCCGCTGGGCCCGGCCGGCGGCCTTCCAGCGCGCCATCAGGTCGCGGTAGGAGGCGGCGGTGCTGCCCCACTCCGTGGACGAGGACAGCGCCTCGGCCTCGGCGACCAGCGACTCCTTGGTCTGCCGCGCCCTCTCGCGCTCGGCGTCCAGGGTGGCGAAGTGCGCCTTGCGGTGCTTGGAGAAGACCGAGCGGGCGTGCGAGAAGCGGTGCCACAGCTCGTCGTCGCTCTTGCGGTCAAGCCGCGGCAGGCCCTTCCAGGTGTCCACCAGGGCGCGCAGCCGGTCCCCGGCCTCCCGCCACTGGGTGGACTCGGCGAGCTGCTCGGCCTCGGAGACCAGGGCCTCCTTGGCCGAACGGGCCTCGTCCTGGGCCTTGGCGCGAGCGGCCTTGCGCTGCTCGCGCCGGCTCTCGATCTCACCGGCGAGCGTGTCCAGCCGCTTGGCCAGGCCCTCCAGGTCGCCGACCGCGTGCCCCTCGACCACCTGGGCACGCAGGTGCTCCAGCGCGGCCTGGGCGTCCTTCGCGGCCAGGTCGGTGGTGCGCACCCGCTTCTCCAGCAGGCCGATCTCCACCTCGATGCCCTGGTACTTGCGCTCGAAGTAGGCGAGGGCCTCCTCGGGCGAGCCGGCCTGCCAGGAACCGACGACGCGTTCACCGTCGGCCGTCCTGACGTAGACCGTGCCCTGCTCGTCCACACGGCCCCACGGGTCGCTGCTCATAGCGCGTCCTCCACATGACGTCGCGCCCGCGCCGGGGCGGCGCGCGTCCGTCGTCCACAGTTGATGTGCGACGGACCGAAAGAGTCCGCCGTCCCCGTCCGCCGTGCCTTGCTGCCGAGGGTGACGGCTAGGCGGGTCCGGGCACCCTATACAACGCCAACATAGGCGACCAGGACCGGTGCTGTCCGCATCCGGGCCGGGCGATTTCGGTCCGGGGCCGTGCGGGGGCGGCGCGCACGCCGCCCGCCGACGGCCCCGGAGTCGGTCAACCCTTCGCCACCGTAACGGAGTTGAAGGTGACGTCGGCCATCGGGTGGCCGTCGGGCGAGCCTTCCAGGGTGCCCGCGGCGGCGATCTTCTGCACCGCGTCCAGACCGCCGGTGATCTTGCCGAAGGGCGTGTAGTTCGGCGGCAGCTTGGTGTCCTTGTAGACCAGGAAGAACTGGCTGCCGTTGGTGCCCGGGCCCGAGTTGGCCATCGCCACGGTGCCGGCCGGGTAGGTCGCGCCGGCCAGGTTCTCGTCCGCGAACTTGTAGCCGGGACCGCCGGTGCCGCCCGGGACGGTCGCGCTGGCGGTCGGGTCGCCGCACTGGAGCACGAAGATGCCGTCGGTGGTGAGGCGGTGGCACTTGGTGTGGTCGAAGTACTTCTCGCCGGCCAGGAAGGCGAAGGAGTTCACGGTGTGCGGGGCCTTGGCCGCGTCCAGCGCGATCGTCACCTTGCCGCAGTTGCTGTCCAGCGTCATGGCGTACGAGCCGCTCGGATCGATCGTCATCGGCGGCTCGGCCTGCCACTGCTTGCCGTTGGGCGCGCCCGGCGCCGGGGCGGCGCAGCCCTCGACCGGCTTGCGGGTCGGGGTGGTCGGCTCCGCGGTCGGCGCGGCCTGGGCGCTGTTCGCGGCCGAGGCCTTCTTGTCGCCCTTGTCGTCCGAACTGAACGCGCCGGTGGCGATCAGGGTGCCACCGCCGGCCAGCACCACGACCGCGAGCGAGGCGCCCAGGATCGTGTTGCGCCGCTTGCGCGCGGCCTCGGCCGCGACCCGGCGCTCCAACTGGCGCTCGTACTTCTCTCGGGCGAGCTGCCGCCGCCGCTGTTCGCTGCTGACCACCGGCCGTGTCTCCTACGGATGTGCGGGAAAAGTGGATGGATTCCGGAGCGGATCATCGCATCCCTCGGCGGCCAAGTGTAGGGACCCGGCCCGTAAGAACGCGGTGAACCTGTCAGGCCGCGCGCCCCGCCACCGCCATCTGGTTCGCAACCGGACCCGGACCGCCGGTAGGCTGCGCTTACACCACTTGACTTGCATCCCGTAGCCGTCGCCGACCACATAACGAAGGACGAGCGTGTTCATCGCCGGATTCCCCGCTGGAGCCTGGGGCACCAACTGCTACCTGGTCGCTCCGGCGGCGGGCGAGGAGTGCGTCATCGTCGATCCCGGCCACCAGGCGGCCCGGGGCGTCGAGGAGATGGTCCGCGAGCACCGGCTGAAGCCCGTCGCCGTGCTGCTCACCCACGGCCACATCGACCACGTGGCCTCGGTGGTCCCGGTCTGCGGCGCCCGCGGCGTCCCGGCCTGGATCCACCCCGAGGACCGCTACATGATGTCCGACCCGGAGAAGGCGCTCGGCCGCTCCCTGGGCACCCAGCTGATGGGCGAGCTCACCGTCGGCGAGCCCGACGACGTGCGCGAGCTCACCGACGGCAGCGTGCTGGAGCTGGCCGGCCTGAAGCTCACGGTGGACCACGCCCCGGGCCATACCGGGGGGTCGGTGACCTTCCGGACGCCCGGTGCCGAGGACCTCCCCCCGGTGCTGTTCTCGGGTGACCTGCTGTTCGCCGGCTCCATAGGGCGTACCGACCTCCCGGGCGGGGACAGCGAGGCGATCATGAACTCGCTGGCCCGGGTGTGCCTGCCCCTCGACGACTCCACCGTGGTCCTCTCCGGCCACGGCGGTCAGACCACCATCGGCCGCGAGCGCGCCACCAACCCCTACCTCCGACAGGCAGCAGGGGCGGCGGGCGCCCCGGCTTTCCCGCGACGAGGAATGTGACGGAAGAGAAGTTGAGCACCTTCACCGCCCCCAAGGGCACCTACGACCTGCTGCCCCCCAGCTCCGCGACGTTCCTGGCGATCCGCGACCGGCTCTCCGAGCCCTCCCGCCGGGCCGGTTACGGCTACGTCGAGACCCCGGTCTTCGAGGACGTGAAGCTGTTCTCCCGCGGTGTCGGCGAGTCCACCGACATCGTCTCCAAGGAGATGTACACCCTCACCACCAAGGGCGGCGACGAGCTCGCGCTGCGCCCCGAGGGCACCGCCCCGGTGCTGCGCGCCGCCCTCCAGGCCAACCTGCACAAGCAGGGCAACCTGCCGGTCAAGCTCTGGTACTCCGCCTCGTACTACCGCTACGAGCGCGCCCAGAAGGGCCGCTACCGCCAGTTCTCCCAGGTCGGCGCCGAGGCGATCGGCGCGGAGGACCCGGCGCTCGACGCCGAGCTGGTCATCCTGGCCGACGACGCCTTCAGCTCGCTCGGGGTGCGGAACTACTCGCTGCTGCTCAACAGCCTCGGCGACAAGCAGTGCCGCCCCGTCTACCGCGCCGCGCTGATCGAGTTCCTCTCCGGCCTGGACCTGGACGAGGAGACCCGCCGCCGCGCCGAGATCAACCCGCTGCGCGTCCTCGACGACAAGCGCGAGTCCGTGCAGGCCCAGCTGGTCGACGCGCCGATGCTGCGCGACTACCTGTGCGAGGAGTGCAAGGCGTACCACGAGAAGGTGCGCGAGCTGCTCACCGCGGCGGGCGTGGCCTACGTGGACGACCCCAAGCTGGTGCGCGGCCTGGACTACTACACCCGCACCACCTTCGAGTTCGTGCACAACGGCCTCGGCGCCCAGTCCGCGATCGGCGGCGGCGGCCGCTACGACGGCCTGTCCGAGATGATCGGCGGCCCGGCGCTGCCGTCCGTCGGCTGGGCGCTCGGCGTGGACCGCACCTTCCTCGCGATGGAGGCCGAGGGCATCGCCCTGGAGCTGCCGTCCGCCACCGCCGTGTACGCCGTCGCGCTCGGCGAGGAGGCCAAGGACGTCCTGTTCGCCAAGGTGACCGAGCTGCGCCGGGCCGGTGTGGCCACCGACCTCGCCTTCGGCGTCAAGAGCATCAAGAACGCCATGAAGTCCGCCGACCGGTCCGGCGCCCGCTTCGCCCTGATCGCCGGGGACCGGGACCTCGCCGAGGGCGTCGTCCAGCTCAAGGACCTGAGCACCGGCGAGCAGACCCCCGTCGCCCTCGACGCACTCGTCACCACCCTGAAGGAGAAGCAGCTGTGATCCGCACGCACGACGCGGGCACGCTCCGCCCGGAGCACGCAGGCACCACCGTCACCCTGGCCGGCTGGGTCGCCCGCCGCCGCGACCACGGCGGCGTCGCCTTCATCGATCTGCGCGACGCCTCCGGCACCGTGCAGATCGTGGTCCGCGACCTCGACTCGGTGCACGGCCTGCGCGCCGAGTACTGCGTCAAGGTCGTCGGCGACGTCCGGGTCCGCCCCGAGGGCAACGAGAACCCGGACATCCCGACCGGCGCCGTCGAGGTCGTCGTCAGCGAGATCGAGGTGCTCTCCGAGGCCGCCCCGCTGCCCTTCCCGGTCGCCGAGTACGAGCCGGGCACGGTCAACGAGGAGGTCCGGCTGCGCTACCGCTACCTGGACCTGCGCCGTGAGGGCCCGGCCAAGGGCCTGCGCCTGCGCTCCAAGGTCAACAACATCATCCGCCGGGTGATGGAGGAGAACGACTACCTCGACATCGAGACGCCGTACCTCACCCGCTCCACCCCCGAGGGCGCCCGCGACTTCCTCGTCCCGGTCCGCCTCCAGCCCGGCCACTGGTACGCCCTGCCGCAGTCGCCCCAGCTGTTCAAGCAGCTGCTGATGGTGGCCGGCATGGAGCGCTACTACCAGATCGCCCGCTGCTTCCGCGACGAGGACTTCCGCGCCGACCGGCAGCCGGAGTTCACCCAGCTGGACATCGAGGCCTCCTTCGTCGACCAGGAGGACATCCTGGCCCTCGGCGAGAAGATCATCGGCGCCATCTGGCGCGAGGTGCACGGCTACGAGGTCCCGAACCCGCTGCCGCGGATGACCTACGCGGACGCCATGGGCCGCTACGGCTCGGACAAGCCGGACGTCCGCTTCGGCCAGGAGCTCACCGACCTGACCGAGTACTTCAAGGGCACCGACTTCCGCGTCTTCCAGGCCCCGTACGTCGGCGCCGTGGTCATGCCCGGCGGTGCCTCGCAGCCGCGCAAGCAGCTGGACGCCTGGCAGGACTGGGCCAAGGCGCGCGGCGCCAAGGGCCTGGCGTACGTCCTCATCGACGCCGAGACCGGCGAGCTGCGCGGCCCGGTCGCCAAGAACCTCTCCGAGGAGCACCTGGCCGGCCTCGCCGCCGCCGCGGGCGCCAAGAACGGCGACGCGATCTTCTTCGCGGCCGGCAAGGAGCGCGCCTCGCAGGAGCTGCTCGGCGCCGCCCGTCTGGAGATCGGCCGCCGCTGCGAGCTGATCGACGAGTCCAAGTGGGCCTTCCTCTGGGTCGTCGACTTCCCGATGTTCGAGCCGATCGAGGACGACAAGGGTCAGTTCCAGGGCTGGCACGCGGTGCACCACCCGTTCACCGCCCCGACCGCGGAGTCGCTGGCCACCTTCGACACCGACCCGGGCTCGGCGCTGTCCAACGCCTACGACCTGGTCCTCAACGGCTCGGAGCTGGGCGGCGGTTCGATCCGTATCCACCAGCGCGACGTGCAGAAGCGGGCGTTCGACGCGATCGGCCTCTCCGAGGAGGAGGCGGCCTCGCAGTTCGGCTTCCTGCTGGACGCCTTCAACTACGGCCCGCCGCCGCACGGTGGTGTCGCCTTCGGCCTGGACCGCATCGTCACGCTGCTGGGCGGGTACGACACCATCCGGGACGTCATCGCCTTCCCGAAGACGTCCACCGGCGGCGACCCGCTGACCGGTGCCCCGACCCCGATCACCCCGGCACAGCGCCGCGAGGCCGGCGTGGACGCCCAGCCGAAGGTCCGCGAGGACGCCAAGGGCGAGGCTCAGCCCAAGTCCTGACACCGCGTCATCCGCTAACCTGCAACGGCCCCGGACGGTCCACCCACCGTCCGGGGCCGGTCCACAACGGTGTGTGACACAGGGAGGGTTGACTCAATGCAGGTCACAACGAGAGTCGAATGTCCGGATGACGCCCCGGCGACCAGGCGCGTCCACATGGCCGCGTTCCCAGGGCCGGACGAGGCGGACCTGGTGGACGCGCTGCGCCGCGATCCCGCCTGGCTGCCCGGCCTGTCCGTGGTGGCGGTCGACGAGGCCGGGCTGGTGATCGGGCACGCGCTGCTGAGCCGGCTGCGGGTCGGCGACGGCAGGGGGCTGGCGCTCGCGCCGGTCGCGGTGGCGCCCGAGTGGCAGCGCCGGGGCGTCGGCGAGCTGGTCGTCCGGGCCGCGCTGACGGCGGCCGAGGACGCGGGCGAGAAGCTCGTGGTCGTCCTCGGCGATCCGGAGTACTACAAGCGGTTCGGCTTCGCGCCGGCCGGGCGGCACGAGGTCACCGGCCCGTTCGAGGTGCCGGAGACGTACTTCCAGGCGCTGCCGCTGACGGGGTACGACGGCGGCCCGCGCGGGCTCTGCCGCTACCCCGAGCCCTTCCTCGCCCTCTAGGGCCCGTCTCCCTCGGGTGCCTCTCCCAGGGCCGGTCCACGAGACCGCCCCGGTCGCCACGGCCCCGCCGACCTGCGGATCCGGCCAGCGGCGCCTACGGTGAGTGCGCATCAGCATTCGACCGAACGGAGGACCCGAGGGTGGCCGAGCAGCAGCGCAGCGGCAAGCCGGAGAAGCTGGCCAAGAGGCCGTACGAGAGGGAGCTGCTGCGGCTCCAGCAGGAGCTGGTGAAGCTCCAGGAGTGGGTGCGGGTCGAGGGCGCCCGGCTGGTGGTGGTCTTCGAGGGGCGTGACGCGGCGGGCAAGGGCGGAGCGATCCAGCGGGTGACGGAGTACCTGAACCCGCGCATCGCCCGGGTCGCGGCGCTGCCCACGCCGACCGAGCGGCAGAAGACCCAGTGGTACTTCCAGCGCTACGTCGAGCACCTGCCGGCCGCCGGGGAGATCGTGCTGTTCGACCGCAGCTGGTACAACCGCGCGGGCGTCGAGCGCGTGATGGGCTTCTGCGACGACGACGAGTACTGGCAGTTCCTGCACCAGTGCCCGACCTTCGAACGGATGCTGATCGAGTCGGGCATCCTGCTGCGCAAGTACTGGTTCTCGGTGAGCGACACCGAGCAGGAGCGGCGGTTCCGGGACCGGCTGGCGGACCCGATGAAGCGCTGGAAGCTCTCCCCGATGGACGTCGAGTCGATCACCCGCTGGGAGGACTACTCGCGGGCCAAGGACGAGATGTTCCTCCACACCGACGTCCCGGACTCGCCCTGGCACGTGGTGGAGAGCGACGACAAGCGCCGGGCCAGGATCAACATGATCGCCCACCTGCTGTCCACCGTGCCGTACCAGGAGACGAAGGTCCCGCAGATCAGGCTGCCGCGCCGCCCCGCGTCGCGCGGCTACCAGCGCCCCCCGCGTGACCTGCAGAAGTACGTCCCGGACCACGCCGCCGCGCTGGAGTAGCGGCCCGGGCTGTCCGGGGCCTCGCATAGGCTTCCGGTGTGGACGAACCGGACCTCTTCACCGCCGCAGCCGAGGAACGCCAGACCAGGGAGCCCGGCCGGGCGCCCCTGGCCGTACGGATGCGTCCGCGCACCCTGGACGAGGTGGCCGGGCAGCGGCAGCTGCTGAAGCCAGGCTCGCCGCTGCGCCGGCTGGTCGCGGGCTCGCGCGGCCCGGCGGCGACCAGCTCGGTGATCCTCTGGGGGCCGCCCGGCACCGGCAAGACCACCCTGGCGCACGTGATCAGCCAGGCCGTCGAGGGCCGCTTCGTGGAACTGTCCGCGATCACCGCCGGGGTCAAGGAGGTCCGGGCGGTGATCGACGGCGCCCGGCGGGCGGTCGGGATGTCCGGCCGGGAGACGGTGCTTTTCCTGGACGAGATCCACCGCTTCTCCAAGGCCCAGCAGGACTCTCTGCTGCCGGCCGTGGAGAACCGGTGGGTCACCCTGATCGCGGCGACGACGGAGAACCCGTACTTCTCGGTGATCTCCCCGCTGCTGTCCCGCTCGCTGCTGCTCACCCTGGAGTCGCTGACCGACGAGGACATCCGGGCGCTGCTGCGCCGCGCGGTGGCCGACGAGCGCGGCCTGGAGGGCGCGCTGGAACTGTCCGCGGAGGCCGAGGACCACCTGGTGCGCCTGGCCGGCGGGGACGCCCGCAAGGCGCTCACCACCCTGGAGGCGGCGGCCGGGGCGGCGCTGGAGGAGGGTGAGCCGAGCATCACGCTGGCCCTCACCGAGACGGCGGTCAACCACGCGGCGGTGCGTTACGACAAGGACGGCGACCAGCACTACGACGTGGCCAGCGCGCTGATCAAGTCGATCCGCGGCAGCGACGTGGACGCCACCCTGCACTACCTGGCCCGGATGATCGAGGCGGGGGAGGACCCGCGGTTCATCGCCCGCCGACTGATGATCTCGGCCAGCGAGGACGTCGGCCTGGCGGACCCGACGGCCCTGCAGACGGCGGTGGCGGCGGCCCAGGCGGTGGCCCTGATCGGCTTCCCGGAGGCCCGGATCATCCTCTCCCAGGCGGCCATCGCGCTGGCCCTCGCGCCCAAGTCCAACGCCGCCTACCTGGCGATCGACGCGGCGCTGGCGGACGTCCGGCAGGGCCTGGCCGGCGCCGTCCCGTCCCACCTGCGGGACGCCCACTACGGCGGCGCGGGCAAGCTCGGCCACGGCAAGGGCTACCGGTACCCGCACGACCTGCCGGAGGGCATCGCCGCCCAGCAGTACGCGCCGGACGCGGTGCACGGCAAGGAGTACTACCAGCCGACCAGGCGCGGCGGCGAGGCCCGGTACGCGGACGTGGTGGAGTGGACGCGCGGGCGGCTGCGGGGGGAGCGCAGGGCGGAGAAGAAGGACGGGAGGAAGCCCGAGGAGCAGCCCGGGGAAAAGGGCGAGTGATCCACCGGTATACTTCGTCGGAGTGCCATGTCCCGGGACGGCGGCGGGGGAGACCCCACCGACCGGCCGCACCAGCGGGGCATCGGCGGTAGGCCTCCTCCGGGAGGCCCGCACCAGGAGCGTCGCGCACCGTCACCGGTGTCGCGGGCGGCCCGGGTTCCCGGGTCCGTCCGTGTGACCAGCACTTCCGTGCCCGGCTCCGGAGAGCGGCTGATCCCATCGCGCAGGCGGCGGGGTTTTCTCCGGGTCGCGACATGCGACCTCCGTCAACACCTGGTGAAGCCGTATTCGTAAGCAAGGAAGGTTTGGTTCATGGCGAACCAGAAGCGTCCCAAGGTCAAGATCGCGCGCGCGCTCGGTGTGCCGCTGACCCCGAAGTCCGTCAAGTACTTCGAGGCCCGCCCGTACCCGCCCGGCCAGCACGGCCGTGGCCGCAAGCAGAACTCGGACTACAAGGTCCGTCTGCTCGAGAAGCAGCGTCTGCGCGCTCAGTACGACCTGAGCGAGAAGCAGATGGCGCGCGCGTTCGACCGCGCGAAGAAGGCCGAGGGCAAGACCGGTGAGGCGCTCGTCGCCGACCTGGAGACCCGTCTGGACTCCCTGGTCCTGCGTTCGGGCATCGCCCGCACCATCTACCAGGCCCGCCAGATGGTCGTCCACGGCCACATCGAGGTCAACGGTGGCAAGGTCAACAAGCCGTCGTTCCAGATGAAGCCGGGCTACGTGGTGACCGTCCGCGAGCGCAGCAAGGAGAAGGTCCCCTTCCAGGTCGCCCGTGAGGGTGGCTACGCGGGTGAGGGCCAGACCCCGAAGTACCTCGAGGTCAACCTGAAGGCCCTGGCCTTCCGCCTGGACCGTGCGCCGCAGCGCAAGGAGGTCCCGGTGATCTGTGACGAGCAGCTGGTCGTCGAGTACTACTCGCGCTGACCCGGCTTCGCTCTTCGCGAACACCAGCGAGCCCCCGTCGCCTTCCGAGGCGACGGGGGCTCGCCCCTTTTCCCGCCCGCGTCAGATGCTCTCGCCGGTCATCGCGGCGGCCAGCCGCAGGTGGGGGCGGGCCTCCTCGGCGCGGCCCTGGCGCTCCAGGGTGCGGCCGAGCATCAGCCGGGCGTAGTCCTCGGCCGGGTCGGCCTCCAGGATCCGCAGCAGCTCGGCCTCGGCGCGGCGCAGCTGGGCCGAGTGGAAGTAGCTGCGGGCCAGCAGCAGCCGGACGGAGAGGTTGGTCGGCTCCTCGGCCAGTACGCCTTCGAGCATGCGGGCCGCGTCGGTGTAGGCCTTGGAGTCGAAGTAGAACTTCGCCATGCGGTACTCGTCGGCGGCGTTGTTGACGGCCATGGTGTTCCTTCCGGGCGGTTACTTGCCTCCTCAAGCAATCGGCAAGTTTCAACTATTCCGCGCCGGTGAGGGCGCCGACGCGGGCAGCGCCGAGCGGGTGCCCGGGGCCGGCGCCGAGCCCCCGCCGCCGAGCGCCCGGACGACCGCCGCGTCCAGGTCCAGCAGGGTGCCGGCCTCGTAACAGTCCTCGTACTCCTGGGCGGTCAGCCCGGCCAGGGCCCGCTCCGCGCACTCCTGGTGCGGGCCGAAGAAGCTCCGCGAGCCCAGGAACGGGTTGCCGACCGTGCGCCAGAGCCGGTGCGCGGCTCCCTGCAGCACCCGGGCCTCGCGCAGGTCACCCGGCTCGCCCGGTCTGCCCGGCTCCGTCTCCAGCAGCGCCAGCAGGTCGACGCCCAGCGCGAGGCCGAGCAGGTCGTGGAAGAGGTGGTGCAGCCGTACGCACTCCCGGGCCAGCGTCCGGGCGGGCTGGACGGCGCCGTCCAGCCAGTGCGAGTACGCCATCGCGTAGTGCACGTACCCGTAGGCCCACTGCTCGCCGTGCTCCTCGCACAGCTCGCGGGCCTGGCGGAACCAGAGCTCTCCGCTGTCCGGGTCGCCCTGGAACAGGTAGGCCAGGCCCAGTTCCAACATGGCCATCACCACGTTGCTGTTGAGCTCGCCGATGGTCCGGTAGTGCCAGAGCGCCTCCTCGAACAGCTCGGCGGCCCGGTCGGGGTCGTCGCCGACCAGCGCGACACAGCCCTGGCGGTGGACGGCGTAGGCCAGGGCCCGGTCGTCGCCGGTGTTCAGCGCCTGGCGGCGGCAGTCCTCCAGTGCCGGTCGGGCGAAGCCGAGGTCGCCCTGGAGGACGGCCAGGTGACCGGTGACCCAGAGCGCCTTCGCCCGGACGTCGGTCGGCTCGCGGTCCAGGGCGAGCGCGCGGTCCAGCCAGTGCCGGCCCTCGTCGAGGTGGCCGCAGCCGACCCAGTAGAACCAGAGCGTGGCGGCCAGCAGCAGGGCGATCTGCTCCTCGCCGGGCTCGCCGAGGCAGTACTCCAGCGCCGCGCGGAGGTTGGCGTGGGCGAGCGCGGTGCGCTCGGCGGTCTCCGCCTGCCGGGGGCCGAACCACTCGGCCTCGCCCCAGGTGGCGACGCCCAGGTACCAGTCGCGGTGGCGGCGCAGCAGCCGCTGCTCCTCGCCGGCGGCGCGCAGCCACTGGCCGCCGTACTCGCGCAGGGAGTCCAGCAGCCGGAAGCGCACGCCGAAGGCGCTGTCCCCGCTCAGGACGACGGACTTGGCGACCAGCTCGTCCAGGAGGTCGAGCACCTCCTCGGCCTCGATGCCCTCGCCGGCGCAGACGTACTCGGCGGCCTCCAGGTCGAAGCCGCCGACGAAGACCGAGAGGCGGGCCCAGAGTAAACGTTCCTGCACAGTGCACAGCTCATGGCTCCAGCCGATCGTCGTGCGCAGCGCCCGGTGCCGGGGCAGGGCCGTCCGGGAGCCGCCGATGAGCAGCCGGAAGCGGTCGTCCAGTCGGGCGGTGACCTGCTCCACGGACAGCGCGCGCAGCCGCCCGGCGGCCAGCTCCACGGCCAGCGGCAGGCCGTCCAGCCGGCGGCAGAGCAGCGCGACCGCCTCCGCGTTGGCCTCCGTCACCTCGAAGGACGGCAGCACCGCCCGGGCCCGGTCGGCGAACAGCTGGACCGCGTCCGGCAGCGCGCCCGGCCGCACCGGGCCGGGCGGCGCGAGGTCGACCGGCAGCGGCGCGAGGGCGAGCAGGTGCTCGCCCGAGGCCCGCAGGGCGGTGCGGCTGGTGGTCAGCAGCCGCAGGCCGGGCAGCGCCCGCAGCAGCGCGTCGGCCAGGTCGGCGCAGGCCTCCACCAGGTGCTCGCAGCCGTCCAGCACCAGCAGCAGGCGCCGGCCGGCCAGCCGCTCGGTCAGGACGTCCAGCGGCGGACGGGCGGTGCCGCCGGCGAACCGCAGCGCCTCCAGGACGGCGTCGCCGAGCAGCAGCCCGTCCTGCACCGGGGCCACGTCCACCAGCCAGGTGCCGTCCGGGAACGCGCCGGCCGCCCGCGCCGCCGCGCGCAGCGCCAGCCGGCTCTTGCCCACGCCGCCGGGACCGGTGACGGTCACCAGCCGGGCCGAGGCCAGCAGGCCGGTCAGCTCGGCCAGTTCGTCCTGCCGCCCGACGAAGGCCGTCACCTCGGCCGGCAGCCGGCCGGGCTCAGGACCGTGCGGTCCCGCCGCGGGCTCCCAGGGCTGTGCTCTCCGGTCCCCGGCCAAAGGCTGCTCCCCGTGCTCCAGGCCGGACCGCCGGGGTCCGGACGCGCGTAGGGCCGTACGGGCGACGGCCTGCCAGGCAGAACGAGGTGACCGGCCGGTAGGTTACGCGCGCGGATCGCACATCCGACCGGATCGCCGGGGAGAGAACCCGGTCCGGGAATCAGGCGTGGGCGCGATAGGGTTCCGTCTGAAGAACTGCAAGGCGAGGGAGCGCGCAAGGTGTCCGTGGGAGAGCTGGCCGGATTGCTCGTCGCCGTGTTCTGGGCGGTCCTGGTCACCCTGCTCGCCGTGGTGCTGGTCCGCCTCTCCCGGGTGCTCAAGGAGGCCGCCGTCCTGGTCTCCGCGGTGACCGAACAGGCCGTCCCGCTGCTGACCGACGCGGGCACCGCCGTGCGCAGCGCCAACCAGCAGCTGGAGCGGGTGGACGAGATCACCGCCAACGTGCAGGACGCCGCCGCCAACGCCAACGCGCTCTCCTCCACCGTGGCCGCCACCCTGGGCGGACCGCTGGTCAAGGTCGCGGCGTTCAGCTACGGCGTGCGCAAGGCCGTCGCGCGGCAGCAGGGCGGTCTGCCGCCGGTGCCGTCGCAGGTCGGCGAGCGCGAGGAGCTGGCCCGGCTGATCCGGGCCGAGGTGCGCGCCGCGACCGCGCCCAGGACCGGCCTGCTCTCCCGGGTCCGGCGTGCGGTGAGGGGCTGACGGCATGGGACGCGTCTTCTGGATGGCGGTCGGCGCCGGCGCCACCGTCTGGGCCATGAAGAAGGCCAACGAGGCCGCGCAGCGGCTCACCCCGGACAGCCTCTCCGGCACCGCCGCGCGCGGTGCGCTGCACCTGGGGGACCTGGCCAAGCAGTTCGCCCAGGACGTGAGGGCCGGAATGGCCGAGCGCGAGGAGCAGCTGAAGGACGACCTCGGGCTGCACGGCACCGCCGTGGCGGAGCCCCGCGGGGCCCGCCGGGTCCTGCGCGGGGAGCCGCAGTACCGAGCTATCTCGGCGGCGCCCGGTAGCCCGGCCGCCGCCCTGCCTCCGTCCCGCGCCCGTTCCGTACCCGACGGCGCCCGTACCACCCCCCAGACCACTGAAGAAACGCCCCGCCGTGCCCTGCCGCCGCGGGGCGGCACCCCGAACCGGAAGGACCAATAATGGAGTCGGCTGAGATCCGCCGCCGCTGGCTGCGCTTCTTCGAGGAGCGCGGCCACACCGTCGTTCCGTCGGCGTCCCTGGTCGCCGACGACCCCACCCTGCTGCTCGTCAACGCCGGCATGGTGCCGTTCAAGCCCTACTTCCTGGGCGAGGTCAAGCCGCAGTTCTCGCGCGCCACCAGCGTCCAGAAGTGCGTGCGCACCCTGGACATCGAGGAGGTCGGGAAGACCACCCGGCACGGCTCCTTCTTCCAGATGTGCGGCAACTTCTCCTTCGGCGACTACTTCAAGGAAGGAGCCATCAAGTTCGCGTGGGAGCTGCTCACCAGCCCCGTCGCGGACGGTGGCTACGGCCTGGAGAAGGAGAAGCTCTGGATCACCGTCTACAAGGACGACGACGAGGCCGAGCAGATCTGGCGTGACGTCATCGGCGTGCCCTCCGAGCGAATCCAGCGCCTGGGCATGAAGGACAACTTCTGGTCGATGGGCGTCCCCGGCCCGTGCGGCCCGTGCTCGGAGATCAACTACGACCGCGGCCCCGCGTACGGCGAGGAGGGCGGCCCGGCCGTCAACGGCGAGCGCTACCTGGAGATCTGGAACCTGGTCTTCATGCAGTACGAGCGCGGCCACGGCGACGGGAAGGACGGCTTCGAGATCCTCGGCGACCTGCCGAGCAGGAACATCGACACCGGCCTCGGCCTGGAGCGCCTCGCCGCCGTCCTGCAGGGCGTCGACAACCTCTTCGAGATCGACACCAGCCGGATGATCCTCGATCGCGCCGCCGAGCTCACCGGCCACAGCTACGGCGCCGACCACAAGTCGGACGTCTCGCTGCGCGTGGTCACCGACCACATCCGCACCGCGCTGATGCTGGTCGGCGACGGCGTCACCCCGGGCAACGAGGGCCGCGGCTACGTGCTGCGCCGCATCCTGCGCCGCGCCATCCGCAACATGCGCCTGCTGGGCGCCACCGAGCCGGTGGCCAAGGAGCTCATCGACGTCGCGATCAAGGCGATGGCCCCGCAGTACCCCGAGCTGGAGGCCGACCGCAAGCGCATCGAGACGGTCGTCGTCGGCGAGGAGGCCGCCTTCCTCCAGACCCTGAAGGCCGGCACCAACCTCCTGGACGTCGCGGTCACCGAGACCAAGCAGTCCGGCGGCGCGGTGCTCTCCGGCGAGCAGGCGTTCAAGCTGCACGACACCTACGGCTTCCCGATCGACCTCACCCTGGAGATGGCCGAGGAGCAGGGCCTCCAGGTGGACGAGGCCGGCTTCCGCCGCCTGATGCAGGAGCAGCGGGACCGCGCCAAGGCGGACGCCAAGGCCAAGAAGATGGGCCACGCCGACGTCGCCGCGTACCGCGAGGTCGCCGACAAGTCCGGTGCCAGCGTCTTCACCGGCTACGCCCTCACCGAGGGCGAGGCCACCGTGGTCGGCCTGCTGGTGGACGGCGTTCCCTCGCCGGCCGCCTCCGAGGGCGACGAGGTCGAGATCATCCTCGACCGCACCCCGTTCTACGCCGAGGGCGGCGGCCAGCTCGCCGACCAGGGCCGGATCCGGCTGGAGTCCGGCGCGGTGGTGGAGATCCGCGACGTGCAGCAGCCCGTGCCGGGCGTCATCGTGCACTCCGGCGGGGTGCTGTTCGGCGAGGTCGTGCTGGGCGCCTCGGCGTACGCCACGATCGACACCGAGCGCCGCCGGGCGATCGCCCGCGCCCACTCGGCCACCCACCTGACCCACCAGGCGCTGCGCGACGCGCTCGGCCCGACGGCCGCCCAGGCCGGCTCCGAGAACGCCCCCGGCCGCTTCCGCTTCGACTTCGGCTCGCCCGCCGCCGTCCCCGGCAGCGTGCTGGTCGACGTCGAGCAGAAGATCAACGACGTGCTGGGCCGCGAGCTGGAGGTCACCGCCGAGGTCATGACGATGGACCAGGCCCGCAAGGCCGGCGCCATCGCGATGTTCGGCGAGAAGTACGGCGACGAGGTCCGGGTCGTCACCATCGGCGACTTCTCCAAGGAGCTGTGCGGTGGCACCCACGTCGGCAACACCGCCCAGCTGGGCCTGGTGAAGCTGCTCGGCGAGTCCTCGATCGGCTCCGGCGTGCGCCGCGTCGAGGCGCTGGTCGGCTCCGACGCGTACCGCTTCCTGGCCCGTGAGCACACCGTGGTCTCCCAGCTCACCGAGCTGGTCAAGGGCCGCCCGGAGGAGCTGCCGGAGAAGATCTCGGGCATGCTCGCCAAGCTCAAGGACGCCGAGAAGGAGATCGAGCGCTTCCGCGCCGAGAAGGTGCTGGCCGCCGCGGCGGGCCTGGCCGACTCGGCCGAGGACGTGCACGGCATCGCCGTGGTCGCCGCTCAGGTCGCCGACGGCGTGGGCGCGGACGAGCTGCGCAAGCTGGTCCTGGACGTGCGCGGCCGCCTGGGCTCGCGCCCGGCCGTGGTCGCCGCCTTCACCGTGGCGAACGACCGCCCGCTGACCGTGATCGCCACCAACGAGGACGCCCGCGGCCGCGGCATCAAGGCCGGCGAGCTGGTCCGCACCGCCGCCAAGACCCTCGGCGGCGGCGGTGGCGGCAAGGACGACGTCGCCCAGGGCGGCGGCTCCAACCCGGCCGCGGTCGGCGAGGCCATCGCCGCGGTGCGCGGTCTGGTCGCGGAGCGCGCCAGCTGATGGAGCAGGAGGAGAGGCCCTTCCGGCGTGGGCGGCGGATCGCCGTCGACGTCGGGGACGCCCGGATCGGGGTCGCGTCCTGCGACCCCGACGGGGTGCTCGCCACGCCCGTGGAGACCGTCCCGGCCGGGGTGAAGTCGCAGGCCAGGATCGCCGCCATCGTCGACGAGTACGGCGCGATGGAAGTGATCGTCGGCCTGCCGCGCTCGCTCAGCGGCAAGGAGGGCCCGGCGGCGGAGAAGGTCCGGGCGTACGCGGCCCGGCTGGCCAACCGGGTCTACCCGGTGCCGGTGCGGCTGGTGGACGAGCGGATGTCGACCGTCACCGCGACCCACGGGCTGCGCGCGTCCGGGGTCAAGGCGAAGAAGGGCCGCTCGGTGGTCGACCAGGCCGCCGCGGTGGTGATCCTCCAGACCGCCCTTGAGTCCGAACGGGTGAGCGGACGCCCGCCCGGTGAGAGCGTCGAGGCGGTCGGCTGACCGGCCTGGTCTAACGTCCCGTCGAGGGGCCCGTGCGGACGCGTCCGCACGGGCCCCTTCTCGTTCGTTTCCCTGTCCGGTCCGGATCGGTCCGCATCGATCCGGACCGGTTCGGGACCGCCGAAGGGGCGCGAGTCATGACCGACCAGGACTTCCACCCAGGGCTCACCCCCGGGCACCTGGGTGCGCCGGTGCTGGAGCCGGAGGGCCGCCCGCCGGGTGCGCCCCGTCCGCGCTTCGATGCGCCGGATCCGCACCGTCGGCGCGACGGACTGGCCTGCGGGCTCACCGCCTTCGCGCTGATCGCGGTGTTCGGTGGGATCGGGCTGACCGGGTACACCTGGGTCCAGGCGCAGCGCAGGCCCCCGGCCGCCGCCGACTTCGCCGGGCAGGGCACCGGCAGCGTGCAGGTCTCGGTGCCGGAGGGCGCGGGCCTGTCCCAGATCGCGTCCGCGCTGGTCCGCAACGGGGTGGTGGCCAGCTCGCTCGCCTTCACCCGGGCCGCGAAGGGCAGCGCGGCCGCGGCCGGGCGGATCCAGCCGGGGACGTACACACTGAAGCTGAAGATGTCGGCCGCGGCGGCGCTGGCGGTCCTGATCGACCCGGCCAACGCCAACGGCCTGACCATTCCCGAGGGTTGGCGCGGCTATCAGATCTACGAGGCCATCGACAAGAAGCTGAACCTGCCCCCGGGCACCGCCCAGCGGACCGCCCAGGAGCAGGGCGCCGAACTCGGCCTGCCGGACTTCACCAACGGCAGCCCGGAGGGCTACCTGTTCCCGGCGACGTACAGCGTCACCGAGGGCACCACCGCCATCGACCTGCTGAAGCAGATGGTGGAGCGGGCCGGCAAGGAGTTCAGCCGGGACGACTCCACCGTGGTCGCCCAGAACCTGGGGCAGAGCGTGTACGGGCTGGTCACCGTGGCCAGCCTGGTCCAGGGCGAGGCCGACAACACCGAGGACATGGGCAAGGTGGCCCGGGTGATCTACAACCGGCTGGCCAGGGGCATGCCCCTGCAGTTGGACTCCACCATCAACTACGCGCTCGGCCGTTCGACCCTGAACACCTCGGTGACCGACACCAGGCTGGACTCCCCGTACAACACCTACCTGCACCCCGGGCTGCCGCCGAGCCCGATCTCCAACCCCGGGCGGCAGGCGATCATGGCAGCGCTGGACCCGACGCCGGGGGACTGGCTGTACTTCGTCACCGTGAAGCCGGGGGACACCCGCTTCACCGACAGTTTCGACGTGCAGCAACGCAACGTGGCGGAGTTCAACGCCAACCGGGCGACGGCCAAGTCGAGCGCCCCGGCCTCGGGCGCCCCGGCCTCGGGCACGCCGGCATCGGGCACGCCTGCCGGCCCGGACTCCCCGGCGGCCTCGGGGCCGGGGGCCGCGGGCGGAGCCGGGGCGCCCTCCGGCGCCGGTGGGGGGACGCCGTGACGGAGCTGTGCGCCGCCGGTGAGATCGTCCACCGACGGCGCGGGCGCCCGGCGGGGGTAAGGCTGCGGTACGGTAACGTCTCCCTCCAGGCGCTGCGCTAGCACGCCGGTTCGAGATTCAGCCGGGACGGCGTCGTCCCGGACGGCCGGTTCGATCCTCCGGTCGTCACCGTCGGTTAAGGGGATCGATGACCGATCTGGGTGGGGGCTACAACCCCCAGGGCGAGCCGTGGCACCCCGGTGATCCCGGGTACGACGGCCGGCAGCCGGTCCCCGGCCAGCAGGACGGCCAGTGGCAGCAGCAGTACCCGCAGCAGGGCCAGCCGGTCCAGCAGCCGTACGGGGACGTGCAGCAGGGGTACGCGCAGCAGCAGATGATGGCGCAGCAGGGCTACCAGCAGCAGATGCCCCAGCAGCAGATGCCGCAGCAGGGCTACCCGGGCGGTCAGCAGGGCTATCCGCAGCAGATGGCGCAGCAGGGCTACCCCCAGCAGGGGTACGCGCAGCCGATGCAGCAGCCGCAGCAGCCGATGCAGCAGGGTTACCCGCAGCAGCAGGCGCCCCAGCCCCAGCAGCAGATGCCGCAGCAGGGCTACCCGCAGCAGGGCTTCCCCGGTGGTCAGCAGGCGCCCCAGCAGCAGTTCCCCCAGCAGCAGGTCCAGCAGGAGCCGTCGCCCCAGCAACAGGTCCCGCAGCAGCAGCCGTCCCAGCAGCCGCAGGCGCCGCGCCGTCGGGCCAGGCAGCAGCCCGCCCCGGAGCCCGCGCCGGCCTCCGGCCCCGGCCCGGACGGGATCGACTGGGAGGCCGAGGCCGCCGCGCTGGAAGCCGGCGCCGATCCGGTCGGCGCCGCGCACGAGGGCGGCACGGACGAGCGGGACGGCCACGAGGACGGCCGCCACGAGGACGCCGGCTACCCCGACGAGCACGCCGAGGCCGCGGAGGCCGGCTTCCTCGGGGAGCAGGACGACTCCCGCGAGGCCCAGAAGAAGCGCAAGGAGAAGGGCAAGAAGTCGGGCCGCCGCAACGGCGGCGCCTGCCTGCTGGTCGCCCTGGTGCTGCTCGGCGCCATGGGCGGGGCCGGCTGGTGGGGCTACGGCTTCTACCAGGACCACTTCGGCCCGGCGCCGGACTTCACCGGCGAGGGCACCGGCTCCGTCCAGATCGAGGTCAAGAAGGGCGCGGTCGCCGGGCAGATCGGCCTGGTGCTGAAGAACGCCGGCGTGGTCAAGAGCGTCGACGCGTACAGCGAGGCGTGCAAGGCCGAGCCCAAGTGCAACACCGTCCAGTACGGCTACTACCAGCTGAAGAAGGAGATGCCGGCCGCCGCCGCGCTCAAGGAACTGCTCGCCCAGGCGGGCGGCGCGGCGATCGTCGTCCCCGAGGGCAAGAACTCCACCGAGATCTACACCCTCATCGACACCAAGCTGAAGCTGCAGCCGGGCACCACGGCGGGCGTCGCCAAGGCCCAGGTCAACGACCTCGGCCTGCCGCCGTACGCGAACGGCAACATCGAGGGCTTCCTCTGGCCGACCCGCTACAACGTCTCCGAGGGCATGAAGCCCGAGGACCTGCTCAAGCAGATGGTGAAGAACGCCACCGAGAAGTACGCGGGCCTGGACGCCCAGGCCGCCTCGGTGGGCCTGAAGACCGGCTACGAGGTGCTCATCGAGGCGAGCATCCTCCAGCGCGAGGGCAACAACCCGGGGGACTTCGCCAAGATGGCCAAGACCATCCAGAACCGGCTGGCCGCCGGCGGCGAGATCAACCACCGGCTCGGCATGGACACCACGCTCCAGTACTCGCTGAACCGCAAGGAGCTCGACAAGAAGGACATGGACGACGCGGCCAACAAGTACAACACCTACATCAACCCGGGCCTGCCGCCCGGGCCGATCTCCAACCCCGGCGACGAAGCGCTCAGCGCGGTGCTGCACCCGGCGGACGGGAAGTGGCTGTACTTCATCGCGATGTCCCCGACCGACACCCGGTTCGCCGAGACGAGCAAGGAGCACTACGCCAACGTCAAGGAGTACTGCCAGGCGGCCGGGCAGAGCTTCGACGAGGCGCGCGGCCACTGCACCACCAAGAAGTAGCCACGGCCGTACGACAGTTCGCGGAGAGGCAGCGTTGACCAGCAAGCACCGGGCGGCCGTACTCGGCTCGCCGATCGCCCACTCGCTCTCGCCGGACCTGCACCGGGCGGCCTTCGCGGCGCTCGGGCTGGACGGCTGGCGCTACGACCGCTTCGAGGTCGACGAGGCCGCGCTGCCCGGGTTCGTCGCGGCGCTGGACGAGGCCGAGTGGGCCGGTCTGTCGCTGACCATGCCGCTGAAGCGGGCGATCATCCCGCTGCTCGACGAGGTCAGCGCGACGGCCCGCTCGGTGGACGCGGTGAACACCGTGGTGTTCACCGCCGACGGTCGGCGCACCGGGGACAACACCGACGTCCCCGGGCTGGTCAACGCGCTGCGCGAGCGCGGGATCGCCGAGGTGCCGGAGGCGGCCGTCCTGGGTGCCGGGGCCACCGCCTCCTCGGCGCTGGCCGCGCTCGCCCAGATCTGCACCGGCGAGGTGACGGTCTACGTGCGCGGTGCCGAGCGGGCCCGGGAGATGGCTGTGCTGGGCGACCGGCTCGGCGTGGCCGTCCGCACCGCCGACTGGGAGCGCGGCGCCGAGGCGCTGGCCCGGCCGCTGACCGTCTCCACCACGCCGGTCGGCGCGACCGACGCGTTCGCCGGGGCGCTGCCCGCCGAGCCGGGCGCGCTCTTCGACGTGCTGTACCACCCGTGGCCGACGGCCCTGGCCGCGGCCTGCGCCGCGCGCGGGGCGACCGTCCTGGGCGGGCTGGACCTGCTGGTGCACCAGGCCGTGCTGCAGAGCGAGGCCTTCACCGGGCGGACGCCCGGGCCGCTGGCGGCGATGCGCGCGGCGGGGGAGAAGGCGCTCGCCGGTCACTGAGCCCGGGGGCGGGCCCCGCGGACCGTCCGGACCTTCGGCGGGTTCCGGGAGGGCGTTCCGGCCGGATGGTGGCCGGTTGCTGTCCGTCACGCGGACTGTGCCGCCGGGTGCTGCTGGGGCATGAAAGGATTCAGGGACAAGGCACGCCCGGGGCGGGCCCCGGCGGTGCCGAGGTCCGGTCCGCTGATGAAGGAGCTCCGTTGGGTACGTTGCGCTGGCTGACGGCGGGGGAGTCGCACGGTCCCGCACTCGTCGCGACGCTGGAAGGCCTGCCCGCCGGTGTACCGGTCACCACCGACGTGGTGGCCGACGCGCTGGCGCGCCGCCGGCTCGGTTACGGCCGCGGGGCGCGGATGAAGTTCGAGCAGGACGAGGTGACCTTCCTCGGCGGCGTCCGGCACGGTCTGACCATGGGCAGCCCGGTCGCGATCATGGTCGGCAACACCGAGTGGCCGAAGTGGGAGCAGGTCATGTCGGCCGACCCGGTCGACCCCGAGGTGCTGGCGGGCCTGGCCCGCAACGAGGCGCTCACCCGCCCCCGGCCCGGCCACGCCGACCTGGCCGGCATGCAGAAGTACTCGATCGACGAGGCCCGGCCGATCCTGGAGCGCGCCAGCGCCCGTGAGACGGCCGCCCGGGTCGCGCTGGGCGCCGTCGCCCGTGCCTACCTGCGCGAGGTGGCCGGGATCGAGATCGTCAGCCACGTGGTCGAGCTGGCCGCCGCCAAGGCGCCGGCCGGCGTGGTGCCGCTGCCCTCGGACGAGGCCCGGCTGGACGCCGACCCGGTGCGCTGCCTGGACGAGGACGCCTCGAAGGCGATGGTCGCGGAGATCGACCAGGCCCACAAGGACGGCGACACCCTGGGCGGCGTGGTCGAGGTGCTGGCGTACGGCGTGCCGGTGGGCCTCGGCTCGCACGTGCACTGGGACCGCCGGCTGGACGCGCGGCTGGCCGCCGCGCTGATGGGCATCCAGGCGATCAAGGGCGTCGAGGTCGGCGACGGCTTCGAGCTGGCCCGGGTCCCGGGCTCCCAGGCGCACGACGAGATCGTCCCGACCGCCGAGGGCGTCAAGCGCACCTCCGGCCGCTCCGGCGGCACCGAGGGCGGCCTGAGCACCGGCGAGGTGCTGCGGGTGCGCGCCGCGATGAAGCCGATCGCGACCGTGCCGCGGGCGCTGCAGACCCTGGACGTGCGCACCGGCGAGCCGGCCAAGGCACACCACCAGCGCTCGGACGTCTGCGCGGTGCCGGCCGCGGGCATCGTCGCCGAGGCGATGGTCGCGCTGGTGCTGGCGGACGCGGTCAGCGAGAAGTTCGGCGGCGACAACGTCTCCGAGACCCGCCGCAACGTGCAGGGCTACCTCGACCACCTGATCGTCCGATGACCACACCCCTGGTGGTGCTGGTCGGCCCGCCCGGCAGCGGCAAGTCCACTGTCGGGCGGGTGCTGGCCGAGCGCCTGGGCGTGGGCTTCCGGGACACCGACGCCGACATCGAGGCGACGGCCGGCAAGCCGATCCCGGAGATCTTCGTCGACGAGGGCGAGCCGCACTTCCGCGCGCTGGAGGCGCAGGCCGTGCGCGCGGCCGCCGAGGGACACGACGGGGTGCTGGCGCTGGGCGGCGGCGCGGTGATGGCCGAGGCCACCCGCGCGCTGCTGCACGGGCTGCCGGTGGCCTTCCTGGAGGTCCCGCTCGCCGACGCGGTCAAGCGGGTCGGCCTGGACGCCCCGCGCCCGCTGCTGGCCGTCAACCCGCGGGCCCGCTGGCGCGAGCTGATGGAGGCCCGCCGCCCCCTCTACCTGGAGGTGGCCACCGCCGTCGTCGACACCGCCGGGCGCAGCCCGGAGCAGGTCGCGGACGCCGTACTGGAAGCACTGGAGCTGAAGACCCCCCATGAGTGACACGACCGTCAGGATCAACGTCGGCGCCGGTGCCGGCCATGACGCGTACGAGGTGCTGATCGGGCACCAGCTGCTGGGTGAGCTGGCGCCGCTGGTCGGTACCCGGGCGAAGCGGGTGGCGGTGATCCACCCGGAGGCGCTGGCCGCCACGGCGGACGCGATCCGTGAGGACCTGGCCGGCGAGGGCTACGAGGCCATCGTGCTGCAGGTGCCGAACGCCGAGGAGGCGAAGAGCGCCGAGGTCGCCGCGTACTGCTGGTCGGTGCTGGGGCAGACCGGGTTCACCCGCAGCGATGTGATCGTCGGACTGGGCGGTGGCGCGACCACCGACCTGGCCGGGTTCGTCGCGGCGACCTGGCTGCGCGGGGTGCGCTGGATCTCGATGCCCACCACGCTGCTCGGCATGGTCGACGCGGCGGTCGGCGGCAAGACCGGCATCAACATCGCCGAGGGCAAGAACATGGTCGGTGCGTTCCACCCGCCGGTGGGCGTGCTGGCCGACCTCGCCACGCTGGAGACCGTGCCCCGGCACGACTACGTCTCCGGCCTGGCCGAGGTCATCAAGTGCGGCTTCATCGCCGACCCGGTGATCCTCGACCTGATCGAGGCCGACCCGGAGGGCGCGAAGACGCCGGCCGGGCCGCACACCGTCGAGCTGATCCGCCGGGCCGTCCAGGTCAAGGCCGACGTGGTCTCCGGGGACCTCAAGGAGTCCGGGCGCCGGGAGATCCTCAACTACGGCCACACCCTGGGCCACGCCATCGAGCGCAACGAGCGCTACAAGTGGCGGCACGGCGCGGCGATCTCCATCGGCATGGTCTTCGCCGCCGAACTCGGCCGTCTGGCCGGGCGGTTGGACGACGAGACGGCGGACCGGCACCGCACCGTGCTGGCCTCGGTCGGCCTGCCGCTGAGCTACCGGGCGGACGCCTGGCCGAAGCTGCTGGACGCGATGAAGATCGACAAGAAGTCGCGCGGCGACCTGATCCGCTTCATCGTGCTGGACGGCCTGGGCAAGACCTCCGTGCTGGAGGGCCCCGACCCGTCGCTGCTGGTCGCCGCGTACGCGGAGGTCTCGGCGTGACCAGGGTGATGGTCCTCAACGGCCCCAACCTGGGCCGGCTGGGCAGCCGCGAGCCGGACGTCTACGGCGCCACCTCGTACGCCGGCCTGGTCGAGCGCTGCACCGAGCTGGGCAAGGAGTTCGGCTTCGAGGTCGAGGTCCACGAGACCAACTCCGAGCAGCAGATGGTGCAGTGGCTGCACGAGGCCGCCGACGGGCAGGTGCCGGTGGTGATCAACCCCGGCGCGTTCACCCACTACTCGTACGCGATGCGGGACGCCGCGGCCCAGCGCACCGCGCCGCTGATCGAGGTGCACATCTCCAACCCGTACGCCCGGGAGACCTTCCGGCACACCTCGGTGATCGCCGCGGTGGCCTCCGGCACCATCGCCGGATTCGGCCTCGGTTCGTACGAGCTCGCGCTGCGCGCGCTGGCCGAACGGCTCACCACCCGCTGAGGGCAAGGGCGGTGGCCCGACGGCGGACTGTGCCCGCCGCCGGGCCGCCGTGTAGTGTCCACGCTGAGAGGTGTGGGGAGGTGTCGTGACGCAGTACACCGGAGGCGGGCAGGTCCCGCCGCGTCCCGTGGCTCCGCCGGTGCCGCCGGGGGGCGGTGCACGGGGGGTGTCGTCGGGGACGTCGTCGGGGGCGCCGCTCTCCCCGCCGTCCGTGCCGCCGGTCCACCCGGCGCCCACGGCCCCCGCCGCTCCCGGGCCCGCCGCCCATCCGGCTCCGGCCCCCGGGGCCGCACCGGCACCGACCGCGCCGGTGCCCGCCGGCGGCACCGGGCACTTCGTGCTGCCGTCCGGCGCACCCGTCCAACTGCCCGCCCAGCCGCCGCAGCAGCACGCGCCCAGCGGTCCGATCGCCGTCCTGCTGATCGGACCGGCCGGAGCCGGCAAGACCACCGTCGCCCGCCACTGGGCCGAGCGGCGGGCGGGACCGACCGCGCACATCAGCCTGGACGACGTCCGCGAGTGGGTGCAGTCCGGCTTCGCCAACCCGCAGTCCGGTTGGAACGACGCCTCCGAGGCGCAGTACCGGCTGGCCCGCCGCACCTGCGGCTTCGCCTGCCGCAACTACCTGGCCAACGGCATCTCCTGCATCATCGACGACGCCGTCTTCCCGGACCGCCCGGCGATCGGCCTCGGCGGCTGGAAGCGGCACATCGGCCCCGGCATGATCCCGGTCGTGCTCCTGCCCAGTCTGGACTCGGTGCTGCACCGCAACGCCCGGCGCAGCGGCAACCGCCGGCTCGGGGACGAGGAGGTGGCCCGCATCCACGGGCGGATGGCCGGCTGGTATAACTCCGGGCTGCCGATCATCGACAACTCCTACCTGGACGTCGCCGGGACGGCCGCCGAGCTGGACCGCGTCATCCTGGCCCGGCTGATGGGCGTCCCGGTCCGCTGACCTGCGGCGCGGCGGGGCCTGTCGGACCCGGCTGCGATGATGGACGGGTCCAGCCGCAGCACCCGGAGGAGCTGACGCCCGTGCCCGAAGGCCACATCATCCACCGCCTGGCCGCCGAGAACCGGAAGGCCTTCGGCGGCCGCCCGGTGCGGGTCTCCAGCCCCCAGGGCCGGTTCGCCGACGAGGCCAAGGTGATCGACGGGCAGCTGCTCACCGCGACGGAGGCCACCGGCAAGCACCTCTTCCTCGGCTTCGAGGAGGGCGCCTGGGTGCACGTCCACCTCGGCCTCTACGGCGGCTTCACCTTCGGCACCGGCCCGGCGCCCGAGCCGGTCGGGCTGGTCCGGCTGCGGCTGGAGAACGAGGACGGCTACGCCGACCTGCGCGGTCCCAACACCTGCGCGCTCGTCACCGAGGAGCAGAAGGCCGCCGTCGCCGCCCGGCTGGGCCCCGACCCGCTGCGCGCCGACGCCGACCCGGAGGCCGCCTGGCGCCGGATATCGGGCAGCCGCACGACCGTCGCCGCGCTGCTGATGGACCAGAAGGTGCTGGCCGGAGTGGGCAACGTCTACCGGGCCGAGGTGCTGTTCCGCCACGGCATCGCCCCGCACCGGGCCGGGCGCGAGATCACCCGTCGGGAGTGGGACGCGGTCTGGGCCGACCTGGTCGCCCTGATGCGGGAGGGCGCCACCGCCGGGCGGATCGACACCGTCCGCCCCGAGCACACCCCCGAGGCGATGGGCCGCGCGCCCCGGGTGGACGACCACGGTGGCGAGGTGTACGTCTACCGGCGGGCCGCCATGCCCTGCCTGGTCTGCGGCACCGACGTGCGGACGGAGGAGCACGCCGCCCGCAACCTGTTCTGGTGCCCGACCTGCCAGGCGGCGTGAGCGGAACCGGCCGGGACGCGCGCTGCCCCGGGACGCGTGCCGCCCCGTGTCGTAGGCAGCGCCGCTGACCTGCGACGATGGGTGTCGCGCGCGCCGTGACGCGTGCCCTGTCCGTACGGCCACGTGTGAACGTGGAGCGAAAGGAAGTCCCATGATCTTCATTACGGTCAAGTTCCCGGTCCGCCCGGAGCGCGCCGACGACTGGCTGAGCCTGGTCGACGAGTTCACCCAGGCCACCCGCCAGGAGCCCGGCAACCTCTTCTTCGAGTGGTCCCGCAGCGTCGACGACCCCAACGAGTTCGTCCTGGTCGAGGCGTTCCGCGACGGCGAGGCGGGCAAGGCGCACGTGGAGTCGGCGCACTTCACCAAGGCCATGGAGGAGCTGTCGTACGCGGTGGCCGCCAAGCCGCGGATCGTCTCGACCGAGATCCCCGGCATGGACGGCTGGGCGGAGATGGGCGAGATCACCCCCCGGTGACCTGAAGCTCCCTCCGGTCGGGTGCCCAGCCCGTAGGCTGGGGCCCGGCCGGTCGGAGGGAGCAGGCGGATGGAGCGGCGCGAGGTGTCCAACACCGTGTCGGGTGCCACGGTGGGCGGCCACGTGGTGCAGGCCGGGACCATCGGATCGGTGCACTTCCACGATCGGGAGCCGCTGCCGAGGCCGCGTCAGATCCGCCCGCCACGCGGCCCCTTCGTCAACCGGAAGCCGGAACTCGCCGCGCTGACCCGGGCTTTGGGTCGGGCCGAGGAGGACGGGCTCGGGGTCGTGGTGTTCACCGGCCTCGGCGGGGTCGGCAAGACCGAGCTGATCGCCAAGTTCGCCAGGGACCACCGGGAGCACTTCCCTGACGGGGACCTCTACGCCGACCTGAAGGCCTACCGGCACCACGGCGGGGTGGACCTGCCCGGGTTGCTGGCCGGCTTCCTGCGTGCCCTCGGCACCGAGCCCCCGGTCGTGGAGGCCGAGCGGTTCACGGCGTTCCGCACCGCCACCGCCGAGCGCCGGTGCCTGTTCTTCCTGGACAACGTCGAGCACGCCGCGGAGGTCCGCGCGCTGCTCCCGTCCAGTGGACTGGTGGTGGTCGCGAGCCGACGGCGGTTGCCCGCGCTGCGGACGGACGGTGCCGAGGTGCGCCGGCTCGGGCCGCTGAGTGCGACGGCGGGCGCCGAACTGGTGCGCGGCTGGGTGGGCTCCGGGCGGGGCACCGACGGGGAACTGGCGGAGCTGGTCGAGCTGTGCGGCGGGCTGCCGCTCGCGCTGAACGCGGTCGGGAGCCAACTGCTGGACCGGGACAGCCTGCCGGTCGGCCGGGTGGTGGCCGAACTGCAGGACCGGGAAGGCGGGTTGGCGATGCTGGAGGACGAGGAGAGCGATCTCGGCGCGACCTACGACCTGGTCTACGAGCGGCTGTCGGCGCGGGGCCGGGCGCTCTATCACCTGATCGGCGTACACCCCGGCCCCTTCGTGTCCGCCGAACTGGCGCGCGCGGTCGGCGTCGAGCGGGCCGAGCGGGCGATCGCGGAACTGCGTGACGTCCACTTGCTGGACGAGGTGGTGGACGACGACGAGGGTGAGAACCGCTACCGGGCCCACGACGTGGTGCGGCTGCACGCCTACGGCCGGACCCAGGAGCTGCCCGACCGCGGGGCCCTCCTCGCCGCTGTCGTGGCGTACTACCGGGGCCGGGCGTCGGTCGCCGACCGTGCGATGGCCGCGAAACGGCTCCGCCTCCAGGACCCGAGCGGTGACGAGCTGCCCCGCTTCCCCTCCGACACCGCCGCGCTGGAGTGGCTGTACGCCGAGCGCGCCAACTTCCGCGCGGTGGTGGAGTCGGCGGCCGAGCAGGGGTGGCACGGCGAGGTGTGGCGGCTCTGCGAGTCGCTCTGGCTGCTGTACCACGACCGCAAGCTCTACCAGGACTGGATCGCCACCCACCGGATCGGCGTCGAGTCGGCGCAGTGGGACAACCAGCCCGCCGCCGTGGTCCGGATGCGCAACCAGCTGGCCCGGGCCTACCACGAGCGGAAGGAATTCCGGCTCGCCGCCGAGCAGTTGGCGCTCGCCACGGAGCAGGTGCCGCTGGTGGCCGACCGGCAGGTGCTGGGGGTGCTGTACGAGACGGACGGTCTGCTCTGCCTGGCCGACGGCCGTCCCGGCGACGCGGTGGAGCGGTTCACCCTGGCCCTCGCGGAGAACCGGGGCGACGAGCACGGCGAGATCGTCCAGAGCTACAACCTGGCGCAGGCGCTGATCGCGGACGGGCGCGCGGAGGAGGCGCTGACCGTGCTGGCCGGGGCCACTGATCAGGCCGAGCGGACGCAGGACGTCGACATGTTGATGAAGCTGCCGCTGGTCCGGGCCCGGGCCCACCGGGCGCTGGGGCAGCTGGACCTCGCCCTCGCCCAGGCCCAGGACTGCGCCCGGCAGGCCAGGCATCGGAGCCAGTACGCGAAGGAGGCGCAGGCCCACACCCTGCTCGCCTCCCTCGCCGAGGAGCGGGGCGACGAGGAGCTGGCCGAGCGCAGCCGTGCGCGGCTGCGGGAGCTGCAGGGCTAGACGCGTTTCAGGGCCCGGTGCGGAACGACACCCGGGTGCGGTGCTCGCCGGTGCGGACGGTGAGCCCGTGGTCGGGGAGGGCGGCCGGGGCGCCGCCCTCGGCGAGCCAGCAGGCCACGGCCGAGCCGAGCAGCAGCGGGTCGATCGCCGGGTCGGGGCGGTTCCAGTCCGGTTCGGCGCGGGCTTCCAGCAGCAGGCCGGTGCGCAGCCGGAGCAGGTGGCGGGCCGGGCTGAGGGCGGCCACCGCGACGGCGAGGCCGGGGAGTTCGGCGGCGGTGTCGGCGAGCCAGCGGGCGGCGGGGAGTTCGGCGTGCACCTCGGTGCGGGCGAGGACCTCGGCGGTGTAGCGCAGGGCGTCGCCGGGGTGGTCGTCGGTGAGGGCGTGGAAGCCGCGCGGGGTGTGGCCGTCCGGGTCGAAGGGGTAGCGCCGGAGGCTGACGTCGGTGCCCTCGCTCCGGCCCTCGACGTCGTACGCGGTGGGTCCCTCGGTGGCGGCGGGGTGCGGGACGGGCTTGGGGTAGGGCGGCAGGGCCGGTTCGTCCCGGGGTTCGTCCAGCTCCTTCAGGAAGGAGTAGAGCAGTGGGCGCAGCAGGCGGGCGGACTCGCCGCGGTGGGCGAGCGACCGGTCGGTGATGTCGCTCAGGTCGGCCGGGTCCCGGGCCAGGGCCAGTTCGAGCTGGGCGGTGAGGTCCCCGTCGGGGTCGAGGACGGGCGCGGCCTGGCCGAAGGCGTAGCCGGGGGAGCGCGGGTCGAGTTCGGCGGCGCCGGTGGCGACGAGCAGGGTGCGGTGGTCCAGGGCGGCGCCGTAGACGGTGACCGAGCCGTGGTCGCCGATCACGCAGTCGGCGGCGACGAGCGCGGCCTGCCAGCCCTGGTGGGGCGGGATCAGGCGCAGGCCCATCCGGCAGGCGGCGGCGAGCAGCGCCTCGGGGTCGTGGCGGCTCCACACGTTGGGGTGCAGGACGACGGCCACCGTGTACTCGTCGGCGGGCAGTTGGCGGACCAGCCGCTGGGGCAGGTCGGGGTGGCGGCCGAATAACGAGTGTTCGCTCCAGGTGGAGCTGACGACGACGAGCCGTCGGCCGCCGACGGCGCCGAGCGCGGCGCGGTAGCCGTCGCGGGAGCGCCGGCTGCCGAGCATCCGGTCGAAGCACGGGTCGCCGACGACCTGGGCGACGTCCAGCGCCTCGGGGCAGGAGTCCCGCAGCCGGTCCAGCTGCTCGGGGTGGGAGAGGCCCAGGACGTCGACGAACACCCGTCCGCGGTGGGTGAGTTCGTTGCGGGACAGGCCGGCGGCGCTGACCGTGTCGCCGGTGGACTCGGTGACCAGGCGGTTGTAGCCGGCGCCGTGCGGGAGGACGACGAGGCGGGCGTCCAGGCGGTGCATGGAGGAGTGGACGGCGCAGGCGACGGCAAGGTCGAAGCGGCGGTGGACGGCGTCCTCCCAGTCCAGCACGGTGAAGCCGGACAGGCCGTGCAGGTACTCGTCCAGGGCGCGGTCGGCGAAGGCGGAGCCGGGGTTGACGGTGAAGTAGCGCTCGATGCCGTCAGGGCTCAGCAGGGTGAGGACGTCCAGGACCCGGGTGGCCGAGGTGAGGGTGCGGGCGACCGCCAGCACGCGGGCCCTGACCGGTCGGGTGTTCCAGCGGTCGGCGGGCCAGGCGTGGGGGTGGGACGGCACAGCATGATCGTACTCATCCGGTCGGGCCGCGGCGCGGTTCCGAGTGCGGGTCAGCCCGCGGCCGCGCTGGGCTCGTGGTGCTCGGCGGCGGCGCACTCGTCGAGCAGGGGGCGCATGGCCTCGTCCACGAGCCGGTAGCGCACCACTCGTCCGTCCCGGTCGCCGGTGACCACGCCGGCCGTGCGGAGCAGCCGCAGGGCCTGGGAGACGGCCGGGTCGCGCATGCCGGTGGCGACGGCGAGATCGCTGACGGCGAGCGGGCCGGCCCGATGGAGGGCGAGCAGCAGGGCGAGCCGGCCGGGGTCCGCGAGCAGGGAGAACCGCTCGGCCCAGGACCGGACGTGCGCGGGCTCGCCGATCGCGGCGATGGCCTCGCAGACCCGGTGTCCGTCGATGGTGCGGTGGCCCGCGCGGTCCTCCGGTACGAGATGCATGCGGACATTCTCGCAGGCAGGGGCCTGTGATCCTGGACACCTGCGCAGGTGCGCAGCCTTGCATGGGTCGGGGCGGGGCCCTACGGTGTTCCCCGCCGTGGTGCTCGGGAAGACCGGTGACGGACCCTCAGGGGTCCCAGCCCGGAGCGGCCCTCGCCACTGTGATCGGGTCGCTCCTCCGTCCACGGAGGAGCGTCGTCCGCACCCATGAAGCCACTGGGCGCCTCGTGCGCCTGGGAAGGCGGGTGCGGGTGTTCCCGTCAGCCAGGAGACCGGCCACGGCAGCTCACGAGGTTTTCCACGAGGTGCTGGAGCGTGATCCGCATGACCCTGCCCGAAACCGTTTCCGCCGGGACCGGACCCGGCCCCGCCGCGCTGCCCACCTTCAGATGGCGGCGCGAGGACACCGTCCGTACGGCCGGGCTGATGGCGGTGATCGTGGCCATGCACGTGGCGGCCTTCGGCACGCTGATCTTCCTGGTCGCACCCGAGCGGTACGCGGTCGGCACCCAGGTCTTCGGGGTGGGCCTGGGTATCACCGCGTACACCCTCGGCATGCGGCACGCCTTCGACGCCGACCACATCGCGGTGATCGACAACACCACCCGCAAGCTGATGGCGGACGGCAAGCGGCCGGTCTCGGTGGGCTTCTGGTTCGCCCTCGGGCACTCCTCGATGGTGGTGCTGATGGCCGCCCTGGTGGCGGGCGGCGCGCAGCTGGCGAACACGCTGATGGACGACGAGTCGCCCACCCACAAGTGGCTGGGCGTGGTCGGGACGACGGCCTCCGGCGCCTTCCTCTACCTGATCGGCGCGCTCAACCTGGCGGCGCTGCTCGGCATCCTCAAGGTGTTCCGCTCGATGCGGGCCGGGCGGTTCGACGAGAAGGAGCTGGAGGCGCACCTCGACTCGCGCGGCCTCATGGCCCGGGTGCTGAACCGGGCGACCCGTTCGATCACCCGGCCGGGGCAGATGTTCCCGGTCGGCATGGTGCTGGGCCTGGGCTTCGACACCGCGACCGAGGTCACCCTGATGGTGATGGCCGGCTCGGGTGCGGCCTCCGGGCTGCCGTGGTACGCGATCGTCTGCCTGCCGCTGCTGTTCGCGGCCGGGATGAGCCTGTTCGACACCCTGGACGGGACGTTCATGAACTTCGCGTACCAGTGGGCCTTCGCCAACCCGGTGCGCAAGGTGTACTACAACCTGACCATCACCGGTCTGTCGATCGCGGTGGCCTTCATCATCGGCACCATCGAGCTGGTCGGGGTGCTGCACGAGAAGCTCGACCTGACCGACCCGGTCACCGGGTTCATCGCGGACATCTCGCTGGACAACGTCGGCTACGCCATCGCCGGGCTGTTCGTGGTCGTCTGGGCGATCGCGATCGGGTACTGGAAGCTCGCCCGGGTCGAGAAGCGCTGGACGCCCGACAGCCCGTGACCGGGCGGCCGCCGGCCTCCGAACACGTGGAACGGCGCCTCCCCGAACCCGGGGAGGCGCCCGCGGCCCGCCCGTTCCCGGACACCGGGTCGGCGCCGAACGACGCGCCCGGGTGGGGGAGCGGGGAGCGGGGTGCGCGGCGCGGTCGCGCGGGGGCGTGCAGGGGGCACCGGGGGTTCTGTCGGGGGCGCTCGGCGGGCGGTTCGGGCCGGGGGTTCGTAGGCTCGACGCATGGCGGATGCGTACGCGGGGCGGCGGGAGCGGGTGAGGGAGCACTGCAGTGCGGCCGGGGCCGACGCGGCGCTGATCACCCGTGCGGCGAACGTGCGGTACCTGACGGGCTGCGCGCCCTGCGGGGCGAGTCTGCTGCTGACCAGAGAGCGGGCCCTGCTCGCACTGCCGGACGACCTGCCGCCGGACGACACCGGCGAGCACCTGATCGCCCCGGACGTCACCCGGCTGCCGGTGGCGGGCGGGTCGGACACCGCGCTGGCCGCCGCGTCGGCCGCCGCGCGCTCGGGGGTGGCGGGCCTGGCGGTGGAGGAGCACGACCTGACCGTCAGCCGGCACCGGGCGGTCGGCGGCCTGACCGAGGGGGCGCGGCTGATGGACCTGGGCCGGACCGTGGAGCGGCTGCGGGTGGTCAAGGACGAACGCGAGATCGCCGACCTGCGGATCGCCGCCGAGATCGCCGACCAGGCGCTCGGCGAGCTGCTGGAGTCGATCCTGGTCGGCCGCACCGAGCGGCACCTGGCGATGGAGCTGGAGCGCCGGATGATCGACCACGGCGCCGACCGGGCGGCCTTCCCGGTCTCGGTCGGCACCGGCAGCCACTCCGGCCAGGCCGCCCACCAGCCGACCGACCGCCGGGTGGAGGAGGGCGACTTCCTGACCGTGGTGATGGGCGCCCAGTACCGCGGCTACGGCGTCTCCACCGCCCGCACCTTCGTGATCGGCGCCGCTCCCGCACCCTGGCAGGTGGAGCTGCACCGGCTGGTCTTCCGGGCCCAGCGGGCCGGGCGGGAGGCGCTCGGACCAGGGGTGGAGCAGTGCGTACCCGACCGGGCCGCCCGGCAGGTCCTGGAGGCGGCCGGCCACACCGAGGCCTCCCCGCACCCGGTGGGCCACGGCATCGGGCTGGAGATCCGGGAGGCCCCGCGACTCGGTCCGGCGGACATGGGTAAACTGGACAGCCGCGTACCGGTCACCGTCGGCCCAGGGGTCCACCTCCCGGGCAAGGGCGGAGTCCGGATCGAGGACACGCTCGTCGTGCGCCCCCTCGAAGAGGGCGGGCCCGAGCTGCTCACCATCACCACCAAGGAGCTCCTCGCCCTGTGACCGCGGCCCCCGGGCCGTGGGCGGCAGGACGCACCCCTTGGTTCCTTGACAGCTATATCCAGGAGTAAGTGCGCCCGTGGCTTCCACGAACGATCTCAAGAACGGCATGGTCCTCAAGCTGGAGGGCGGCAAGCTCTGGTCCGTCGTCGAGTTCCAGCACGTCAAGCCCGGCAAGGGCCCGGCCTTCGTGCGTACCAAGCTCAAGGAGGTCCTGACGGGCAAGGTCGTCGACAAGACCTTCAACGCGGGCACCAAGGTCGAGACCGCCAACGTCGACAAGCGCGGCATGCAGTTCTCGTACAAGGACGGCGAGAACTTCGTGTTCATGGACATGGACACCTACGACCAGCTGACCATCGAGCCGTCGGTCGTCGGCGACGCCGCCAAGTACCTGCTGGAGGGCTTCGAGGCCCTCGTCGCGCAGAACGAGGGCTCGGTCCTGTACATCGAGCTCCCGGCCGCCGTCGAGCTGACCATCGCCAACACCGAGCCGGGCGTCCAGGGCGACCGCTCCACCGGTGGCACCAAGCCGGCCACCCTGGAGACCGGTGCCGAGATCCAGGTCCCGCTCTTCGTCACCACCGGCGAGAAGGTCAAGGTCGACACCCGCGACGGCAGCTACCTCGGCCGGGTGAAGTAAGTCCGTGTCGGCCGCACGCAGCAAGGCCCGCACCAGGGCCTTCCAGATCCTCTTCGAGGCCGACCACCGCGGGGTCGACCCGCAGCAGGTCCTCGCCGACTGGGTGGCCCGCGCCCGCGAGCCCAAGCCCGACGAGGGCACCCCGCAGGTGGGTGAGTACACCATGGAGCTCATCGAGGGGTACGTCCAGCACGCCCGCCGCATCGACGACCTGATCGAGCAGTACGCCGTGGGCTGGACCCTCGACCGGATGCCGATCGTGGACCGCAACGTCCTGCGGCTCGGTGCGTACGAGCTGATCTGGGAGGACGGCGTCCCGGACGCGGTCGTCCTGGACGAGTCCGTCGAGATCGCCAAGGAGTTCTCCACGGACGACTCCCCGGCGTTCGTCAACGGCATGCTCGCCCGCTTCCTGGAGCTGAAGCCGGGCATCCGCCGGTAACAGGCGCCCCCGTGAACGGCCGCCGGACCCGAACAGGTGTCCGGCGGCCGTTCCGCGTTTCCCCCGGTCGGCGTAGGCTGTGGACCTACTTGTCAGTAACTTGACGTCCGGAACCACGCGTGAAGGGCAGGTCCCGCCACATGACCACGGCGACCCGCAGCGAGTTCGACCAGGGCATCGCCCTGACCAGGCACCCCGAGGAGGCCGGCCGCTACGAGGCCGAGCTCGGCGCCGGCTGGCAGATCGGCGGCGGGGTGAACGGCGGACTGCTGCTCGCCGTGGCCGGACACGCGCTGTCGCTGGAGCACGAGGCGCACCCGGACCCGGTGTCGATCAGCGGTTACTACCTGTCCGCCTCCACCCCCGGCCCGGCCACCGTCCGCACCGAGGTGCTGCGCACCGGCCGCGGCCTGTCCACCGGCACCGCCTCGCTCAGCCAGGACGGCGTCGAGCGGCTGCGCGTGGTGGCAAGCCACGGCGACCTCGCCGCCGCCGACGGCGAGGTGCGCACCAGCGCGCAGCCGCCGCAGCTGCCGCCGCCGGACCAGTGCATCGGCGTCGAACACGCGCCCAAGGAGCTGATCGCCCAGGCCGCCCTGCTGGAGCGGTTCGACCTGCGGCTGGACCCGGCCACCGTCGGCTGGGCGCTCGGACAGCCCTCCGGCAACGGGCGGATCCAGGGCTGGTTCCGGCTCGCCGACGGCCGCGAGCCCGACCCGCTGCTGCTCCTGCTGGTCGCCGACGCGCTGCCGCCGGTCACCTTCGACCTCGGCATGCCGGGCTGGGCCCCCACCATCGAGCTGACCGTCCACCTGCGCGCCAAGCCCGCGCCCGGCTGGCTTCGCGTCACCCACGCGACCCGCAACCTGGCCGGCGGCTACTTCGAGGAGGACGCGGAGGTCTGGGACGAGTCCGGCCGGCTGGTCGCCCAGTCCCGCCAGCTGGCCCGGGCGCCCCGGCCGGCCTGACCCGAGGCCCCGGAGGGGTCCGTATTACCGGTGGTTACATTCCTGTGACACGCCGTACGTGTGCGGCGCGCGCGGATGGGGAGGAAGACGGTCAGCGGCGAGCTCGTCGCCGACCGTCAACTTCACCCGACCGCCGAAGCCAGGAGCCATCGATGAGCCAAAAGGGGCGCGCCCGCCGTAACTCCGACTGCACCTCGGGCGGCTCGCGGCCCGTGGTGCGGGCTCCGCACCGGCCGCGGCCGGCCGAGGGGGCCGAGCAGGCGTTCGTCATCGGAGTGCTCACCAGCGCGGCGGACTTCGCCCGGGCCCGCGCCTGGGGGATCTCGGACGCCCCCGACCACGAGCGCTACCTGGCCGACACCGCCGACCTGCTGGCCGAGGCGCTGGAGCGGTTCGACTCCGTCCGGGCCCGGATGTTCCACCCGCAGGACTTCGAGGAGTTCTGCGTGCTGCACGGGCTGGACCCGGCCGAGCCCGCCGCCCGTGACCGCTACCTGGTCAACCCGGCCCTGCAGACCCAGCTGCTGTCCTACCAGGGCGAGGAGCTGGCCGGGGACTTCGTGCCGCGCCTGGTGCGCGCCCGGGAGAACGGGCTGACGCTCCGCCACGCCGACCTGCTGCTCGACGGGGGCCTGTACGGGGGCGCGGGCGCGCCCGACGAGGAGCACGCCGCCTGGGTGGGCGCCGCCTACCAGCGCGGGGGCGAGGTGTTCCGGCGGATGCTGGTCGGCGCGGGCGCCGGCGTGTACGAGCTGCGCCTGCGGGTGGACGCGCCCGGCGGGACGCTGACCGCCGCGGCGCGGGTGCTCCAGTGGGAGGACGGCGTGGTCCGGATCAACGACGAGGACCTGGAGCTGGTCTGCGCGGTGCTCTGCACCGGGCTGGCCCTGGAGCTGCCGGGCGTCGCGGTGCTGCACGGCTCACAGGGCTCGGCGGCCACCTGCGGGGAGTACCTGCCGGCCTCCTGGGCCTGGTCGAGCGGCGGCCAGGAGTGGGCGCCGGCCGACCGGCCGGTCCGGCTGGACGGCGTGGCCGCGCAGCCCGGTTACAGCCTGGGCACGGTCTGCTGACGCCCGCGCCGCGCCGCCGCGGTGCGACAACACCGCGGCGCGGCCCCCGAACCGGGGAGCCGCGCCGTGACGTTTCTGCTTGCCAGCACTACGGAAACGAGTGCTGGGCCGTCCCTCGATCCGCTGGCGGGAGCCGGTGCGGTGAGCCTCAGCTCGCGTCCTCCTCGCGCACCGCACGGCGCGCGTCGGGGTTCAGCACGCCCCAGGAGATCAGCTGCTCGGTGAGGATCGACGGGGACTGGTCGTAGATGACGGCCAGGGTGCGCAGGTCGTCCTGGCGGATCGACAGCACCTTGCCGTTGTAGTCGCCGCGCTGGCTCTGGATGGTCGCCGCGTAGCGCTGCAGCGGGCCGGCCTTCTCGGAGGGGACCTGGGTCAGTCTCTCCAGGTCCAGGACCAGGCGCGGCGGCGGCTCGGCCGCGCCGCCGGGGGTGCCGCCGGGCAGCAGCTCCTGCACCGGGACGCCGTAGAACTCCGCCAGCTCGGCCAGTCGCTGCACGGTGACCGCACGGTCACCACGCTCGTACGAGCCGACGACGACTGCCTTCCATCGCCCCTGGGACTTCTCCTCGACACCGTGCAGGGAGAGCCCCTGCTGGGTGCGGATCGCTCGGAGCTTGCCTCCGAGTTGCTTCGCGTAGTCGCTGGACATTGATCTCCCCGGACGAGATTGCTTCGCGTTCAGTGGTGGGTCACGGGCGATTGCCGACGTCGTTACCGGTGGGTCCGACGTCCGTCTCGTAACTCACTGTGAGGTTACGTAGAGTAAGGTAGATGCGTCAAGCCGAATGGGGCAGTCGTGCGAATGGCCCGCATCGTCGGCGCGTCCGGAGTGTTAACCCCGGGAAGCGGAATGATGGACTTCTGTTTGCGATCCGGCGCGCTGGTAGGATGACCCGAAGCCCACGCCCGGCCGGCGGGGGCCATCCCAGACATCCTTTAAGACCCGTCCCGTGAGGCGGGGAAGGAGGTCCGCTTCGGCATGACCACACACCATGAACCGACGCCCCGGCCACCGCACCAGGTGCTGGACGGCGCGGACATCGCCCGGGTCGTCACCCGGATAGCGCACGAGATCGTCGAGCGCGCCAAGGGCGCGGAGGACGTCGTGCTGCTCGGCATCCACACCAGGGGCGTCCACCTCGCCCGCCGCCTGCACGGCCGGCTGGCCCAGATCACCGGGCGCGAGATCCCGCTGGGCACCCTGGACATCACCATGTACCGGGACGACCTGCGGCTGAAGCCCGCCCGCGCCCTGGAGCACACCGAGATCCCGCCCGGTGGCATCGACGGCAAGCTCGTCATCCTCGTCGACGACGTGCTCTTCTCCGGCCGCACCATCCGCGCCGCGCTCGACGCGCTGAACGACATCGGCCGCCCGCGCGCCGTCCAGCTCGCCGTCCTGGTCGACCGGGGCCACCGCGAGCTGCCGATCCGCGCCGACTACGTGGGCAAGAACCTCCCCACCTCGCTGCGCGAGGCCGTGCAGGTGCGCCTGTCCGACAGCGACGGCGTGGACGCCGTCCTGGTCGGCGACCGCGACTTCGCCGTCCGCTCCTCGCAGGCCCTGGCCTCCCAGCCTTCCGAACCGCACCTCCCGGAGTGACCCGCGTGAAGCGCCACCTCGTCTCCGCCGCCGATCTCAGCCGCGACGACGCGCTGCTGATCCTGGACACCGCCGAGGAGCTGGCCCAGCTCTCCGGCCGGGCCGTCAAGAAGCTGCCCACGCTGCGCGGCCGCACCGTCGTCAACCTCTTCTTCGAGGACTCCACCCGGACGAAGACCTCCTTCGAGGTCGCCGAGAAGCGCCTGTCGGCCGACGTCATCAACTTCTCCGCCAAGGGCTCCTCGGTCTCCAAGGGCGAGAGCCTCAAGGACACCGCGCTGACCCTCCAGGCGATGGGCGCCGACGCGGTGGTCATCCGCCACCACGCCTCCGGCGCGCCGGCCCGCCTGGCCCAGTCCGACTGGCTGCACGGCAGCGTCATCAACGCCGGTGACGGCACCCACGAGCACCCCACCCAGGCGCTGCTCGACGCCTTCACCATGCGCCGCCACCTCAACCCCGGCAGCGGCAACGACCTCGCCGGGCGCCGGGTGACCATCGTCGGCGACGTCCTGCACAGCCGGGTCGCCCGCTCCAACGTCCACCTGCTGAACACGCTGGGCGCGCAGGTCACCTTCGTCGCCCCGCCGACGCTGCTGCCGATCGGGGTCGAGAACTGGCCCTGCGAGATCAGCTACGACCTGGACGCCGTGCTGCCCAAGACGGACGCGCTGATGATGCTGCGGGTGCAGCGCGAGCGGATGAACGCCGCGTTCTTCCCGACCGAGCGCGAGTACAGCCGCCGCTACGGCATGAACGGCCGCCGGATGGCCCAGCTGCCGGACCGGGCGATCGTGATGCACCCCGGCCCGATGGTCCGCGGCATGGAGATCACCGCCGAGGTCGCCGACTCGCCGCGCTGCACCGCCATCGAGCAGGTCGCCAACGGCGTCTCCGTCCGGATGGCCGTCCTCTACCTGCTCCTCGGCGGCGCCGTCTTCGCCGACACCCCCACCCCCACCGACTCCTCCCGCACCGACTCCGTGGAGACCTCCCAGTGACGAGCTACCTGATCCGCAACGCCAAGATCCTGGGCGGCGACCCGCAGGACCTCCACCTCGCCGACGGCGTGATCAAGGCGATCGGCACCGGCCTGACGGTCGAGGCCGACATCGAGATCGACGCCACCGGCCTGATCGCCCTGCCCGGCCTGGTCGACCTGCACACCCACCTGCGCGAGCCCGGCCGCGAGGACGCCGAGACCGTCCTCACCGGCACCCAGGCCGCCGCGATGGGCGGCTTCACCGCCGTCCACGCGATGGCCAACACCACCCCGGTGGCCGACACCGCCGGCGTGGTCGAGCAGGTCTGGCGGCTCGGCCAGGAGGCCGGCTACTGCGACGTGCAGCCGGTCGGCGCCGTCACCGTCGGCCTGGAGGGCAAGAAGCTCGCCGAGCTCGGCGCGATGCACGAGTCCGCCGCCAATGTCCGGGTCTTCTCCGACGACGGCAAGTGCGTGGACGACGCGGTGCTGATGCGCCGCGCCCTGGAGTACGTCAAGGCCTTCGACGGCGTCGTCGCCCAGCACGCCCAGGAGCCCCGGCTCACCGAGGGCGCCCAGATGAACGAGGGCCAGGTCTCCGGCGAGCTCGGGCTCGGCGGCTGGCCGGCCGTCGCCGAGGAGTCGATCATCGCCCGCGACGTGCTGCTCGCCGCGCACGTCGGCTCCCGGCTGCACGTCTGCCACCTCTCCACGGCCGGCTCGGTCGAGATCGTCCGCTGGGCCAAGTCCAAGGGCTGGGACGTCACCGCCGAGGTGACCCCGCACCACCTGCTGCTCACCGACGAGCTGGTCCGCACCTACGACCCGGTGTACAAGGTGAACCCGCCGCTGCGCACCGCCGAGGACGTCCAGGCGCTGCGCGCGGCGCTGGCCGACGGCACCATCGACGCCGTCGCCACCGACCACGCGCCGCACCCGGACGAGGACAAGGACTGCGAGTGGGCCGTGGCCGCGATGGGCATGGTCGGCCTGGAGACCGCGCTGTCCGTCGTGCAGCAGACCATGGTCGACACCGGCCTGCTGAACTGGGAGGGCGTCGCGGACCGGATGTCGCACCGCCCGGCCCGGATCGGCCGTCTCACCGGCCAGGGCCGGCCGGTCTCGGTGGGTGAGCCTGCCAACCTGGTCCTGTTCGATCCCGCGTACCGTGGAGCCGTGAACCCGGACAGCTTCGCCACCCGTAGCCGCAACACCCCGTACAAGGGCCTTGACCTGCCCGGACGGGTGCACGCCACCTTCCTGCGGGGCCGCGCCACGGTGCTGGCCGGGGAGCTCGTCGAGCAGGACGGCACCCGGTGATGGACCACGCCGCGCTCGCCCAGGAGCAGGCGAAGGTCACCAACTGGCCCGGCTACATCGGCTGGTCCGTCGGGCTGCTGATCGTGATCGGCCTCGTCTACTGGCTGATGCGCCAGGGCTGGAACTGGCGGCGCACCCTGCAGTCCGGCATGCCGCCGCTGCCGGCCGTGCCGACCCGCGCCGGGCGCACGATCCTGGAGACCAGCGGCCGGTACCACGGCACGACCACCGCCGGGAACTGGCTCGACCGGGTCGTCGCCCACGGCCTGGGCACCCGCAGCCGCGCCGACCTCACCCTCGGCGAGGACGGTCTGCTGGTGCAGCGCCCCGGTGACGTCGACTTCTGGATCCCGGCCGAGCACCTGACCGGTGCCCGCACGGACTCCGGCATCGCCGGCAAGGTCGTCCCCTCCGGGCTGCTCGTCGTCACCTGGACGCTCCCCCAGCCTTCGGCCGGGGGGACCCCCATGGGCACCATCGAGCTCGACTCCGGCTTCCGGGCCGACCACCCCGATGAGCACGCCGCCTGGGTCGAGGCGATCGCTCAGCTCGCAACACGTACGAAGACGAAGACGGAAGAGGCCGCGCAATGACCGCACCTGCCCCCACCACGCAGCGCCAACGGCGGGAACGAGTGCCTGCCGTGCTCGTCCTGGAGGACGGCCGGACCTTCCGCGGCCAGGCCTACGGCGCCATCGGCGAGACCTTCGGCGAGGCGGTCTTCAACACCGGCATGTCCGGCTACCAGGAGACCCTCACCGACCCGTCGTACCACCGCCAGGTGGTCGTGATGACCGCCCCGCAGATCGGCAACACCGGCTGGAACGACGAGGACGACGAGTCCAAGCAGATCTGGGTCGCCGGTTACGTCGTGCGCGACCCCGCCCGGGTCGCCTCCAACTGGCGCTCCCGCCGCTCGCTCGACGAGGAACTGGTCGCCCAGGGCATCGTCGGCATCAGCGGCATCGACACCCGCGCGCTGACCCGCCACCTGCGCGAGCGCGGCGCGATGCGCTGCGGCATCTTCTCCGGCGAGGCGCTGGCCGACCCGGCCGCCCTGCTCACCCGGGTGCAGGAGTCGCCCGAGATGAAGGGCGCCGACCTGTGCGCCGAGGTGGCCACCACCGAGGCGTACGTCGTCCCCGCGATCGGCGAGAAGCGCTTCACCGTCGCCGCGCTGGACCTCGGCATCAAGGGGATGACCCCGCACCGGATGGCCGAGCGCGGCATCGAGGTGCACGTGCTGCCGGCCAATTCCACCCTGGAGGACCTCTACGCGGTCCAGCCGGACGGCGTGTTCTTCTCCAACGGCCCGGGCGACCCGGCCACCGCCGACCACCAGGTCGCCGTCGCGCAGGGCGTGCTGGAGCGCGGGACGCCGTTCTTCGGCATCTGCTTCGGCAACCAGATCCTCGGCCGCGCCCTGGGCTTCGGCACCTACAAGCTCAAGTACGGCCACCGCGGCATCAACCAGCCGGTGCAGGACCGCACCACCGGCAAGGTCGAGGTGACCGCCCACAACCACGGCTTCGCCGTGAACGCCCCGCTGGACACGGTGAGCGACACGCCCTACGGGCGGGTCGAGGTCTCCCACGTCTGCCTCAACGACGACGTGGTCGAGGGCCTCCAGGCACTCGACGTCCCCGCCTTCAGCGTGCAGTACCACCCCGAAGCTGCTGCCGGCCCGCACGACGCGGCCTACCTCTTCGACCGTTTCGTGAAGCTCATGGAGGCCCAGCGTGCCTAAGCGCACCGACATCAAGTCCGTCCTGGTGATCGGCTCCGGCCCGATCGTGATCGGCCAGGCCGCCGAGTTCGACTACTCGGGTACGCAGGCCTGCCGGGTCCTCAAGGCCGAGGGCCTGCGGGTCATCCTGGTCAACTCCAACCCGGCCACGATCATGACCGACCCGGAGATCGCCGACGCCACCTACGTCGAGCCGATCACCCCGGAGTTCGTCGAGAAGATCATCGCCAAGGAGCGCCCCGACGCACTGCTGCCGACCCTGGGCGGCCAGACCGCGCTCAACACCGCGATCTCGCTGCACGGCGCCGGCACGCTGGAGAAGTACGGCGTCGAGCTGATCGGCGCCGACGTCGAGGCGATCAACAAGGGCGAGGACCGCGACCTCTTCAAGGGCGTCGTCGAGGCCGTCAACGCCAAGATCGGCCACGGCGAGTCCGCCCGCTCGGTCATCTGCCACACCATGGACGAGGTGCTGGCCGGCGTCGACACGCTCGGTGGCTACCCGGTCGTCGTGCGCCCCTCCTTCACCATGGGCGGCGCCGGCTCCGGCTTCGCCCACAACGAGGAGGACCTGCGCCGCATCGCCGGCCAGGGCCTGACCCTCTCGCCGACCACCGAGGTGCTCCTGGAGGAGTCCATCCTCGGCTGGAAGGAGTACGAGCTGGAGCTGATGCGCGACAAGAACGACAACGTCGTGGTCGTCTGCTCCATCGAGAACTTCGACCCGATGGGCGTGCACACCGGTGACTCGATCACCGTCGCCCCGGCGATGACGCTCACCGACCGCGAGTACCAGATCCTGCGCGACATCGGCATCGCCGTCATCCGCGAGGTCGGCGTCGACACCGGCGGCTGCAACATCCAGTTCGCCGTCAACCCCGACGACGGCCGGGTCATCGTCATCGAGATGAACCCGCGCGTCTCCCGCTCCTCGGCGCTCGCCTCCAAGGCCACCGGCTTCCCGATCGCCAAGATCGCCGCCAAGCTGGCCGTCGGCTACACCCTGGACGAGATCCCGAACGACATCACCGAGGAGACCCCGGCCTCCTTCGAGCCGAGCCTCGACTACGTCGTCGTCAAGGTGCCGCGGTTCGCGTTCGAGAAGTTCCCGAGCGCCGACGCCACGCTGACCACCACCATGAAGTCCGTCGGCGAGGCCATGGCCCTCGGCCGCAACTTCCCCGAGGCGCTCCAGAAGGCGCTGCGCTCGCTGGAGAAGAAGGGCTCCCAGTTCTCCTGGACCGGCCCCCTCGGCGACAAGGCGGAGCTGCTGGCCAAGGCGGTCGTGCCGACCGACGGCCGGATCAACACCGTGATGGAGGCCATCCGGGCCGGCGCCACCCCGGAGGAGGTGTTCGAGGCCACCAAGATCGACCCGTGGTTCGTCGACCAGCTCTTCCTGCTCGACGAGATCGCCGGCGAGCTGGCCGAGGCCGCCGAGCTCACCCCCGAGCTGCTGCGCCACGCCAAGCGGCACGGCTTCTCCGACCAGCAGATCGGCGAGATCCGCGGCCTGAAGCCGGACGTCGTCCGCGAGGTGCGCCACGCCCTCGGCATCCGCCCGGTGTTCAAGACCGTCGACACCTGCGCCGCCGAGTTCGCCGCCAAGACCCCGTACTTCTACTCGTCCTACGACGAGGAGAACGAGGTCGCCCCGCGCACCAAGCCCGCCGTGATCATCCTGGGCTCCGGTCCGAACCGCATCGGCCAGGGCATCGAGTTCGACTACTCCTGCGTGCACGCCTCCTTCGCGCTCGCCGACGCCGGGTACGAGACCGTCATGGTCAACTGCAACCCGGAGACCGTCTCCACCGACTACGACACCTCCGACCGGCTCTACTTCGAGCCGCTCACCCTGGAGGACGTGCTGGAGATCGTCCACGCCGAGCAGCAGGCCGGCCCGCTCGCCGGTGTGATCGTCCAGCTCGGCGGCCAGACCCCGCTGGGCCTGGCCCAGGCGCTCAAGGACAACGGCGTGCCGATCGTCGGCACCCAGCCCGAGGCGATCGACCTCGCCGAGGAGCGCGGCGCCTTCGGCCGCGTCCTGCGCGACGCCGGCCTGCCGGCCCCCAAGCACGGCACCGCCTTCTCCTTCGAGGAGGCCAAGGCGATCGCCGACGAGATCGGCTACCCCGTGCTCGCCCGCCCGTCCTACGTGCTCGGCGGCCGCGGCATGGAGATCGTCTACGACGAGGCCTCGCTGGCCTCGTACCTGGAGCGGCACGCCGGTCTGATCTCCGAGCACCCGGTGCTCATCGACCGCTTCCTGGACGACGCGGTGGAGATCGACGTCGACGCGCTCTACGACGGCACCGAGCTCTACCTCGGCGGCGTCATGGAGCACATCGAGGAGGCCGGCATCCACTCCGGCGACTCCGCCTGCGCGCTGCCCCCGATCACCCTCGGCGGCTTCGACATCAAGCGCCTGCGCACCTCCACCGAGGCCATCGCCCGCGGTGTCGGCGTCCGCGGCCTGATCAACATCCAGTTCGCCATGGCCGGGGACATCCTCTACGTCCTGGAGGCCAACCCGCGCGCCTCCCGGACCGTCCCGTTCACCTCCAAGGCGACCGCGGTGCCGCTGGCCAAGGCCGCCGCCCGGATCTCGCTCGGCGCCACCATCGCCGAGCTGCGCGCCGAGGGCCTGCTCCCGGCCGAGGGCGACGGCGGCACCCTGCCCGCCGACGCGCCGATCGCGGTCAAGGAGGCCGTGATGCCGTGGAGCCGCTTCCGCGACGTCCACGGCCGCGGCGTGGACACCGTGCTCGGCCCGGAGATGCGCTCGACCGGTGAGGTCATGGGCATCGACAAGGTCTTCGGCACGGCCTACGCCAAGTCGCAGACCGGCGCCTACGGCGCGCTGCCGACCAAGGGCAAGGTCTTCGTCTCCGTCGCCAACCGGGACAAGCGCAACCTGGTCTTCCCGGCCCGCGCGCTGGTCGGCCTCGGCTTCGAGCTGCTCGCCACCGCCGGCACCGCCGAGGTGCTCCAGCGCGGCGGCATCCCCGCCACCGTGGTGCGCAAGCACAGCGAGGGCGAGGGCCCGAACGGCGAGCGGACCATCGTCCAGCTGATCCACGCCGGCGAGGTCGACCTCATCATCAACACGCCGTACGGCACCGGTGGGCGCCTCGACGGCTACGAGATCCGCACCGCGGCCGTGGCCCGCGCGGTGCCCTGCCTGACCACCGTCCAGGCGATGGGCGCGGCCGTCCAGGGCATCGACCGGCTGCTGCGCGACGAGGTCGGGGTGATGTCGCTCCAGGAGCACGCCGAGCTGATCAACGCCGGCCGCAAGTAGCACCACCGCAGTGGGGGGCACCGGAGCCTTTGGGTGCCCCCCACTTCCATGCCCGAGTACGGCTTCTGGTCCGGGAGTTGAACCACCCTTGTACAAGCTTCTGTTCGATCTGGTCTTCAAGAAGATGGACCCCGAGAAGGCCCACCACCTGGCCTTCTTCTGGATCCGCCTGGCCTCCTCGGTGCCCGGCCTGCGCACCCTGGTGCGGCTGGTGCTCGCCCCGCGGGACCGCGCCCTGCGCACCCGCGCCCTCGGCCTGGACCTGCCCGGTCCGTTCGGCCTGGCGGCCGGCTTCGACAAGAACGGCGTCGGCATCGACGGCCTGTCGATGCTCGGCTTCGACTACGTCGAGATCGGCACCATCACCGGCGAGCCCCAGCCCGGCAACCCGGCGCCCCGGCTGTTCCGCCTGGTCGAGGACCGCGCGCTGATCAACCGGATGGGCTTCAACAACCAGGGCTCGGCCCGGGTCGCCGCCCGGCTGGCCGCCCGCCCGCACACCAGCTCCACCCCGGTGATCGGCGTCAACATCGGCAAGACCAAGGTGGTCGAGGAGGCCGACGCCGTCGCCGACTACGTGAAGTCCACCGAGCGGCTCGCCAAGTACGCCGACTACCTGGTGGTCAACGTCAGCTCGCCGAACACCCCCGGGCTGCGCAACCTCCAGGCCGTGGACCACCTGCGGCCGCTGCTCGCCGCCGTCCGCGAGGCCGCCGACCGCACCACGCCGCACCACGTGCCGCTGCTGGTCAAGATCGCCCCCGACCTGGCCGACGAGGACGTCGACGCGGTCGCCGACCTCGCCCTGGAGCTGGGCCTGGACGGCATCATCGCCACCAACACCACGATCGGCCGCGAGGGCCTGCGCACCGACGCCCGGCGGGTCGAGGAGATCGGCATGGGCGGCCTGTCCGGCGCCCCGCTCAAGGCCCGTGCCCTGGAGGTGCTCCAGCGGTTGCGCGCCCGCACCGAGGGCCGGCTGACCCTGGTCTCGGTCGGCGGCATCGAGACCGCCGAGGACGCCTGGCAGCGGATCGTCCACGGCGCCGACCTGGTCCAGGGCTACAGCGCCTTCATCTACGAGGGCCCGTTCTGGTGCCGGAAGATCCACAAGGGCCTGTCCGCCAAGGTCCGCGCGGGCGGCTTCCGCAGCCTGGCCGAGGCCGTCGGCAGCGCCGTCCGCGGCGCGTGAACACCCCCATCGGTTCTGGAAAGGACGACATGACCCTCGCCCCGTTCGGCGCCCGGCTGCGCCAGGCCCTCGACACCCGCGGCCAGCTCTGCGTCGGCATCGACCCGCACGCCTCCCTGCTCGCCGCGTGGGGGCTCGGCGACGACCTCGCCGGGCTGGAGACCTTCAGCCGCACCGTGGTCGAGGCGCTGGCGGACCGGGTGGCCGTGCTCAAGCCGCAGGCCGCCTTCTTCGAGCGCTTCGGCAGCAAGGGCGTCGCGGTGCTGGAGAAGACCGTCGAGGAGGCCAGGGCGGCCGGCGCGCTGGTCCTGATGGACGCCAAGCGCGGCGACATCGGCTCCACCATGGCCGCGTACGCCGAGGCCTTCCTGTCGCCGGCGAGCCCGCTGTTCTCGGACGCGGTGACGGTCAGCCCGTACCTGGGCTTCGGCTCGCTGCGCCCGGCCCTGGACCTGGCCCGGGAGCAGGGCTGCGGCGTGTTCGCGCTGGCGCTCACCTCCAACCCGGAGGGCGCCGAGGTGCAGCGCGCGGTGGGCGCGGACGGCGAGCCGGTCGCGGCCTCGGTGCTGCGCCAGCTGGCGGCCGAGAACGAGGGCGCCGCGCCGCTCGGCTCCTTCGGCGCGGTCGTCGGCGCGACGCTGGCCGACGCGGGCGTGGAACTGGCCATCAACGGCCCGCTGCTGGCGCCCGGGATCGGCGCCCAGGGCGCGACCATGGCGGACCTGCCGCGGGTGTTCGGCGGTTCGGTGATCAACGTGGTGCCGAGCGTCAGCCGGGACGTGCTCAAGCACGGGCCCTCGGTGCCGGCGCTGCGGGAGGCGGCGGAGCGCTTCGTCGGGGAGTTCGCGGACGCCGTCGGGTAGGGCGCCGAGTAGACCACCGCGTAGGCGGTCGGGTCGGCGGTCGGGTCGGCCGTCAAGTCGGCCGTCAAGTAGCGGAACCCGTCGTTCAGGTAGCCGCGCGGTGACCCTGCGGAGTGTCCGCAGGACCGCGCGGTGGCCGCGGAGCCGACGTGAGCGCCGTCACATCGGCACCGCCAAAGCCTCGCAATCGCGGTCATTTTGCCCTGGAAAGTCCTGGTCGGCCTTGGCTGACCAGGACTTTTCGTGTTCTTTTCCTGACGTGGCGCCGCAATCCGGGTAGTGTCCGGCGATAGGTCATCGGCGAGCCGCGATTTCCGTGGCTCCCGCAGGTCAGGGCCTTGTGGTTCCCCTTGCGGACGGTGTCCTCGGTACCGAACCAGTCCTAGCTCAATCCATCCATCCACACCCTGAGGTGAACGGCGTGGCCCTTCCGCCCCTTACCCCTGAACAGCGCACCGCCGCGCTCGCCAAGGCCGCCGAGGCTCGCCGGGAGCGCGCCGAGGTCAAGAACCGGCTCAAGCACTCCGGCGCCTCCCTGCACGAGGTCATCAAGGCCGGCAAGGCCGACAACGACGTCATCGGCAAGATGAAGGTCTCGGCCCTGCTGGAGTCCCTTCCGGGCGTCGGCAAGGTCCGCGCCAAGCAGATCATGGAGCGCCTCGGCATCAGCGAGAGCCGCCGCGTCCGCGGCCTCGGTACGAACCAGATCGCTTCCCTGGAGCGGGAGTTCGGCGGTGGCGCCGCCTGACCGTGCCCCCGTGGTCCCAGGATCCCCCGCGATCCGGGATAATCGGTGCATGAGTGAGCGTCCGCGGCTGACCGTGCTCTCCGGCCCCTCGGGGGTCGGCAAGAGCACGGTCGTCGCTCATATGAGGAAGATGTACCCCGAGGTCTGGCTCTCGGTGTCGGCGACGACCCGCCACCCGAGGCCCGGCGAGAAGAACGGGGTCCAGTACCACTTCGTCGACAACGACGAGTTCGACAAGCTGGTCGCCAACGGCGAGTTGCTGGAGTGGGCCGAGTTCGCCGGGAACCGTTACGGGACCCCGCGCGCGGCCGTGCTGGAGAAGCTGGAGCGCGGCGAGCCGGTGCTGCTGGAGATCGACCTCCAGGGCGCCCGCCAGGTGCGCGAGTCGATGCCCGAGGCGCAGCTGGTCTTCCTGGCCCCGCCGAGCTGGGACGAGCTGGTCCGCCGGCTGACCGGCCGGGGCACCGAGTCGCAGGACGTGATCGAGCGGCGGCTGGAGGCGGCCAAGGTCGAGCTCGCGGCCGAGACCGAGTTCGACACGACCCTTGTCAACACCTCCGTCGAGCAGGTAGCGGCCGAACTGCTAGCCTTGCTCGGTGTAGCCTGACCTGTCTGTCTTTTCCACCCTTTCGGAAGGTTTTAGCGTGTCCTCTTCCATGACCGCGCCCGAGGGCATCATCAACCCGCCGATCGACGAGCTGCTCGAGGCCACCGATTCCAAGTACAGCCTCGTGATCTACGCCGCCAAGCGCGCGCGCCAGATCAACGCGTACTACTCCCAGCTCGGCGAGGGCCTGCTGGAGTACGTCGGCCCGCTGGTCGACACCCACGTGCACGAGAAGCCGCTGTCGATCGCGCTGCGCGAGATCAACGCGGGCATGCTGACCGCCGAGGCGGTCGAGGCTGCCTGAGGCGGTCGCTGAATTTCCGGAAGGGCCCGGCGGAATCGTTTCCGCCGGGCCCTTCGGCGTTGTGGGCGGCACCACGGTGCGGGTGATCGCCGAGGGGCCGTAGGGTGGGCGCGTTCCTGTTCGGACGAAGGGTTGGAAGGTGACTGTGGACGCCCCCCGTGTGGTCCTCGGCGTGAGCGGCGGGATCGCCGCCTACAAGGCGTGCGAACTGCTGCGCCGCTTCACCGAGTCCGGCCACCAGGTCACCGTGGTGCCGACCGCGGCCGCGCTGCACTTCGTCGGCGAGGCGACCTGGGCGGCGCTGTCCGGGCGCCCGGCCGCCACCGAGACCTGGGAGCGCGTGCACGAGGTGCCGCACGTGCGGATCGGGCAGCAGGCCGACCTGGTGGTGGTCGCCCCGGCCACCGCGGACCTGATCGCCAAGGCCGCCCACGGCCTCGCCGACGACCTGCTGACCAACACGCTGCTCACCGCCCGCTGCCCGGTCGTGGTGGCGCCCGCCATGCACACCGAGATGTGGGAGCACCCGGCCACCCGGGAGAACGTGGCCACGCTGCGCCGCCGGGGCGTGATCGTGCTGGAGCCGGCCGTCGGACGGCTGACCGGCAAGGACACCGGCAAGGGCCGGCTGCCCGAGCCGTCCGCGATCTTCGACGCCTGCCGGGCCGTGCTGCGCCGCGGCGGGCCGGTGCCGACCGACCTGGCCGGCCGGCACGTGGTGGTCTCGGCCGGCGGCACCCGGGAGCCGCTGGACCCGGTGCGCTACCTGGGCAACCGCTCCTCCGGCAAGCAGGGCTACGCGCTCGCCGCGACGGCCGCGGCGCGTGGCGCCAGGGTGACGTTGCTCTCGGCCAATGCCGAGCTGCCGGACCCGGCCGGGGTGGACGTGGTGCACGTCTCGACCGCGCTGGAGCTTCGGGAGGCGGCGCTGGAGGCGGTCCGGGACGCGGACGCCGTGGTCATGGCCGCGGCGGTGGCGGACTTCCGGCCCGCCGAATACGCGACCGGCAAGATCAAGAAGGTCGAGGGGGTCGAACAGCCGCCCGTCGTGCTGGTCCGCAACCCCGACATCCTGGCCGAGCTGTCGGCTCACCGGGCCCGTTCGGGTCAACTGGTCGTGGGTTTCGCGGCGGAGACCGACGACGTGCTCGCCAACGGCCGCGCCAAGCTCGCCCGCAAGGGCTGTGACCTGCTCGTCGTGAACGAGGTGGGCAACGGCAAGGCCTTCGGTACGGACGTCAACGAGGCCGTGGTCCTGGGTTCGGACGGCAGTGAGACGGCCGTTCCGGTGGGCCCGAAGGAGGCCCTGGCGGACGTGGTCTGGGACCTGGTGGCAAAGCGGCTGGAAACGGGCGGCAACTGATCGGAACCGGTCGCGCGCCGCTCGAGAAATTCTGAAGCGGGTGACGTTCGACGGAAGCAGACGGTTAGACTCCAGGAATCAAGTCTTTCCGGAGTTCCCCGGGTCGCCCCGGGGAACTTCAGTCAGCAGCCGCTGCAACCCCAGGGAGCGCTGTGTCTCGCCGCCTGTTCACCTCGGAGTCCGTGACCGAGGGACACCCCGACAAGATCGCTGACCAGATCAGCGACACCATCCTTGACGCTCTCCTGCGGGAGGACCCGACGTCCCGGGTCGCCGTGGAGACGCTCATCACCACCGGCCAGGTGCACGTGGCCGGCGAGGTGACCACCAAGGCGTACGCGCCGATCGCCCAGCTCGTCCGGGACAAGATCCTGGAGATCGGCTACGACAGCTCCAAGAAGGGCTTCGACGGCGCCTCCTGCGGTGTCTCGGTGTCCATCGGTGCCCAGTCGCCCGACATCGCGCAGGGCGTCGACACCGCGTACGAGGCGCGCGTCGAGGGTGCCTCCCAGGGGGACGACACGGACGACCTGGACAAGCAGGGCGCCGGCGACCAGGGCCTGATGTTCGGCTACGCGTCCGACGAGACGCCCGAGCTCATGCCGCTGCCGATCACCCTGGCGCACCGCCTCTCCCGCCGCCTGACCGAGGTGCGCAAGAACGGGACCATCCCGTACCTGCGCCCCGACGGCAAGACCCAGGTCACCATCGAGTACGACGGCGACAAGGCCGTCCGCCTCGACACCGTGGTCGTCTCCACCCAGCACGCCAGCGACATCGACCTGGAGTCGCTGCTCACCCCGGACATCCGCGAGTTCGTGGTCGAGCCGGAGCTGAAGGCGCTGGCCGAGCAGGGCATCAAGCTGACCACCGAGGGCTACCGCCTGCTGGTCAACCCGACCGGCCGCTTCGAGATCGGCGGCCCGATGGGCGACGCCGGCCTCACCGGCCGCAAGATCATCATCGACACCTACGGCGGCATGGCCCGCCACGGCGGCGGCGCCTTCTCCGGCAAGGACCCGTCCAAGGTGGACCGCTCGGCCGCGTACGCGATGCGCTGGGTGGCGAAGAACATCGTCGCCGCCGGCCTCGCCCGCCGCGCCGAGGTGCAGGTCGCGTACGCGATCGGCAAGGCCGAGCCGGTCGGCCTGTTCGTGGAGACCTTCGGCACCGAGACCGTCCCGGTCCTCGCCATCCAGAAGGCCGTCTCCGAGGTCTTCGACCTGCGTCCGGCCGCGATCATCCGCGACCTGGACCTGCTGCGCCCGATCTACGCCCAGACCGCGGCGTACGGCCACTTCGGCCGTGAGCTGCCGGACTTCACCTGGGAGCGCACCGACCGGGTGGAGCAGCTGAAGGCGGCCGTGCAGGACTGACGCACAGCTTGAGTGAGGCGGCGCCCGCCCCCGTCCGGGGGCGGGCGCCGCCTCGTGCGTTGTCGGTGTGACCTGGTAGTACTGGGAAGTGATGAGCAGCACAGGGGAGCCAGAGCAGCTGGCGTTCATCCGCGAGACGGTCAAGCGGGCCAAGCCCAGGACGTGGCGCGGTGCCAAGCGGGCGGAACACAATCCGATCGCCCGGGTCGTGGTCGACAAGGGCGTCCTGAGCATCGACCAGTTCTTCGACTACGAGGTTCCGGCGGTCATGGACGAGGCCGCGCAACCCGGAGTCCGGGTCCGGGTCCGCTTCGGGGCCCGACTGGTCAACGGGGAACGGCAGGGCGGGACGCTCCACGACGGGTTCATCGTCGAGCGGCTCGCGAAGACCGACTACCCGTACGCCCTGGCGCCGATCGCGCAGGTCATCTCGCCCGAGCCGGTGCTCTCGCCCGAACTGCTGAACCTGTGCCGTACGGTCGCCGACCGGTACGCGGGCACCCTGGCCGACGTCCTCCAGCTCGCCGTACCGCCCCGGCACGGCGAGGCGGAGGCGGAGCCCTCGCCGCCGTCCCGTCCCAGGCCGGACCCGCCGGCCCCGGGCGGCTGGTCCCGGTACCCCGCGGGGCCGGACTTCCTGGCCGCACTCGCGAACGGGGGCTCGCCGCGGGCCGTCTGGGCGGCGCTGCCCGGGCGCGGATGGCCCTACGAGATCGCCCGGGCCGTGGCGGCCACCCTGGCGAGCGGCCGGGGCGCACTGGTCGTGCTGCCCGACGGGCGGGCCACCGCCCGGGTGGACCGGGCGCTCGCCGAACTGCTGGGTGAGGGCCGGCACGCCGTTCTCGCCGCCGATCTCGGCCCCCGCGAGCGGTACACGCGATGGCTGGCCGTGAGCCGCGGGTCCGTACACGCCGCGATCGGGACCCGGGCGACGATGTTCGCACCGGTCCGCGACCTCGGCCTCGTGGTGGTCTGGTCGGACGGCGACAGCAGCCACAGCGACGGGCACGCGCCCTATCCCCACGCCCGGGACGTCGCGCTGCTCCGGGCGACGGAGGCGGGCGCGGCGGTGCTCCTCGGCGGCCACTCGGTGACGGTGGAGGGTGCCCAACTGGTCAGCAGCGGCTGGGCCAGGTCGATCGTGGCGGATCGCGAGACGGTGCGGGAGACGGCACCCGCGGTGCGTACGGTCACCGACCGCGACGAGGCCAGGGACGCGGCGGCGCAGGCCGCGCGACTGCCGTCCGTGGCGTGGCAGGCCGCGCGGGACGGGCTCGCCGCCGGCGGTCCGGTCCTGATCCAGGTGCCCCGGCGGGGTTACGTGCCCCGGCTGGCCTGCAACCGCTGTCGTGAACCCGCCCGCTGCCGGCAGTGCGAGGGGCCGCTGGAAGCGGTCTCGGCGGACGCTCCGCTGCACTGCGGCTGGTGCGGGAGGGACGAGACGGACTGGCACTGCCCCGAGTGCGGCTCGTTCCGGCTCCGGGCGCAGGTGGTGGGGGCGCGCCGGACGGCCGAGGAACTGGGCAGGGCCTTCCCCGGGGTGCCGGTACGGGTCTCCGGACGGGACACGCTGCTCGCCACCGTGCCGAACGAACCGTCCCTGGTCATCTCGACTCCGGGGGCCGAGCCCGTGGTGGAGGACGGTCCCGGGTACGCGGCGGCCCTGCTGCTGGACGGGTGGTCGCTCCTCACGTTCCCCGATCTGCGGGCGGGGGAGCACGCGCTGCACCGCTGGCTGACGGCGGCCGCGCTGGTGCGGTCCGGTGCGGAGGGCGGCACGGTGGTGGTCGTCGCCGAACCGACCGTCCGTCCGGTACAGGCACTGGTGCGCTGGGACCCGTTCGGGCACGCGGGCATGGAACTGGACGAACGTGCCCAGCTGCACTTCCCGCCGGTGTCCCGGATGGCCTCGGTGGTGGGGAGTCCGAAGGCCGTGGCGGACCTGCTGGACATCGTCAAGCTGCCGGAGGGCGCCGACGTGCTCGGCCCGGTGCCGCTGCCGCAGGTGCGGGGGGAGGACCGGGAGAGAGCGCTGCTGCGGGTCTCGCCCGGGCAGGGCGCCGCGCTGGCCGCGGCCCTCAAGGCCGCGCAGATCACCCGGACCGCCGTGCGGGGGCCCGCGAGTCTGGACGTGCGGATCGATCCGACCGAGATCGGATAGCGCCGGGTGGGGCGGGGTGAGTGGGCCACCCCGCCCCGGTTCGGCCCCGGGTTCGGCACCCGGCCCTGGTGCGGCGGGTCGGTCGGGTCGGGCGGTTCGGTCAGCCGCGCAGCGGGATGCCGGGGCGGTCCGGCTGGGGGTGGTCGACGGGGGTGCCGCGGTCGGTCGTGCCGCGGTCCATCGCGGTGCGGTCGATGGCAGTCCGGTCGATCGCTGTCCGCTCCAGGGCTCCGCGGTCGAGGCTGCCGCGCTCCAGGCTGCTGCGGTCCAGGCCGCCCTGGCGGGCCGCCGGGACGGTCGCGGCCAGCCCGGTGCGCTCGGCGCCGGCGGGCAGTTCCTCGGAGTGGTCCGGGCGGCTCTGGCCCGGGACGGCGCCGCTCGCGGCCAGGAGTTCGCTGGTCGGGCGGCGCATCCCGTAGCGCCGGTGCACCGCCTGCTTGGTGACCCCCAGGGCGGAGCCCACCGAGTCCCAGGAGAAGCCCAGCGCCCGGTCGAACTCGACCGCCGCCGCCACCAGCGTCTCCACGCTCTCCCGCAGCTCCTGCGCCAGGCGCACGGTCGGCGCCGGCGCCCGCCCGTACACCACGAAGCCGGCCGAGGTGCTCGGTCGGCGCGGACGGTAGACGTTGCCCAACTGGGCGGTGAGCGTCCGCAGCGCGTCGACCTGCCGCCTCACCCGCTCGATGTCCCGCACCAGCAGGTGCAGGCTCGCCCGCGCCCGGGCGTCGTGGTTGATCTGCTCGGCCATGGCCTACGTGCCACCTTCCGTACGGTTCGCTCGGCCGGGACGCGGTGTCCCGTGTGCCCGGCCACGGTCAATCTCTCTTGACCAACGCCGAAGCGGGGGCCGGGGTAACGCGGCTCGGCACAGTCGGCCGTGCCGGCCGCCGATCCGGGCCCGGGGAAGCCCCCGGCGGGCGGCCGCGCGGGTTGCATAGACTGGCGGGTGAACCAGCGGCCGACCGCAGCCCGCGCCCCTACGGACAGGAGCCCGTACCCCGTGGCGATCCAGCCGATCCGTCTCTTCGGAGACCCCGTCCTGCGGTCCACCGCCCAGCCGGTGACCACCTTCGACAAGGAACTGCGCAAGCTGGTCCGCGACCTCACCGACACCATGCTGGACGCCCCCGGTGCCGGTCTTGCCGCTCCCCAACTCGGCGTCTCCCTGCGGGTGTTCACGTACCACGTGGACGGTGTCACCGGGCACCTGATCAACCCGGACCTGTCGCTGAGCGAGGAGGAGCAGGACGGCCCCGAGGGCTGCCTGTCGCTGCCCGGGCTGCGCTACGACACCAAGCGCGCCTACGGCGTGGTGGCCAAGGGCTTCAACATGTACGGCGATCCGGTGACGGTCGAGGGCACCCAGCTGCTCGCCCGGTGCATACAGCACGAGACCGACCACCTGGACGGAATCGTCTTCATCGACCGGCTCGACCGCGAACAGCGCAAGGCCGCGCTGAAGGCGATCCGGGAGACGGACTGGGGCGGCGGGCCGGCCCCGGTGGTCAAGGTCTCGCCGCACAGCACCTTCGGCTCCGCCCGCTGAGGCCGTTCGGCTTCTCTGTTCGTCCGCTCCTCCGTTTCGACTTCCGTTCGCAGAAAGGCACTTGATGCGTCTCGTTTTCGCCGGCACCCCCGAGGTCGCCGTTCCCGCCCTGGACGCCCTGCTCGCCTCGGACCGGCACGAGGTCGTCGCGGTGGTCACCCGCCCCGACGCCCCGGCCGGGCGTGGGCGCAAGCTGGTCGCCAGCCCCGTCGCCCAGCGCGCCGAGGAGGCCGGGATCGAGGTCCTCAAGCCGGCGAAGCCCAGCGACCCCGACTTCGTCGCCCGGCTCACCGAGCTCGCCCCCGACTGCTGCCCGGTGGTCGCCTACGGCGCGCTGCTGCGCCCCGGCACCCTGGAGATCCCCAGGCACGGCTGGGTCAACCTGCACTTCTCGCTGCTGCCCGCCTGGCGCGGCGCGGCCCCGGTCCAGCACGCCGTGCTGGCCGGCGACGAGGTCACCGGCGCGTCCACCTTCCTGATCGAGCAGGGCCTGGACTCCGGCCCGGTCTACGGCGTGATCACCGAGGAGATCCGCCCCGCCGACACCAGCGGCGAGCTGCTCACCCGGCTCTCGCACTCCGGCGCGCGGCTGCTCGCGGCCACCATGGACGGCATCGAGGACGGCTCCCTGCACGCCGTGCCGCAGCCGGCCGAGGGCGTCACGCTCGCGCCGAAGATCACCGTCGAGGACGCGCGGATCGACTGGAACCACCCCGCGCTGCGGGTCGACCGGGTGGTGCGCGGCTGCGCGCCGGCGCCGGGCGCCTGGACGGAGTTCCGGGGCGAGCGGCTGAAGGTCACCGGCCCGGTCAGGCTGCTGCCGGACTCCACCGAGCTGGCGCCGGGCGAGGTCGCGATGGTGGGCAAGAACAGCGTCCGGGTCGGCACCGGCAGCCACGACGTCGAGCTCGGGGAGGTGCGGCCGCAGGGGAAGAAGGAGATGCGGGCCGCCGACTGGGCCCGCGGCGCGCGGCTGGAGGCGGGGGAGCGCTTCGGGGGCTGACGCTCCGGTTTGGCGTTACTGTTCGTTTGATCCGTACTGTTCGTTTGCTCGTTCGTGTACCTGATCCGTTCGTGTACCTGATTCGTTTGAGTACCGCAGCACCTTGAGGCACCTGTGACCACCCCCAGCGCAAAGCGCGCCCCCCGCCCGCACCGCCGTCCGAAGAAGGACCCGGCCCGGATCGTCGCGTTCCGCGCGCTGCGCGCCGTCGACGAGCGCGACGCGTACGCCAACCTGATCCTGCCCTCGCTGCTGCGCGAGGCCGAGCAGAAGGGCATGGACCGGCGCGACGCCGCCCTCGCCACCGAACTGGTCTACGGCACCCTGCGCCTGCAGGGCACCTACGACGCGATCATCGCCGCCTGCATCGACCGGCCGCTCGGCAAGGTCGACCCGCCGGTGCTGGACGTGCTCTCGCTAGGCGCGCACCAGCTGCTCACCACCCGCATCCCCAGCCACGCGGCCGTCTCGGCGACCGTCGAGCTGGCCCGGGTGGTGCTCGGCGACGGCAAGGCCAAGTTCGTCAACGCCGTGCTGCGCCGGATCAGCGCCCACGACCTGGACACCTGGATCGAGCAGGTCGCCCCGCCGTACGACAAGGACGCCGAGGACCACCTGGCGGTCGTGCACTCGCACCCGCGCTGGGTGGTCTCCGCGCTCTGGGACTCGCTCGGCCGCTGGCAGCCGGACGCCTCCGGGCGCACCGCGATGGAGGACCTGCTGCGGGCCGACAACGAGCGGCCCGAGGTCACGCTGGTGGCCCGCCCCGGCCGGGCCACCGTCGGCGAGCTGGCCGACGCGCTGCCGGAGGCCCAGCCGGGCCGCTGGTCCCCGTTCGCGCTGCGGCTCGCCGAGGGCGGCGACCCGGGTTCGGTCACGGCGGTGCAGGAGAACCGGGCGGGCGTGCAGGACGAGGGCAGCCAGCTGGTCGCGCTGGCGCTGGCCACCGCGCCGCTGGAGGGGCCGGACCGGCTCTGGCTGGACGGCTGCGCGGGCCCCGGCGGCAAGGCCGCGCTGCTCGGCGCGCTGGCCGCCGAGCGGGGTGCGGGGCTGGTGGCGAGCGAGAAGCAGCCGCACCGCGCCCGGCTGGTGGCGCGGGCCCTGGACGGCAACCCAGGCCCGTACACCGTGATCGCGGCGGACGGGACGCGCCCGGCCTGGCGGTCCGGTGGCTTCGACCGGGTGCTGGTCGACGTGCCGTGCTCCGGCCTCGGTGCGCTGCGCCGCCGCCCGGAGGCGCGCTGGCGGCGCCGGCCCGCCGACGTCGCCGCCTTCGGCCCGCTCCAGCGGGACCTGCTGCGCTCGGCGATCGAGGCCACCCGGGTCGGCGGCGTGGTCGGCTACGCGACCTGCTCGCCGCACCTGGCGGAGACCCGCGCGGTCGTGGACGACGTGCTGCGGGGCGAGGGCGGCCGGGTCGAGTGGATCGACGCGCGGCCGCTGCTGCCCGGCGTCCCGGCGCTCGGCGAGGGGCCGGACGTGCAGCTGTGGCCGCACCTCCACGGGACGGACGCGATGTACCTGGCGCTGCTGCGGCGTACTGCCTGAAGTCCTTCGGGTGTCGCAGCCCCGGCCGGGGTCGCCTCCGGCCGGGGCTTGCGCCTTCCGTAGGGGGAGGTAGCAGGGTGGTGGCCATGAACGGCGACACGGCGTACACCATCGGTGAGTTGGCCCGGCGGACGGGGCTGACGGTCAAGACCGTCCGCTTCTACTCGGGCCGGGGGACCGTGTCGCCGACCGGCCGCAACCCGGCCGGCCACCGGCGGTAAGGCGCCGACGCCGTCGCGCGCCTGGAACTGGTCCGCACCCTGCGGGAACTCGGGCTCGGACTGCCCGCGATCCGGCGGGTGGTGGAGCGCGAACTGACGCCGGCCGACGCCGCCGCCGTGCAGGCGGAGGCGATCGACCTCCAGATCCGGGTGCTGCGGCTGCGGCGGACGGTGCTCGGGGTGGCCAGGCTCGGGTCGACACCTGAGGAGTTGACGCGCGTGCACCGGTTGGCCCGGCTCACGGAGGACGAACGGGGGCGCCTGGCCGGGGAGTTCCTGGCGGCGGTGTTCGACGGGATCGACGACCGAGGGGGCGACGACCGAGGGATCGACGACCGAGGGGGCGACGCCGTACGGGGCGATGGCGGAGGTGGCGAGGGCGGAGGGGTGGGCCGTGGTGGGTGGTTCGCCTCTGTGGCGCGCTCGTTGACGCCGGAGCTGCCGGAGGACCCGTCGCTCGAACAGGTCGAGGCCTGGGTCGAGTTGGCCCGGATGGCGGAGGACGCGGGGTTCCGGGCGCTGCTGCGGGGGCTCGCCGAGGCGGAGGCCGCGGAGGCGACTTCTGCGGAGGCGGCGGGCGGTACGGGGCTGCCGGAGCCAGGGCTGGCGGTGGTGGTGCGGGAGTCGGCCGGAGCGGCGGTCGCGGCCGGGGTGGAGCCGGGGTCGGCGGAGGCGGCGGCGGTCGTCGTGGCGCTGGTGGAGCGGTACGGACAGTGGTGCGCGGGGGCGGTGCCGACGGACGCCGGGGCGGCGCGCGACCGGTTGGCGGAGCGGCTGAGGGCGATGGCCGATCCTCGGCGGGAGCGGTACCTGGAGCTGCTGACGGTCGCCAACGGTTGGGCTGTGCCCGAGAGTTGGGCGGCTGAGGTGGACTGGGCGGTGCGCGCCGTGGGGTGAGCCGGTGCGCGGGGGTGTGCGCGGCCGTGGGGCTGCGGGGGACGGCAGCGGCGGTGCGGCCTACCGGCGGGCGGGGCCGGGGTAGGTGGTCAGGAAGGCGTGGGCCTGGGCGCGGAGGTGGTCGATCGGCGGGTCCTCGCAGATCACCTCCAGGCCGAGTCCGGTGGCCCGGCCCAGGTCGTAGTAGGACTGGTAGGCGAGGTACGGGCGGTGGTCGTCGGTGGGGTCGAGGCCGACGGCGAAGGTCGCGAAGTGGGGCTGCTGCTCGCCCCGGGCGGCGGTCGAACCGGGGCGGGAGAGCTGCCACTCGAACTCGTACGGCTCGGGCTCGGCGGGCAGGTCCAGCAGGGCCTGGGCGAGTCGGCGGACCTCGTCCGGGTTCGCGAAGGGGATCGACTCGGACCAGTAGGGGGCCGAGGCGAGCAGTTCCCAGCCGTCGCCGTTGTGGCCGACGGTCAGGGCCCACTCGCCGTTCCGGTCCTGCCAGCGGCAGCTGATGATCGGGTCCACGGCGGTCAACCTCCCTGTGGCGCTGGGGTGTTCGGGTCTCCTCATCGTGGCACACCGGGCGGCCCGGGGGGCTCGGCCGTGAGCCGTTCCCGGGCTCGCTGCCAGGCCTCCTGGAGCGTGCGGTAGCCGAGGACGGTGATGCCGTGCTCGGTGAGCAGCCGGCGTGCCTCGGGGGAGACGAGGAACGCGTGGTCGGTGTGCCGCACGCGCCGACCGTCGTCCGGGACGGGGTGCGGGGCGGGGCGCGGGCCGGGGTGCGGCGCGGGGCGTAGGGCGGGGTGCAGGGCCCACTCGGTGAGGCCCGGTGGGAGGGCGGCGAGCAGGCGGGCGAAGTGGGCGGGCTTGTCGTCCAGGGGGACGGTGAAGCTGTCGAGGAAACCGTGGTCCACCACCGGCAGCCCGCGCTCGCGCATCCGGGCCGGCGCGGGCGGCAGCCAGACCCGGACCGCCAGGCCGTACTCGGCGCCGAGGGAGAGGGTGAGGTCGAGGACGTCCTCGCGGCCGCCGTCGGCCAGGCAGTGGAAGTCGAGGTGGGTCGGGGCGAGGCCGGCCGCCGCCACCGCGTCGATCTGGGCGCGGAACTCGCGCTCCACGTCGTCGATCCGGGCCCGGGCGAGCAGTGCGGCGCGCCCGGCGGGGGTGGGGGCGAAGAACTCGCCGGAGGCGTCGAGGAGGGAGGGCACTCGGTCGCGGGCGGCGAGCGGGCCCCATCGGCGGTCCGGGGACTCGCAGACCAGCGTGAGGTGGATGCCGAAGGGAACCTCCGGGTGCCGGCGCAGCAGCCCGAGCGCGTGCGGCGCGGCGGCGCAGGGCGTCATCAGGCTGCACGAGGCGGCAATGCCGTTCCGGACGGCGTCGATCACGGCGAGGTTGACGGACTCGTCCAGGCCGAGGTCGTCGCAGTTGAGCAGCAGGAGACGGGCTTCGGGCGGGTGGCCGAGGAGGTGGTTGGCGGTGGTGAGTGGGGGCGGGGGTACGGGAGCGGGGCCGGCTGCGGGCATGGGCGCAGTCTGTCCCGGTGGCGGCGTCGGGCGCGCGGGGTTTTCCGGGCGACGGGGACGGGCGGTGAGGCCCGCCGACGGGGACGGGCAGGCCGGTCAGTCGGCTGCGGGGGCCGGGTGCCAGGGGCGGTCGGGGCGGGTCCGGACCGGGGCGGACGTGAGGCGCAGCGCGTACACCTCGCGGTCGGTGGCCTCGTACGGGACCCGGCCGAGGTACTCGTGGCCGGTCAGGTGACACCAGGCGGGGAGGTCGAGCGGGGCGGCGGGGTCGGTGGTGTGGATGTGGACCACCGCGCCGGCGGGGAGGTGCGCGATCCGGGCGCGCAGCCGGAGCAGGAGCTGGACGCAGAGCAGGCCGGTGCCGTCGACGGTGAGGTCGGGGGCGGCGGTGTCGGGTGCGCTCATCGAGAGGTCTCCTGGGTGACGCGCCAGAGGCGGCGGGGCAGGTCGCCCTCCTCGAAGGGGTGGACCTCGGTCAGGCTCCAGCCCTCGCCGGCGAGCGAGTCGACCAGCTCGCGGGGGAAGAAGTGGACGGCGAAGCCGCCGTGCTCCCAGACGTCGTCCCCGTGGCCGGTACCGGCGCCGTAGTGGGCGTCGCCGGTGTGACGGACGGTGTAGACGAAGGTGCCGCCCGGGCGCAGAACCCGGCGGACCTCGGCGACGAGCGCCTCGATCTCCTCGGTGGAGAGGGCCATGCAGAGCAGCATGTGGGCGAAGACCCCGTCGACGGAGGCATCGGGGAGGGGCAGCGGGTCGCGGACGTCGTGGGTGAGGATCGAGAGCCGGTCGGCCAGGCCCTGCTCCGCCGCGGCGGAACGCAGTTGCCGCAGGCCGGTCGGGCTGAAGTCGGCGGCCGCCACGCGGAAGCCCGCCCGGGCGAAGTGCAGTGCGTCGCGTCCGTGGCCGGCGCCGAGTTCCAGCACGTCCCGCGCCCCGGCGGCGGTGAACACCTCGGCCGCGTACTCGGCCGGGGCGGAGGGCTGCTCGCCGTACATCCCCGGGTTGGCGCTGTAGGTCCGCTGCCAGTGGTCGCGTTGGGCCTCGGCGAGGCCGCGCTCCAGGCCGGGCCCGGTGCCGGGGGTGTCGGTCATGGTGCCGCCCTTCGCGGGGTGGGGTGGTTTGGGTGGTGCCACCGGTGCAGGTGGTGCGGGACCAGCCTAGGACGTGGGGGTGCGCGGTGGGTGGGGCAGGGGTAGCCGGTGAGGGCCCGCGGTGGGGCGGGCGGATCGGCGGGTCAGCCGAGGCGCTGGCCGGGGGCGGTGCCGCCGAGGCGGGTGAGCAGGGCGGACAGCAGACCGAGGTCCTCGGCGCTCCACTGTTCGGCCGCGAAGTGGTCGGCGGCCACCTGGCGGGCGGTGTGCAGCATCTCGGCGAGCCGCTCACGGCCGGTCGGGGTGAGCGCGGCGTAGGCGACCCGGGCGTCACGGGCAGCGGCCTCGCGGCTGACCAGGCCGATCCGCTCCAGCGGCGCGAGGCCACGGGTCACGCCGGAGGCGGTGAGCCCGAGGGCCTCGGCGAGGTCGACCCGGCGCATCCGGCCGCCGGGGGCCTGGGAGAGGTGGAGCAGCATGGTGAAGTCGGCCAGGCTGACGCCGTGCAGGCCGCTGAGGCTCGCGTCGAAGCGCTTGACCACGGCGGTCTGGGCGCGGACGAGCCGCAGGGCGGTGTCCAGCGGATCGGGGCCGGGGGCCGGTGTGGTGCGGGCGGGCTCGGTCTGCTCGGTCCGGTCCGAGTGATCTGTCATTGCCACCTCCTTGACTGCTCAAGTATATCGCGAGGGGGAGCCGTCAAGGAGGTGGCGCAGGGGGAGGGGGTCGGGTCAGTGCGCGGTGCCGGCGGCGCGGCGCTGACGCTTGCCGAGCGGCGCCTGGGAGAGGTCCTCGGCCTGGGAGCGGAGGTTCTTGTAGCCGTAGCCGTGTTCGTCGAGCCACTGCTGCGCCGACTGCTCGGCCCGCTCGGTGGCTTCCAGGATGTCCTCCTCGGCCTCGCCCTCGTCGAGGAAGCGGAAGGTGAAGGCGGCCCGCGCGGAGAGGTCGTAGCTCAGGTGGCCCTCGCGGGTGAAGGCGGCCCGTAGCACGTCGTGCTCGGGGGCGGCGGCGAGCAGTTCGGCGCGCTGTTCGTCGGTGAGGCCGTCGAAGACGCCGCGCACCATGATGCGGAAGGTTCGAGTGGTCATCCCCCGACCATAGGCACTACGGGCCGCCGACCGCCAACACGATTCCGGGGCCGGGGCCTGCGCAGCCGGAGGCGCGGCGGCGGACGAGGTCTCGGTGCTGTCGGAGTCGGCTCCTTTCACTGTCGGGACGGAGGGCCGTCGCGGGCTGGTCAGGTCGGGGCGGGCTCTCAGCTCGGGGTGAGGGCTTCGGCGAGCCCGTCCGCGTAGCGGATGAGCCGGTCGAGTTCGGGGCCGCCCCGGGCACGCCGGAAGCCGCTGCGCCGGCCCTGGAAGGCGGCCTGGACGGCGTGGAGTTGGGCCCAGCGGCGGGTGCGTTCGCGGTCGAGCTCGGCGGCTTCGGCGAAGACGTCGAGTGCACGGAGGGCCGTGCGGCGCAGGTCCGTCGAGCCGAGCAGCGTCAGGGCGTGGACCTTGAGCAGGGTGCCGCCGTCGTAGGCCCTGTCCCCTGCGTAGCCCTTGGTTGGCAATTGTTCAGGTGCGGCTCGGTGGTGCGGAGGTGGGGAGTGCGCTCGCGGAACATGGTGGGGGCCTCCTTTCGCGGTGGCCCGGATGGCCGCCGTCGTGGTGCCTCCAAGACTGGTCGTCGGGGCCCGGTTCGCGCATGTGCCGATCGGCAGAATCCTGCCGGAAGACGGCCGGGCCTCCCCTGCCGATCGGCAGGGGAGGCCCGGGGAGTGGGCAAGGGGAGGGGCTACACCCGCGCCGGGAGCCGGGTGCAGACCGCCCCCGCCATCAGGGGGGCGGGCTCGGCGCCCAGGGTGGCGAGGGTGAAGGCGGTGGTCAGAGCGCTGATGTCGCGGGACTCGCGGATCAGGAGGTGGTTGGCGCCGGGGGCTTCGTACCGAGCGAGGTCCGGCACGATCGGCCGGGCGCGCAGCGCGTACTCCAGGGACTGGGTGGCGCCGGCGGAGCTGTGGTCCCCGGTGCCGTGGACGATCAGCACTCGCCGGCCGGCCAGCTGGTCGACCGGGTCGCCGCTGGGCAGCCAGGGCGCGATCCCGGCGACGCCGACCACCGACGGGTGCCCGGCGCACCAGAACGCGGCCCGCCCGCCCAGCGAGTTGCCGATCAGCACGACGGGTGCGCCCGGATGCAGCCGGGCGAGTTCGTCGAGCGCCCAGCGGGTGTCGACGGCGGTGTCGGCGTCGGCGCCGTTCCAGCCGCCGTGGCGGTAGCGCAGCAGGTGCACCGCGAGCCCGTGCGCCCGGCCGCGGTCGGTGAGCTCCGTGGCGAGGTCCCGCAGGCCGAGCTCGGCGACCTTCAGTGGTGCGCGCCGGCTGCGGATGAACCCTCCCGGCAGCAGCAGGGCGACGCCGTTGACCGGCCCCTCTCCCTGCCACGGGGTCAGCTCTGCGGTGCGCGGACGCTGCGCTCGGAACACGCGAAATCCCTCCTGATGTGTACAGGCGGATTCTACGGTTGCGAGGACGGGTCACTGTGCGCCAGTAAGGACCACAGCACCCAGCCGGAGATTCGGCTGCGCACCACCATGACCTTCGCCCAGCGGGCGCCGAGTGGCGAGGTCCAGGTGTCCACCACCTCGACCCGGTCACCCGAACGGGCGAGTCCGACGACGGTCTCCTCGCCGAAGTGGTCGACCCGGACGTTGGCGGCGGTGGCCGACACCTCCCACCAGCCCGCACCGGGCTCGGGCGGCAGGTCGGTGCCCGCCGTGACGGCCGCCGGGACGAGCAGGATGCCGAGCGCGACCACGGCGGCCGTCGCACGGCCGATCACTGCCACGGGAACCTCCGGTTGGTGTCGAACGCGGGCAAGGGCGATGGCGTCGGGATCGAGGACGGCATGTACAGCAGAACGAGCCGACCGGGCGTGCGCGTACTGTCCGGGGCCGAGGTCTACCCGGTCGGCTCAGCCCGACGCGGAGATCGGGTGCTTCGGCCGCCCGGGCCAACTGTCGCTCCATGGCGAAGGGTTGGCGTGCCGTGGCGGACGGCTGGCGCGCCGGCCCGCCCGTTCGGTCCGTTGCAGGTTCCGCGCGGGAGCGACCTGTCGGCGTACCTCAAGTGACCTGTCGGCGTACCTCACCGGGCTCGGCCGCGCCTGCCGGGAGCGGGCGGTCGCCGATCCCGGCTGCTGCCGCGTGATGTTCGAGCGGCCGTCGCCCGGATCCCGGCCTGGCGGCGCCCAGGAGTGGTGTTCGGTTCGGCGTACCCGGCCACCGGTGCGAGCCGGCCCGCGCCCGGTATCCGATGGCGTACGTCCACGACCCGGACCGGGTGCGCGGCGGACCTGGTGGTCCTCGCCGCGAGGGACGGCCGGGCCGGGGCTGAAGGGCCGGGGACGGCCGGGCCGGGGCTGAAGGGCCAATATTGGCCCGAACCCCGCCGCGGGCTCTGGGTCGCGCTTCGTGGGGTTCGGCCCCGGGGATGCGTCGCGATCCTGGCGGTCGGACCTGGTACGTGCCGGTCATAACCTGGGTTTTCCCTGCTCTTTGTTCAGGATCATGGCGCGCTCTGCGACGATCCGATGATCGTCGCCCCGACGCGGTGGGCGGCGCGTCGCAGGGGAGAGACCGGCATGGCCGTTCGGCCCGAGGACAGTGTCGTCCGGGCGAGGAGGAGAGCCAGGTTCGCCTGGGACAAGGAGACCTGGATGGTGGTCTCCGGCGGGGTGCTGGGGGCGATGTTCGCGAGCATGGGCCTGGCGGTGCTGTTCGGCCCGGCGAACGGGTTCGGCGGCGACAGCCTCGCGTTCATGGGGATCATCAGCATCCTCGGGCTGATGCCCTGCGGCGCGGGCTTCGTCTGGGCGCTGATCCACCCCAGGGCCGGGTTCCCCTCGGCCGCCGTCGGCGCGCTGTTGGGGATCGGGATCTTCGTCGGCTTCGCCGGTGACGGCCTCAACGACTCCTGGAAGGCGCCGCTCGACCGGCCGTCCACGATCCGCGCGGTGGGCAGCTGGACCAGCGGGGACCTGGTGGTGCGGGTCCGGCCGGACCTGGTGGTGGCGTACCGCCGCGCCACCGGGGCCGTCGCCTGGCACTGGGCCCCGCCCGGGGAGGACACGGTGTGCGCGATGAGCCGGGGCACCGGGCCCGACGGGGCGGGCCGCGGCGGCGCCCTCGGCCTGATCGGCCACGCGCCGCACGACAAGCCGTGCTCCGACGTCACCGCCCTCGACCTCGCCGACGGCCGGCAGGGCTGGACCGCCGCCGTGGACGCGCCCGCCCGTGACGGGGACGACGCGGCGCCGGACGTGGTCGCGGTGGCCGGGCAGCAGGCCCTCCTCCAGGAGAAGGCCGGCTGGCGCGCCGTACGGCTGGCGGACGGCCGGGACCTCTGGCGCGGCGCCGCCGACCCCGGCTGCACCCCGCTGCAGGTCGCGGGCGGGCCCGCGGACGCCGTCACCGTCGCGCAGTGCGGCGACGCCGCGCCCGTGCTGCGCTCGCTGGCCCCGGCGGACGGCCGGGAGCAGCAGCGGATCGCGCTGCCCGCGGCGGGCGGGCTGAAGAACCTCGCCGTGGTGTCGGTCGACCCGCTCGCGGTCTGGGTGGACGCCCAGGCCGAGCGCGGCACCCACGCGGTGCTCAGCTACGACCGGACCGGCCGGCAGCGGGCGGCGATACCGGTCGCCGGGGACGAGTACGACCTGGACGTGATGCTGGGCGGGCTGCACGCCTTCGACGAGTTCAGTGCCCGCCCGCTGTTCGGCGGGGTGGTGGTGGGGGACCTGTTCGTCGTGCCGGGGGAGAAGCCCGGCGACATCGGCATCAGCGGCGGCCCGCACCCGAGCCGGACCGCCACCGGACGGCTGCTGGCGTACTCGCTCACGGACGGCGGCAAGCGGTGGACGGCCGGGCTGGACGACCAGGTGACCGGTCTGGTGGTGGACGGCGGCTCGGTGTGGGCGATGACCCGGGGCCGGATGACCAGGGTGGAGGCGGCGACCGGGCGGCAGAGCGCCGTGCTGGACGTCAACGACACCGCGTCGCTCTACCCGGTGGACCTGTCGGTGTCCGGCCCGGAGCGGTTCACGGTGGTCGCGGAGGACGGGACGCGGGACGAGCCGCCGGTGCGGGCGATGAGCTGACGGGGCCACGCGACGGGCGGTCACCGCACCGGAGCCGTACGGAGCTGCGCGGAGCCGCACCGCGGCCGCACGGGGCGCACGGGGCGCACGGGACCGTACGGGACCGTACGGGGCCGTACGGAGTCGCACCAGGCGGCCGGTGACGCGGGGTGACCGCGACGGGCGCAGGACCGGAGCCTTCCGGACGGTTGTGTCAGGCTGGTGGGGGAGTACCGCCGAGACCGGGAGGCTCGTGATGGCCGAGATCAGGGTGAACGGGGTGGCGCTGTACTACGAGGCCCATGGCGCGGGCCCCGGCGTCGTCCTGGTGCACGGTTCCTGGAGCGACGCGGACTCCTGGGCACGGGTGCTGCCGGGCCTGGCCGAGTCCACCACCGCGGTCGTCTACGACCGCCGGGGGCACAGCCGCAGCGAGGACCTGCTCACCCAGGGGTCGGTGCACGAGGACGCGGCCGACCTGGCCGGGCTGATCCAGGGGTTGGGCCTCGCGCCGGCCTTCGTCTACGGCGACTCCTACGGCGCACTGGTCACCCTGCGGCTCGCCGCGGCCCGGCCCGACCTGCTGCGCGGGATCGCCGTGCACGAGCCGCCGGGCACCGGCATCCTGCTCGCCGACCCGGACCTGCGACCGATCGGCACCGACTTCTCCGGCCGGATCGCCGCCGTCCGGGAGCTGCTGGAGCAGGCCGAGTCGGCCGCCGCCGCCGAACTGTACGTGGACAGCCTCGCCTTCGGCCCCGGCGCCTGGGAACAGCTGCCCGCGCCGGTGCGGCACACGTACGTCCGCAACGCGGCCACCTACCTCGACGAGTTGCGCGACCCGGACGCGTTGGACCTCGACCTCGCCGGGCTCTCCCGGTTCGGCGAACCGGCGCTGCTGACCCAGAGCGACGACAGCCCACCGATGTTCGGCGAGGTCCTGGACCTGATCGACCTCGCCCTGCCCAAGGCGGAACGCCATCTGTACCAGGGCGCGGGGCACGCCCCGCACCTGGCGCAACCGGAGGAGTGGGTGCGGGTGGTGCTGCCGCGGGCGCTGGGCTGAGGAGGCCGCCTTCCCTCCTCCATCGGTGTGCATTCCCGCTCCGGGGATTCGCTCCCGGGCGAATCCGTCGATGACCGCTCGCGTTGGAAGTCGCCCGGGGCGCAGGCTGCTTCCATGACCGTGTCAGCCCGGACGCGGTGCGAGCGGAAGGACGAACATGACGAGCACGCGCGCCCGCGTCGCCGCCCTGCTGGGCGCCGTCGCGGTGGTCGCCGGCACCACCCTGGCCACCCCCTCGGTCGGCTTCGCCGCCCCGGCGGACCAGGCCCGCCCCGGCGGCGGCATCGCCGGACAGGCACCCTGCCCGAACGCGCCCGAGTTCACCTGCGGGACCCTCACCGTCCCGCTCGACCACAGCGGCGCCACCCCCGGGAGCCTCGACCTCGCGGTGGCCGTCGCCGGCAACACCACGGCGCCCAAGGGCGACCTACTGTTCCTCACCGGCGGCCCCGGCCAGCCCGGCGTCCCGCTGATGAAGCGGATCGCCGGCAAGCTGGAGCCCGTCCTCAAGGACTACCGCCTGGTGATGTACGACCAGCGCGGCACCGGCGCCCACGCGCTCCAGTGCCCGGGCCTCCAGGAGGACATGGGCTCCTCCGACCTCGCCGTGCCGCGCAGGCAGTCGATCGCCGACTGCGCCGCCGCCCTCGGCCCCGAGGCCCGGTTCTACAGCACCGCGGACACCGTCGCCGACATCGACCTGCTGCGCCGCGCCCTCGGCGACCGGCGCCTCACCCTGGACGGCGTCTCCTACGGCACCTTCGTCGCCGAGCGGTACGCGCTCGCCCACCCCTCGCACGTGGCCCGGCTGGTGCTCGACTCGGTGGTGCCGCAGCAGGGGGACGACCCCCTCGACCTGGCCGCGCTGCCCGCCACCGCCCGGGTCCTGCGGGCCGCCTGCCAGGCCACCGGCTGCAGCACCGACCCGGCCGCCGACCTCGCCACCGTCGTGCGGCGGTACGGCGGCGGGGCGCAGATCCTGGACGCCCTCACCAGCTACGAGTTCACCGACCCGAACTACGGCGGGGTTCCCGAGGTGCTGCACGAGGCCGCCGCCGGGCAGCCGGCCAAGCTCCAGGCCTTCGTCAAGGCCGTCCACCAGGGCGACGCCGCCCCGGCCGAGGCGCTCAGCCAGGGCCTGCACGCCGCCACCCTCTGCGCCGACTCGCACTTCCCGTGGGGCACCACGGACACCCCGGTCGAGGGGCGGGCGGCCGCGCTGGAGCGCACCCGGCAGCGGCTGACGGCCGAGCAGACCTGGCCGTACGACCCGGCGACCGCGACCGGGCTCGGCAGCCAACTGGTCTGCCTGGACTGGCCGCGCGAGCCCGTACCGCCGTCCCCGCCGGCGCACCGCAAGCTGCCGAACGTGCCGGTGCTGCTGCTCGGCGGCGACCGGGACCTCTCCACGCCCAACGAGTGGCTCTACCAGCAGGCGGAGCTGACGCACGACCCGCAGATCGTGATCGTCCCGGGGGCGGCGCACTCCGTGCAGAACCGGGCGGCGAACCCGGCCGGACGGCAGGCGGTGTACGACTTCCTGCTGAAGTAGCGGGCACCCGGACGGAGGGCCGTTCCGCACAGGGGACGGAACGGCCCGCCGCCGCGAGCCCGAAGAGCGGCCCGCCGCCGGTTCGAGGACCGGCCCTACCGTCCGGCGGCGCCCCAGCCGTCGTCGGGGAGCGAGCGGTCCGGCTCGGGGCAGTCGACGTGCTCGAAGCCCCACAGCACCGCCTTGTACAGCACCCACTCCGGAAGCGGCGGCTGGTCGTAGCCGTCGCGGTCGGTGAGCACCAGCTCCACCCGGACCTCCTCGGCCGGCGAGAACTCCAGGTTCCGCTGGCCCGGGAGGTTCTCGTACGTCACCGTCCGCCAGCCGTGGCCGGTGGCGGTCAGCGCCGCCATCAGGTCGGCCTCGCCGACGTGGGTGTCGAGCGTCACCGAACCGCCGTCCGGCAGCGGGAGGTCGAGCTCGCCGTGCCAGACCGGCAGGGACAGCGAGCGGAGCCGGCGGCAGCGGCAGAACACCGTCTGGACGTCGCCCCAGCCGAAGGCGTGCGGCCAGCGGTCGCCGCGGTGGATGCCGCCGCCGTCCCACGGATCGCCGTAGCGGGCGGCGAGTTCGGGCAGCGAGGCGCCGTAGCGCAGCTCGCCGAGGCCGCCGGTGGTGGCGAGAGCGGTGACGAGCGGGAGGAAGCCGGTCAGCCCAGGCACCCGCGCACCGCCTCGATCAGGCGGTTCGCCCGGGCGTCGCCGTGACCGATCATCCGGTTGGCGACGTAGCCGAAGCCGACGCCGAACTCGTCGTCCCCGAAGGCGAACTGGCCGCCGGCGCCGTCGTTGCCGAAGCTGCGCGCCCCGAGCAGAGGGCGGAAGGCGGGGGAGTCGAGCAGCAGGCCGGAGCCCCAGCGGGCACCCATGTCGAAGCCCAGGAAGCCCGCGCCGGAAGAGACTTCGCGCACCGCGTCGGACACGGTGTCGTGCGCGAGCAGGCGGGGCGAGCCGTCCAGGCCGGTGGCCGCCGCCGCGTAGAGGCCCGCCAGGCCGGTGGCGGAGGCGACGGCGCCCGCGCCGGGCAGCTCGATCGCGTGCAGGGCCGGGTCGTTCCAGCCGTGCGGCACGTCCAGGCCGGGGAAGACCAGCGCGCCGTTCATGGTGACGATCCGGGTGAGCAGGTGCTCGGGGCCGGGCATCGGGCGGCGGCCCTCGGCCTCCACCAGCCGGGCCAGGCGCGGGAGTTCGCTCTCCGGAAGGCCGATCCAGACGGGCAGCCCGAGCGGCTCGGCGATCTCCTTGCGCAGGAACGCGCCCGGCGTCAGCCCGGTGATCCGGCGGATCACCTCGCCGACCGCGAAGCCGAACACGTGGCCGTGGTACTCATGGGTCGTGCCCGGCTCCCAGAGCGGCTGCTGCGCCTCGACCGCCCGGATCACCGGATCCCAGGCGGCGACCTCCTCGAAGGAGAGCACCGCGTCCAGCGCCGGGAGGCCGGCGCGGTGGCCGAGGATCATCCGGGTGGTGACGGCCTCCTTGCCGTGGCGGGCGAACTCCGGCCAGTAGCGGGCGACCGGCGCGTCCAGGTCGAGCCGGCCCTGCTGGGCGAGCAGGTGCGCGCAGATGCTCACCGGGCCCTTGGCGCAGGAGAACACCGGGACGACGGTGTCCTGCGTCCAGGCCCGGCCGGTGCGGTCGTCGGCCGTGCCGCCCCACAACTCGACCACCTTCCGGCCACCCGCGAACACGGTGACGGCGGCGCCCAGTTCGGGGAACTCGGCGAAGTTGGCGGCGAAGACGTCCGCGACGGCGCCGAAGCGCTCGTCGGCCCAGCCGTGGTGCTGCTTCATGGTGTGGTGCCCCGTTCTGTCCTCAAGATCCACCGAACCACGCTACGGGAGCCGGGCGATCGTGACGAGGGAATTTCACCAGGCCGGGACCGCTGGGGCGGATGTGGCACACTCGCCCGGTGAAACGGGGCAGCAACCGGGTGGACCGCGAGGAACTGACGGCGCTCTGGGAGCGGCGGTGGCCCGGAGTGGAGCCCGTCGGGTACGAGATCGGCACCCGGACGCGGGACGTCTGGGTGCGCTTCCACAGCCTGCCGCAGTCCAAGCGGTACCCCGACGACGAGCGCGAGTACGCGATCGTCCTGGAGCGCCACAACACCGTGCTGGACGAGCTGTTTGCCGGTTCCGAGGTGTACGTCCTCACACCGCGGTGGAGCGGCCGGACGAGCTTGCCCCGGATGCGCCGGGACGCGAAGCACTGGCGCACGTGGCTCCAGGCGGACGACCCGGCGCCGGAGTTCCGCACCTATTGCCACGTGTTCGTGGAGCGGCGCCGGTGGCGGCGCGGCGACCTGGACCGGCTGCTGCGCCGGGTCGCCGACGAGCGGGAGGGCGGGGTGATCGTCACCGACACCGGCATGCGGCGGCTCTACCACCCGTACGACGGCGGCGCGGACGTCTACCTGACCACGGCGGAGGAGCGCGACCGGCTGAAGGAGCGGCATGCCGACTGGCTCTCGCGGCACCCCGGCGGTTGGTGAGGGCGCTCCCGGCCGGCGCGCTCCCGGCCGGTGCGGGCCCGGCTCGCGCGAGGGCTTGCCGCCGTCCGGGTTCTCCCCACAGAGTGTCCGGAGCGCGTTGACGATCACGCGCCCCGGCAGTCCGGCTGCCGCAGTGAGCGAGGGAGCGAGCCCATGGCCGTCAGTCTGAGCAAGGTCGAGCAGAGTGCGCCCGCCTTGGTGAGCCTCTACAAGACGGCCGGCGCCTCGGTGGAACGGCGCGGGCTGAGCGGTCAGCGCCTCGCGGTGTACCTGGTGATCGACTACTCCGGCTCGATGAGGCCCTACTACAAGGACGGCAGCGTCCAGGCACTCGCCGACCGGGTCCTGGGCCTGTCCGCCCACCTGGACGACGACGGGAGCGTGCCGGTCGTCTTCTTCTCCACCGAGGTCGACGCCCAGGCCGAGATAGCCCTGGCCGACCACGAGGGCTGGATCGACCGGATCGTCGCGAGCCTCGGCCACATGGGCAAGACCAGCTACCACCTGGCGATGGAGGCGGTGGTCCGGCACTTCCGCGCGAGCGGCTCCACGGCGCCGGCCCTCGTCCTGTTCCAGACGGACGGCGGGCCGATCAACAAGAGGGCGGCGGAGGTGGGCCTGTGCGAGGCGGCGAAGCTGCCGATCTTCTGGCAGTTCATCGGCTTCGGTGACCCGGGCAGCCGGCAGTTCGACTTCCTGCGCAAGCTCACCGGGCTCGCGGTTCCGGAGATGCGCCCCATCGACAACGCGGGCTTCGTTCACCTGGGGCGTGATCCCCGGAAGGTGTCCGACCGGGACCTGTACGACCTGCTGCTCGCCGACGTTCCCGCCTGGCTCGCGGCGGCCCGGGCCCAGGGCATCGCGCCCCAGGGCCCGGCGGTGCGGCCGCCGGCCGAGCCGGTGGCCGAGCCGGCTCCGGAGCCGCCGCAGCGCCGGGGCCTCCGGGCCGCGCTGACGGCGTGGCTGGGGCGGCGAAGGGGCGCGTGAGCCCGGCTGCCGGGGGCCGCGCTCGGCGCCGCCGCGAGCACGGTCGCGGGATCGGTCGCGGGCTCAGTCGAGGACGGGTTCGAAGAGGGGAAGGAAGTTGATCACCGCCTCCTCGTACGGGTGGACGGCGCGGACGGCTCGCAGCACGGCGGCGGCCCGGGCCTGGTCGCAGACGGACTCCACGCGGACCTCCGGGGCCGTCTGGACGACACCCGCCGTGCCCTGGTAGGGCTGGGCGTCGGGCGAGGGCAGCCAACTGCCGGTGATGCGCCAGACGCTGGTGCAGCGGACGTACTCGCCGACCCGGCCCGCACCGGCCGTGTGGAGGGCCTCGAGGACCTGGTCGAGATGGCTCTCGGGGACCGATATCTCGATCTTCAGACGCGTCATGCCGGGACTCTAGCGAGCGCCACGGGCCTCGCCGCCCACGCGCCGAGGGGCGCGAATGCGCCTCCTCGCGCCCTCCGTGCTCCTCGGACCGTGTTTCGGCCGGATGAGCGGGGTGTCACCGCCGTCTACCGACCCGCCGGGCTGGGCAGGCTCGGGCGGACAGCACCAGTGAAGGAGTCGGACGATGACCGCAGTGCACGAATCCGTCCTCGACGCGATCGGCGGGACGCCGCTGTTCCGCCTCGCCCGGCTCGGCGCCGGGATCGCCGCGCCGATCTACGCCAAGGCGGAGTTCCTCAACATCGGCGGCAGCGTCAAGGACCGCGCCGCGCTGTCCATGATCCTGGCCGCCGAGCGGGACGGTCTGCTGAAGCCGGGTGGGACGATCATCGAGGCGACCTCCGGGAACACCGGCATCGGCCTGGCGATCGTCGGCCGGCAGCGCGGGTACCGGGTGATCGCCGGGGTGGCGGACAAGTCGGCGCCCGAGAAGGCGGACATCCTGCGGGCGTACGGCGCGGAGGTGGTGCTCGCCCCGACGGCGGTGCCGCAGGAGGACCCGAGGCACCTGTTCAAGGTGATGGAGCGGTTGACCGAGGAGATCCCCGGGGCCTGGCTCGCCAACCAGTACGACAACCTGGCCAACCCCGACGCTCATGTCCGGACCACCGGTCCCGAGATCTGGGAGCAGACCGGCGGCCGGGTGACCCACTTCGTCGCGGGCGTCGGCACCGGCGGCACCATCACGGGTACGGGCGCCCACCTGAAGGAGGTGTCCGGCGGCTCGGTGACGGTGGTCGGCGCGGACCCGGAGTCCTCCTCGTACGGGGGCGGGGACGGCAGCCCGTGGTACGTCGAGAGCATCGGGCACTACCTGCACCCGCAGACCGTCGAGGACCGCTGGCCGCAGGCCTACCGGTCGGAGGTGGTCGACTCCTACGAGCGGATCCCGGACCGCGAGTCGCTGCTGACGGCACGCCGGCTCGCGCGCGAGGAGGGCCTCCTGGCCGGGCCGTCCTCCGGGACGGCGGTGGCGGCTGCGCTGCGGGTGGCGCGGGAGCTGGGCCCGGACGACCTGGTGGTCGTGCTGCTGCCGGACTCGGGACGCTCCTACCTGTCCAAGGTGCACAGTGACGCCTGGATGCGGGGGTGGGGGTTCCTGGAGGACGCGGACGGGCTGCGGCCGCTGCTGGAGGCCGCCCGCCCGCTGGTGACGGTCGACGCCGACGCGACCGTCGGCGAGGCGGTGGAGGCGGTGCGGGAGGCACCGGGCGGCGTCGCCCCGGCGGTGCTGGCGCGGGCGGAGCGCCCGTTCGGGGTGAGCGCGACCGAGGTGGTCGGCTCGGTGTCCCGGGAGGTGCTGACGGCGGCGCTCGCGGACGGCGCGGCCAAGCCGGGCGACCCGCTGGGCGCGCTGCTCGGCCCGGCGCTGCCGACGGTCGGCGTCGGGCAGTCGGCGGCCGAGGCACGGGCGGCGCTGACGGGCGGGCGGCCGGCGGTGCTGGTGCTGGTGGACGGCCGGGTGGCGGGGTTGCTCCCCAGGCAGGACCTCGCTGGCTGACGGTTCGTCAGGACGATGGAGCGGGGTTGCTTGCCGGGGCCCTGCGGGAGACTGGGCGTCAGGGTGGCGGGGCCGCTGCCCGGGGGTTCTCGCGGGATGACTGGTGTGTCAGTTGTCGTCCGCCGGCGTCAGGATGGCGGGGATCACCCGGGCCAGGGCACGCTCGAACGCCCGGTCCGGGTCGGCCGGCGGGCCTGCGGCGGCGAAGGCCTGCGCCAGGTGCGGGTACTCGCCGCTCGCCGCCGCCCGGCCGAGGTAACCGGCCAGCTCGGCCTGCCACTTGGCGCCGGCTGCCGCCGTCCGCTCGTACTGTGCGAACTGGCCGATGAAGCCGTTGAACAGGGCCATCGCCTCCAGTCGGGAGCCCCCGTCGAGGCCGGTGGGGGCGGTGATGGCGAGGAAGCGGTCGGTGTAGCGCAGGGCGTTGGGGCCGATGCCCGGGCGGGCCAGCACCAGTGCGGGCAGCCACGGGTGGCGGCGGCAGATGTCGAGCTGCTGGTGGGCGAGGTCGGCGAGGTCGGCCCGGACGTCGCCGCTCGGCGCGGGCGGGAAGCGGTACTCGGCGGCGACCGCGTCGAGCATCAGGTCGAGCAGGTGCTCCTTCTTCGGCACGTAGTTGTAGAGCGACATGGTGCCCGCGCCGAGTGCCGCCGCGACCCGCCGCATGGAGACCGCGTCCAGGCCCTCGGCGTCGGCGATCCCGATGGCCGCGGCGGCGATCGAGGCCCGGCTGTGGGCCGGGCGCGGGCCGCGGCCGGCGCGCTCGGGGCGCAGCCAGATCACCTCGGGGGCCTCGGGGGGCGTGGGCCTGCTCGACGGCGCGGGGCCGCTGGGCGGCGTGGGTCCGCTCGATGGCGCTGCGCTGCTCGACGGCGTGGACTCGCTGGACGGCACTGGAAGATCACCTCGGTTCCCCATCTTAGATACGTACGGCGTACGTAGTACGATGGCGCTCGCGCGCGCTTCTACGTACGCTGTACCTAGAGAAGGGCAGAGCCATGTCCGACACCACCCGACCCGCCATCGAGATGGCGGGCGTGACGAAACGCTTCGGCGCCACCGAGGCCCTGCGCGGCCTCGACCTCGCCGTCCCGGCCGGCACCGTCTGCGGCCTGCTCGGCCCCAACGGCGCCGGCAAGACCACCGCCGTGCGCGTCCTCGCCACCCTGGTCGCCCCCGACCGCGGCACCGCCAGGGTCGCCGGACACGACGTCGTCCGCGCCGCCGAGGAGGTCCGGCGCGTCATCGGCCTCGCCGGGCAGCACGCCGCCGTCGACGAGGGCGTCACCGGCCGCGACAACCTCCGGCTGTTCGGCCGGCTGCACCACCTCGGTGCCCGCCGGGCCCGGGAGCGCGCCGACGAACTGCTCACCCGCTTCGGCCTCGCCGACGCCGCCGACCGGCTCGTGCGCACCTACTCCGGCGGCATGCGCCGACGCCTCGACCTCGTCGCCAGCCTGGTCACCAGCCCGTCCGTGCTCTTCCTGGACGAGCCCACCACCGGACTCGACCCGCGCAGCCGGCAGGCGATCTGGGATACCGTCAAGGAGTTGGCGGACGGCGGCACCACCGTGCTGCTCACCACCCAGTACCTGGAGGAGGCCGACCGGCTCGCCGACGACATCGTGGTGGTCGACCACGGCGCCGCCATCGCCACCGGCCCGCCCGACCGCCTCAAGGCCGCGATCGGCAGCCAGGTCGCCGTCACCCTGGCCGATCCGGCGCAACTCGCCGCCACCGCCGTGGTGTTGTCCTCGATGACCGGCGGCGACGCGCGGGTGGACGTCGCCGAGCGGACCGTCACGGTGCTGACGATGCCCGGAGCATCCGTCCTGCTGCCCTCGCTGGTAAGGGAGTTGGACGGCGCCGGGGTCGTCGCCGAGGACGTCGCGGTGCGGAGGCCCTCACTGGACGACGTGTTCCTCGCGCTCACCCAGGAGTCCGCGGACGCCGGGGAGTCGGCGGGCACCCGGGAGTCCGCGGACGCCGGGAGGGCCGCCTGATGGCCGTCGTGTACGCCGCCGCGGCGCGGCCTTCCGCCCTCGGCCGGCTCGCCTCCGGCACCTGGATCTCGATGCTCCGCGTCCTGCTCAACTACCGCCACTCGCCCGGGCTGTTGGCCGCCTCGCTGGGCGTCCCGGTGGTGATGGTGGTGGTCTTCGGGTACGTCCTCGGCAGCGCCATGCGGGTGCCCGGGGGCGGCGACTACCGGGAGTTCCTGATGCCCGGCCTGTTCGCCATGGTGGCCACCAACGGCGTCATGCCCACCATGGTCGGCGCCGCCCGCGACGTCGGGCGCGGGGTCACCGACCGGCTGCGCTCCATGCCCGTCTCCCGCACCGGACTGCTGCTCGGGCAGACCCTCGCCGACCTGCTGGTCAGCGTGGTCGTCCTGGCGCTGCTGGCCGGAGTCGGGCTCGCCGCCGGCTGGCGCGCCCGGCACGGACTCGTCGACGCGGCAGGGGCGTTCGCCCTGCTGTTGCTCTTCCGCTTCGTGATGACCTGGGTCGGCACACTGCTCGGGCTGGCCGTCGGCAAGGAGGAGGCGGCCGGCCAGCTGTCCGTCGCGGTCTTCCCGCTGGCGATGGTCACCAATGCCTACGTGCCGACCGGCGGCATGCCCGGCTGGCTGCGGTTCCTCGCCGACTGGAACCCGGTCAGCTCCGTCGTCCAGGCCTGCCGGGAGCTGTTCGGCAACCCCTCGGCGGCCGGCACCGCCTGGCCGACGCAGCACGCGGTCCTCGCCGCGCTGCTCTGGAGTGCCGTACTGCTCGCGGCCTGCATGCCGCTCGCCGTAAGGAAGTTCGGCACCCACGGGCGGTGATCCGCCCACTGGCGGTGATCCGCCGAGTCCGGTGGAATGCGCTGGACACCGGGGCCGGTGCGACGGAAGGTGGGCGCCATGGAGTACACCCACCTCGGCCGCACCGGCCTGACCGTCTCCCGCCTCTGCCTCGGCACCATGAACTTCGGCCCCCACACCGAGGAGGCCGAGGCCCACCGCCTCATGGACACCGCCCACGAGCGCGGCATCAACTTCTTCGACACCGCCAACAGTTACGGCCGCGACAGCGAGGGCCGGCTGCGGGGCCGCACGGAGGAGATCATCGGCCGCTGGTTCGCCAAGGGCGGCGGCCGCCGCGAGCGCACCGTCCTCGCCACCAAGGCCTACGCCGACATGAGCGACTGGCCCAACGAGGGCAAGCTCTCCGCGCTCGCCATCCGCAAGGCCGTCGAGGCCAGCCTGCGCCGCCTCCAGACCGACCACATCGACCTGTACCAGATGCACCACATCGACCGGGCCACGCCGTGGGAGGAGATCTGGCAGGCGATGGAGGTCCTGGTCGCCCAGGGCAAGATCATCTACGTCGGCTCCAGCAACTTCGCCGGCTGGCACATCGCCCAGGCCCAGGAGGCCGCCCGGTCCAGGAACTTCCTCGGCCTGGTCAGCGAGCAGTCCCTCTACAACCTGCTCGACCGGACGATCGAGCTCGAGGTCATCCCCGCCCTGCAGCACTACGGCCTCGGGCTGATCCCGTGGTCCCCGCTGCGCAGCGGCCTGCTCGGCGGCGTCCTGCGCAAGGAACGCGAGGGCACCCGCGACCGCAGCGCCATGCCGTACGTCAGTGGACTCCTCGCCAAGCACCGCGACCGCATCCAGGCCTACGAGGACTTCGCCGACGAACTCGGCGCCGACCCCGCCGCCCTCGCCCTCGCCTGGCTCCTCTCCCGCCCCGCCGTCACCGCCCCGATCGTCGGCCCCCGCACCCCGGCCCACCTCGACGCCGCCATCGGCGCGCTCGACCTCGAGCTCGACCGGAAGACCCTCGACCGCCTCGACGAACTCTTCCCGGGCCACAAGTCCGCCCCGGAGGACTACGCCTGGTAGGCCGCCGCACCAGGCCGGCCCCGGCCCCCGCCCTTCGCGGGGGCCGGGGCCCCGGTGCGTCCGGAGGGGCCGGCCCGGGTTCGGCACCATAGGCGGCAGTGAGTGTCAACTGCCCAGCGTAGTAGCCGAATTGTGAGGGCGGCGAGCCTTGACCGGGGCGTCCGGTGCTGATGTAGTCACCGCTTGTACGGGCAAGGGATGGGGGAGGAACAGTTGGCCTTGTTCGCCAAACCACAGCGGGGCATCACCACCGCGGCCGCCACCGGCGACACCGTGGTGCTGCTGATCGGCATGCGGATCAACCGGTTCTGGGCCGTGCACCACTGGAGCCCGGTGATGTTCGCGATGCTCCGGATGCTGTACGAGCTGCGCCGCGCCCCCGAGCGCGGCCTGCGCGGCCGCGTCCTGCTGACCGCCTCGCCGCGCACCTACTACGTCGTCCAGTACTGGGAGTCGAGGGAGAAGCTGTACGACTACGCGCACGCGCCGGACGGCTTCCACCACACCGTGTGGGGCATCGCCAACCGCAAGCTGCGGGACGGCAAGGTGCGCGGGCACGTCGGGATCTGGCACGAGACGTACATCGCGCCGCCGGGCGGGTACGAGTCGATCTACCTCGACATGCCGCTGTTCGGGCTGGCCGGCGCCACCGGCTCGCTGCCGGTGGAGGCGCGCGGGCGGCACGCGGCTCAGCGGCTGGCCTACCGGGAGCCGGAGCCGGAGCCGGAGCCGGAGCCGGCGCCGACACCGGAGCCGGAGTTGCAGCAGGAGCCGCAGCCGCAGCCGCAGCCGCAGTCGGAGTCGCAGCCGGTGCCCGTTCCGGGGCCTGAGTCCGGCGTCTGAGTCCGGCGGCCCCGGGAGTGTCGCGGGTCGCCCGGCCGTCGGGCCGTGAGAGCGTCGGGGGATGGTGGATCGGGGCGACGCGCGGCCGCAGGCGCCGGCGCGGTCGGTGCGGGTGGTGCACGAGGTGCCCTACCACGCGCAGTGGGAGTCGGCGGAGCTGGTGCGGGAGATCGTCGACGGGCGGCTGGACGCGTCCGCCGACCCGCGCTGGGGGCAGTCCGGTGCGGCGACCGCGGAGGAGTACGCGTGGTGGTCCTGGCGGCTGTGCGGGGTGGCCTGCCTGCGGATGGCGCTGGCGCACTGGTGGGGCATGGCCCCGGCGGCGGTGGCGCTCGCGGGCGAGTGCCTGGCGGCCGGCGCGTACCTGCGGGACGGCGACAGCCTGCACGGGCTGATCCACGCGCCGTTCGCCGCGTACGTCCGGCAGCGCTGGGGACTGGCCGCGCAGGCAAGGGAGTTGACGCCCGGGGAGGTGTCGGCCGAGGTGGCCGGCGGCGCGCTGGTGATGGTCTCGGTGCACCCGTCGATCCGGGAGCCGTACGGGCCCGAGCCGGTGCGGCGCGGCGGGCACCTGGTGCTGGCGGTGGGCGCCACGGACACGGCGCTGCTCGTCCACAACCCCTCCGGGTTCCCGGGGGAGTCGCAGGCCTTCGCGCGCGTGCCGTGGCGGTCGTTCGGCCGGTTCTACGCCGGGCGGGGGATCGTGCTCGGCCCGCCCTGTGGCGAGGCCCAGGGCCGGCTCCGGGACCCGCTCCGGGCGTCGACCGCGCCCTGATCGCGCGGGCCGGTCGTCACTGGTTGTCCGGCAGCCCCATCGGGTTGATCGGCAGCTCGCCGCGACAGAGCGCCGAGATCGGCTTCAACGCCGCCGCCAGCCGGTCGAGTTCGGCGCGCGGGTAGTCGTTCCAGACCCGGGCGGCGGCCAGGTCGGTGGCGGCCTCCAGGGCCTGGTGGCGGGTCCGGCCGAGTTCGGTGACCGTCCCCTCGGCGGTCAGCCAGCCGCGCTCGACCAGTCGCTCGGCGGCCGCCTCCCACTCGGCGTCGGTCCACCCGCGCAGCGGCTGGATCATCTCGCGCCGCATGTCCATCGCACAGCGGACCACCAGGGCCTCGCAGCCGTCCAGCCCGGCCGTCACCAGCGCGGCCACATGGCCGTCGCCGCGGTGCTCGCGCATCACGGTGGCGGCCTGCCAGAGCCGCTCGTACAGGCCGCTCGGGCGGGGGAGCGCGGCGTTGGCGGCGGCCAGCACCCGGCCGGCGCAGTCCAGCCGGGCGGCGGCCTGCTCCAGGGTCTCGGCGACCAGCTCGACCTGCTCCCGGTCCACGTGCTCCAGCAGCCGGCCCAGGATCGCCGCCGAGGCCTTCAGCCGGGCGGTGAGCGCCTCCTCCGGGCTCGCGTGGCCCCACACCTCCGGCAGGGCGCGTTCGACCATCGCCGGGGCGAAGTTGAAGAACGCGGCGGTCACCGGCGGGGCGTCCACCGCGCCGAGCGGGGCCGCCCGGGTGCCGAAGTAGCCGTGCAGGCGGCCGTGCAGACCGGCCTCCTCGAAGGCGGTGCGGCCCTCGGGCAGGAAGTAGGTGACGGCGTGCACCGGCTCGAAGAGCCACCACAGCGCGCGGGCGGGGTGGACGAGATCGGTCATCGGGGGACCTTCCTCGGACGGAGCCCCCGGGTGGGCCGGGGCGCTCGGCTGGTCGGGACGGCCCGGCGGGAGCCGCGGCGGGTCGTGGCCCGTTCCAGGGCTGATGACCACGGTGACGGCCCCGGTAACCCCGCGAGGGGTGTGATGACGGTCACGCGGGGGTCACCGTGTGCGGTCGGGGGCGGTGCGGCGCGGGATGATGGGACGAGGTGCCCGCTCCGGGGGTGCCCAGCCCTCGCAAGCCCTCGTACGAAGGTAGTCGGTCATGGCCCAGATCAACCCCAGCATCCTGTCCGCGGACTTCGCCCGGCTCGCCGACGAGGCCGAGGCCGTCCGGGGTTCCGACTGGCTGCACGTGGACGTCATGGACAACCACTTCGTGCCCAACCTCACCCTCGGCGTCCCGGTGGTCGAGTCCCTCGCCCGCGCCACCGACATCCCGCTCGACCTCCACCTGATGATCGAGGACCCGGACCGCTGGGCCCCGCAGTACGTCGAGGCCGGCGCCGGCTCGGTCACCTTCCACGTCGAGGCCGCCGCCGCGCCCGTCCGGCTCGCCCGCGAGATCCGCGCCAAGGGCGCCCGCGCCTCGATGGCGCTCAAGCCGGGCACCCCGATCGAGCCGTACGAGGACCTGCTGCCCGAGCTCGACATGGTGCTGATCATGACCGTCGAGCCCGGCTTCGGCGGCCAGGCCTTCCTGGACATCATGCTGCCGAAGATCCGCCGCACCCGGGAGCTGATCGCCAAGCACGACCTCGAACTGTGGCTCCAGGTGGACGGCGGCGTCGCGGCGAGCACGATCGAGCGCTGCGCGGAGGCCGGCGCGGACGTGTTCGTGGCCGGCTCGGCGGTGTACGGGGCCGAGGACCCGGCCGCGGCGGTGCGCAACCTGCGGGAGCGCGCCGACAAGGCGTCGGCCGAGGCCTGGTGGGCCTGCGGGCACTGAGCCTGCGGCCGTCCGGCGGTGCCCCGCCCTTCGCGGGCGGGGGGCCGCCGGATGGCCGGGCACGGGTGGAGGAACGTCGCATCGTGACGCATGATCGGTGACGATGCCCCGGGGGCCCGCCCGGCCCCTCTCCGTACGGTGGTGGAACCGCGACGAGCAACCTCTACCTCCAGCCCACCCCGACCGTCTGCGGCCGCGAGGCCGTCATCGGGCCGATGAGGATATGCTGACGGCTCGTCAGTTCCTCGCGGTGGCAGCACGATGGTCCGCCGACTGCTGCCCAACCTCGGCCGCCGGATGGTCGGGGCCTGGTGCTTCGTGGACCACTACGGCCCCGACGACATCGCCGACGAGCTCGGCATGCAGGTCCCGCCGCACCCCCACATGGGCCTCCAGACGGTCAGCTGGCTCCACCAGGGCGGGGTGCTGCACCGCGACAGCCTCGGCAGCCTCCAGACCGTCCGGCCGTACGAACTGGGCTTGACGACCTCCGGCCGGGCCATCTCGCACTCCGAGGAGTCCCCCCGCCCGCACGCCCGCCACCTGCACGGCGCCCAGCTCTGGGCCGCCCTGCCGGAGACCGGCCGGCACGTCGCCCCCGCCTTCGAGTACCACCCCGACCTGCCCGTGGTCACCGCCCCGGGCCTGCGCGCCACCGTCATCCTCGGCACCCTCGACACCGCCACCTTGCCGGACACCACCCACACCCCGCTGGTCGGCACCGATCTCGCTCTCGCCGGGGGCGCGGACCTCCGCCTCCCGCTCGTCTCCGACTTCGAGTACGCCGTCCTCGCCATGTCCGGCCGGGTCGACGTCGACGGCGTCCCGGGCGGGCCCGGCTCCATGCTCTACCTCGGCTGCGGCCGCCCCGACCTCCCCCTGCGGTTTGCCCCTGACGCGGCCGTCCTCCTCCTCGCGAGTCCTTCGACGAGAAGATCGTCTTCATCGGCCGCACCACCGAGGACATCGCCCGGGCCCGCGCCGACTGGATGGCCGACGAGCGCTTCGGCGAGGTCCACGGCTACGCCGGCGACCGGCTGCCCGCCCCGGAGCTGTCTGACGTGCCGCTGAAGGCCCGGGGGCGCGAGCGCTGAGTGGCCGAGTATGCGGGTGGCCGAACAGCGTTCACCGACGGACCAGTAGACCGTCAGGCACGGGCGCAAGCAGCGGCGGCTCAACCCTGCCTTCGTAGCCGAAGTGCAGCTCGTGTCGCGCTCGGGTGGCCAGGACGTAGTACTTCATGCGTAGCGTCGCCGAGGTGGGGTCGGCGGCGCCGTCGGTGTGAGTGTCGGGGATGACGACGGTGTTGAAGTCGAGGCCCTTGGCGCTGGCGCGGTTGAGGATGACGATGCCGGGGCGGGTCATGTCGATTGTGCGGTAACGGCCGTGGGTGGCTTGGGAGGTGTAGAGCTGGGGCCGCAGGCGCGGCGCCCTGCGTTCCAAGCGGGTCAGTACGTCGAACTGGGCACGCGTCGAGCTCAGGATGACGCCGGTACTGCGCTGGGAGTGGCGTTCGGCGAGGGAGATGACCAGATCGGCCACGGCCCCGGGACCGTCGAGCCGATGCAGACGGGGCGTCGGGCCATCCCGGCCCGGGAGCAGAGGGTCGGAAATGCCGGTGTGGAAGCGGTTCGCCAGCGCAGCGATCTGTCGGGTGTTGCGGTGGTTCCCCGTGAGCGTGTGCCGGGTGCACTTCCCGAGGGCCGCGGAGATCTCTGCCAATGTGGAACTGGTGTCGGTGAGGCGCTGGCACTCGTCCGCGTACACCGTGGTGCGGCCACCGAGAATGCGGCAGAGCCGGTAGAACCCGACCGGAAGGTCCTGCCCCTCGTCGATCACGAGCGTGGGTGCGGGGCCGGTGTCGGAGGCCGCACGCTCGTAGCAGGCGGCCCAGTCGAACCAGCCGTCGTCGGTCTGTGGAGCGTCGCCGCCGAACCACTGAGCCAGCCAGGCGTGGGCGGTGGAGACGCGCACGCCATGGTCTTCGGTGCCCAGGGGGACGACGATCGGTGCGAGGGTTTGGCGCAGCAGGTTGGATCGGGTGAGGATTACGGTCGGTGTGCCCGTGAGCGCGAGCATCAGGGCGCGCTGGGCGGCCAGCAGGCTCTTCCCGCTGCCGGGTGGGCCGCTGACCAGGTGGTTGCCGTCGAACGGCAGGGTGTCCAGAGAGGTGCGCTGCGCAGGGCTGAGATCGAGATAGGTGAGCGCCATGTCAGGGACCCTCCAGTGCGGCGGCCGCGGTCGCGCGAGCGGCGGAGACGACGGATTCGAAATAGCCGGGGACCTGTTCGCCCCCGATGAGAAGGGCCCGGTCCAGGAGGGTGTTGCCGCTTTCGCAGCTGGTCTCCGGGAGGAGGGAGCAGGCGTGGCAGGCGGCACGGTTGAGGTTGCCGAAGCCCTGGCCGGTGTGTTCGGCGCAGAGCGGGTCCGCGGAGCACCAGGCGGCGGCCTCGATCGTCCGCAGGAGGGTCTCGGCCAGGTGCGGTGCCTCGCCCTGCTGGACGAGTCCGCCGAGGGTGCCGTCGGCGTCGCCCGCCCCGGTGTAGACGAGGATTCCGTGCTGGTCGTGTTCGGGGCGTGCGTAGACCCGTTCGCGCAGGCTCGCCGTCATGTAGCCGGATTCGAAGGCGAGCTGGCGGATGAGCAGGTGGGCGAGCGTGTGCAGGAGGACGAAGCGGGGTGACAGCTCTGCTCCGGTCAGACCGGCCAGCTGGTCCTTGCGGAAGGACCCGTCCAGATCGGCGCGCATCCCGGCGACCCGTCGGCGGACCTCCGCGTGCTGCTCCCATTCGGCGAGGCAGGCCTTGTCGAGGGTGAGGAAGACGCCCTCGCCGAAGACTTCGATGGCGGGCAGCCACTTGAGCCGCCGCGCGGTGTCGGCGGGTACGAAGGCCGCGTCCGGAGACACCCTACTGAACCCGGAGAGGGCGCGGACCTCGCGCAACCGGTCCGCGAGGACGACCCGTCCGATCCGGCGGTCGAGTTCGGCCCAGGGCTCGCCGGTCTCGTGGGCGAGGCCGAGGGTGGTGTCGCGGATCGCGAAGTCGCGCGTGGCGGGGCGCACCGGCGCGGTGAAGGCAGCCCATTCCTCGCGGCTGAGGTCCGGTCGTGCCGAGGCAGCGCCGCCTTCGCCGGAGGGCGGCGGGGTGGCGCCGGTCTCCTCCGCCAGGAGGGCGTCCAGAAGCGCGTCGTCGGCGCCGGTGTCCTCCTTGATCATCTCGCGGAACACTCCGGCCTTCGAGCCCCCGGACGCCCGGCACAGCGGGATCCACAGGTCGTTCGCCAGGACCTCGGCGGCGAGGTCCTGGTCGGTCACGGCCGAGGTGTCGCCCTCCGGGATGTCGAGGGCCGAGTGCGTGATCGGGTAGTACAGGTTGCCGGCCGTGCGCTGCACGATCTGCACGGGCTTCACGCACGCCGTGGCCTCGCCGGCCCGTTGCCACGGGTTGCGTCCCGAGCAGCGCAGGCCGTGGGTGCCCAGGACGTCCAGGAGGTCCCGGGCGGCGCCGCAGCCCTTCACCCCGCACTCGACCGACAGCGCCTCCAGGCCGGCCGCCCGCTCGGAGACCCGGAAGCGCAGCTGCTCGCGGGAGGTGCAGGCCTGGCGCCGGGCGGCGTCCTGCCGCGAGTGCGCCCAGAACCACCAGTCGACGTCCCCCAGGTGGCCTGCGGCACAGATCTGGACGAACCGCATCGGGGTGAGCTGCCGCACGGGCGAACAGGAGGGGCAGCGCGGTGGGACCCCGTGCTTCTCGTCGGCGATGCGCCAGCGAACCATGCGCCGGCAGGAGCCGCAGAACAGCCAGGCCGGGAAGCGGATGTAGGGTGCGCCGGCCGCGTCCTGCCGGTCGAAGCGTTCGTCCGCGGCGGCCGGGGCCGCGTAGAAGCCGGTCACGCCGAGTTTGGCGGCGAGCCGCGGCGATTCGACGGGCTGCCGGCGCCGGGGCCAGTCCCCGATGCCGGTGGCGACGAATGACTCGCCCTGGATGTCCAGGACGGCGCCGACCCCGAACGGAAGCACGGTCTGTGCCTGGCGGACCCTCAGTCGTCGGCTCACTGGTCGCTCCCCTTTACGGTCACTTGGCACTCCCGGTCGACGTTGCGCATCGAGTTCGGGGTCTCCCAGAGACCGCCGTACTGTTCGAAGCCCTTCAGCAGGTTCGACTGGCCCTTGCCCTGGCTGCGGTAGTGGAGCTCCTTGCCCCCTGCCGCGGCCTCGTGAGCGGCGCGCTCCCAGTCGGTGAGCAGTTGGGCGAGTTCCGCGCGGATGCCGTCGGCAGCGCGCGGATCGCTCGCGGTGGCACGGGCCACCAGTTCCCCGGCCAGCGCCTCGGCTGCCGGCAGTACGTCGGGGAGGCGGCCGGCCTGGTTCTCCTCGGACAGACCGAGCCGGTGCCGGACCAGGATGACCAGCGCGGCGTGCAGCGCACGGCGCCGCGAGGGGACCGACCACGGGGTGACACTGGTCGGTTCGACGTGCCGGTACAGCGAGCGGTGGTAGGTGCCGAAGGTCTCGTAGTGCGAGCGGTCGCGGGGTCGCGTCGCGTTGAAGAAGGCGACGACGAGGCCGGGCACGGTGTGGCGGCCCACCCGGCTGGTGGCCTGGATGTACTCGGCGGTCGTCTTCGGCTGCCCCTGCATGAGCATCAGCGCGAGCCGCTTCACGTCCACGCCGACCGACAGCATGTTCGTGCACGGCAGGAAGGACACCGCCAGTGGGTCGTCCCACGGCCGCTCCAGCCGGTCGAGCAGGACGGGCTGTTCGGCCCGCGGCAGGTTGCTGGTCAGCTCCTGGACCTGGCGGTCGGTCAGCCCGCGCGTGCCGCGGCCGTTGTCGAGCCCGGCGAGTTGAGCGGGGATGTCGTCGGCCGCCGCCGTGACCGTGCGGCCCAGTTCGCGCAGACTGTGGTGGTAGGCGACGAGGGTCCAGTAGTCGTCCCGGTGCTCCTCCGGGAGCTCCCAGGCGCCCTGGAGTATGGCGGCGGACGTGGCCACGGCAGCACGACCGGAGGTGTGCCCCTGAGCCATCACGCCGATGTAGCGACGGCCGGGCCGTGACGTGTCGGGCTCGGCGAAGTACGAGTGGCGGGCGTCCAGGCCCGCCGGGGGGAAGAGCTGTACGTCGCCCCCGTACAGGGCGCGGACCTGCGGGCCGGAGCGGCGGATGGTGGCGGTGGAGGCCACCACCTTGGGGCCGGTGCCGTCGCCGGTGGTGCACAGACCGAGGACCGCCGCCTCGTACAGGCCGACCGTCGTACCGAGCGGTCCGGTCAGCAGGTGCAACTCGTCCTGGATGACGAGTGAGGGCGGGAGTTTCTCCGTCCCGGCGCCGAAGAGGCGCCCGGCCCGCGGTTCCCAGGCGAGCCGGGCGAACTTGTCGACCGTGCCGAGGACGAAGGTCGGAGGGTGGTCGTACAGCTGCTGGTCCACCACGGCGACCGGCAGTTCGTCGTGGAAGGCGCACTCCTCGCGAGGGCAGAAGAAGGCGAAGGAGTCGGCCGTCGCGCGTACCCCGTAGTCACCGATGTCGGGTGACTTGTGGGCCGGGAGGATGCGGGTGCCGCACCACGGGCACCGGTCGAGGATGAACACGTCCTCTGGACGGGCGGCGGCGCGGACGTCGTCGAAGAGTTCGCGGGCCGCTTGGTAGGAGTTCGGTGACGTCGACTCGCCCACCCAGAGCCCGATCGAGAACGGCTCGCTGCCATGGGTGCCCGGGTCCGCGCGGCGCAGGACCTCCAGGGCGCACAGGGTGGTGGCGGCGCGCTGAAACTGCTGGGTGGTGAGCAGGCTGAGGGTGTAGCGGCTCAGCACGGCGGTTCCGCCGCCGTCAGGCGCGCCGCGGCGCAGCAGCATGACGAAGGAAGCCAGGAGGAGGTACGCCTCCGTCTTGCCACCACCGGTGGGGAACCAGATCAGGTCCACGACTTCCCGGTCCGGGTGGCTGGCGTCGGCCGTGCCTTCCAGTGCGAGCAGGAAGAAGGCGAGCTGGAAGGGACGCCAGCGCGAATCGGCGTCCGGTTCGGGGTTCGGCAGCACGGGCTCGTGCCGGCCGCGGCGTTCCCCGGCCTGGTCCGCGCGGATGTGGCGCATCTGCAGGGCCATGGCGCGGTTGGCGGTGCGGAACGCCTGGAGCAGCTCGGGGCGGGACGGGTCGCAGAGCGTCCGGACGCCGGCCTCCATCCGGCGGACGGCGGAGCCGATGCGTTCCAGGATGCGTTCCGCGGCCTCGCGACCCCAGGCGGGGACGTCCGTCCGGCACTGCTCCTCGTACCACGAGCGGTAGTCGGCGGTGAACCGGTCGAGTTCGGGGCGGAGTTCGCCGACGGGCAGTTCGGTGTCCGCGAGGTGCAGGAGGTTCAGCACCGGTGCGTCGACGAGTCCTGCCGCGCGGGTGGCCGGCACCTCGGCCTCCGGCATCACGGCGGCGCGCAGGACGGTGATCCGCCCGCCCCCGTCCGACTCCTCCTCGACCGCGCAACCGTGGCCGACGGCGTGGGTGCGAACGTGCCGGTACTGGAGTCGGAGCTCCTGCTCCTCCGGGTCCCGGCTGGCCAGCCGCACGCTCGGGTACTGGAGGACCGAGCCGTCCACCGGCCGTGCGGACAGCCCCACCTGGAACAGCATGCGGTCCCACTGCGCCGCGCGGCCGAGGGTCTGCCCGGCACGTGCGGTGTTGACCAGGGCGATGGTGATCAGGTGTCCGGGGCCGAAGCCGCGTCGCCGTACCCGGATCTCGGCCCGGCCGTCGAGGACGGTGACCTGTTCCCGGTCCGGTCCGATGGCGTGCTTTTCCTCCTCCAACGGCGTCCGCTTCCACTGCCGGCCGTGTTCGCCCTGTTGCGTGGTGTACCGGGCCCCGGAACAGCGGACCTCGATGGTCGAGGCGTCGGTGTAGAAGCTGAACCCGAGGGAGGAAGGCAGCCATGAGTTGGACTCGGGGACGGGATCGGCGGAGGGGTTCGTGTCATTCGCGGGGGACTCCGTGCCGGGGCCGTCCAGTTCCTCGGCGGAGACGGTCAACCGCTGCTGGAGGTCGGCGTCCTGGGCGTAGAGCGTCCCCATCAGGTACTGACGGTCCGGAGGCGTGTCGATGATCTCCTCCGGCCCGTGCGCGGGGCCGACGAGCTGGCGCCGGATGTAGTCGACGAGTTCGTCCCTGGGTTCCACACTGTCGTCCGTTCTCGGGTTCGGCGGTACTGCTCGGTGCTGTGGGGCGGTTCCGTCACGGTGCCGCGGGCGGCGCGGCCGGGCGGGGCACTCGCCGCTTCCGGACGGGCAGGGGCGCACGCTGCCATTCCATGCCCAGCGACTCCAGGACGACCCGGCGGTGGGTGGGCAGGCCGGCCCCGTTGAGGCCGGCGATCTCGCGCTGTTCGTCGACCCACTGGCCCAGCGGGAAGGTCCCCTCCCGGTGGTCCGGCCCGGGGAGCCGGTCCCCTTCACGTCTGCGGAAGGCCCGCAGGGCGTCCACGCCGGCGGACCAGTCGCGGTTGGCGAGGTCCTTCCAGATCGCGTGCACGGCGTTGGACGACGAGGCGGCCAGCCACTTGTCGGTCAGCATCCGGCGCAGCGTGAGGTACGGAGTGCCGGCGGGGTCCGTGAAGGCGAGTTCCAGGACGGGTCTGACCTTCCCCTCCAGCTGGCGGACGCGTTCCCGGGTGATGCCGAGGGCCTTCCCGAGTTCGTCCAGGGTGGCCGGGGGTTCTCCGTCCAGCCCGTACCGCCAGGTGACGATCCGGGCGAAGCGTTCGGGAAGCGCGGCGACGGCTGCGTACAGCTCCACCGCGGTCAGGGCGTCGATGACCGTGCCTTCCACACCCGGGATCGCGGTGCGGGCCTCCAGGAGGTCACCGAGGTGGACGCCGTCGTTGATGATCCGGTCCAGCGAGTCGGTGCGGCGGCTGAGCAGTCGGACCTTGTCCACCTTCGCCACCGGGAGGTCGCAGGCCACCGCCACGTCGGTGGCCCGGATCGGAAGACCCCGGGAGAGCAGTGCACGTTCGGTACGGGCAACCTTCTGCATGACCTCGTGCATGTGCACGGGGATGCGGATGGCACTTCCCTCGTCGGCGACGGCCCGGCCGATCATCTGGCGGACCCAGGTGGTGGCATAGGTGGAGAACTTGTAACCCCGCAGGTCGAACTTCCGAGCGGCCCGCATCAGACCGAGCATGCCGCTCTGGGCGAGGTCCTCGTACTCCAGACCCTGATCGGTGAACTGCCGTGCCAGGGAATGGACGAGTCCCAGGTTGTGCAGGACCAGGCAGTCCCGCGCTCGCCGCCGCTCGTCGGAGGGCGGGAGGCCGGCCAATTCCTCGTCGGTCGGTTCGACGCCGGCCTGCCGCACGCCGCCCCGCAGGAGCACGCTCAGGCCCACCTCCTCCTCCGCGGTGAGGATGCGCTTGGCCGGGCGGAGGGCGAAGCGATCCTCGGCCAGCACCTTGCGGGCGGCGGCCACGGCCCGTTCCACCTGGTCTGCCGCGACCGGCGCCACCTGCTCGGGGATGGACGGCGCGGCTGCCTGCGGAGCGTCGCGCGGGGCGGGAACGGACGTGTCACTGATGCGGGCTGCGGAGCGGAGCTCCTCGGCCTCGTGTGCGGAGAGGCCCGCCAGCCGGGCGACCCCGGCCACCGCCCTCAGGTCGACCCGCCCGGCGCTGTCGGCGAAGCGGTCCAGCAGCCGACGTGCCGCGTCCACACGAGGGGACGTGGCCAGGGGTTGCGCGGGTGCCCGTTCGGTCTCCCGGCGGGGCGGTTCGCCGATCCTGAGCTTCATCTCGGTGAGCGCGTCGGCCAGTCGACCGCGTGCCTCCTCGCTCAGCCCGAGAGCCTCGGTCTCACTGCGGAAGACTTGGTACGGCACGACTCCGCGCACTTGCCTCGCCTGAAGGTTGGTATACAACCTGCCAAGGGCGGCCTTCAGGCTCGGAACCTGAGGGTCCATCTTCCACCCCTTCGCGCTGAGGCGAGGCGCCACTGCCTCGACCGTGCGTGCACTCCGGACTGTCGGCCCGATGTACACGAGGACCATAGTGAAGGACTGTTAGCGTCGTCAACGGATTCACGGGACGATGTACGTTGACCTCGGGATCGTGTACGGTTCCTCTAGTCACCGCCCCGCCGGGTCTGCGACGGTCATCGGCGTGCGGGGGGCGGCACGCGGCGTGGTGCGTCCGGATCTGGGGTGTGGAGGAGTGGCAGTGGGCCTGGAGCTGATCGGCGGCCGGTTCCGCCTGATGGGGGCGATCGGCGTCGGCAATATGGGGGAGGTCCACAAGGCCGAGGACCTGATGGCACCCGAGGACGGACCGGACCGCGTGGTCGCCGTCAAGACGATCCTCCGCCGCCGCTCCGGCGTCGCCGTCGACACCTACGGGGACGCCAAGGCGGTCGAGCGCTTCGCCCGCGAGGTGCGCATCATGCGCCGCCTGGACCACCCCCACCTCAGCCGCCTCATCGGCGGCGGCGTGGACGAGGAGCACGGCGGTCTGCCCTATCTCGCGATGGAGTACCTCGACGGCGAGGTCCTGCGCGACCTGATCGCGGAGGAGGGGCAGCTCCCCGTCGTCTGGGCGGCCGCGATCGGCGCCCAGATCGCCGACGGACTCGCCGCCGCGCACGCGGCCGGCATCGTGCACCGCGACCTCAAGCCCGCGAACGTGATGCTGACCAGGGGCGGCGTCGTCAAGGTCCTCGACTTCGGCATGGGCCGGATCGTCGACGACCCCGAGGACGCCAAGCTCACCAGCACCGGCGTCGCCGTCGGCACCGCCCGCTACATGGCGCCCGAGCAGTGCAAGGCCGGGCAGGTGACGCAGGCCGCCGACCTCTACGCCCTCGGCTGCCTGCTCTTCGAGATGCTCACCGGCGTCGCACCGTTCGTCGGCGAGGCGGCGTACGAGCTGATGCGCAAGCACATCGAGGACGCTCCGACCCCCGTGCGCCTGATCCGGCAGGACGTGCCCACGGAGCTGGCCCGCCTGGTCGACCGTCTCCTCGCGAAGGAGCCCGTCGACCGCCCCGCCGATGCCGTTGTGGTTCGCGACGCCCTCCTCCCGCTCGTCGACCGGGACGCTGGGGCCGGCCGGCTCCCCACCTGGAGCGCGTTCGATCCCGTCCCGGTCCTGTGTGCCGCGCAGCCCGCACCGACCGCGCCGCCCGCGGAGCCCGCATCCGATTCGCCCTCAACCCCGGTGCCCGGCATGGGCATGGACGTCTTCGGCGTCCACCGCCAGCTGATCGACGATTATCGCTCCTTCACCGAGGGCGGGACGGTCATTCGCGACGATCGGATCGCCGCGTTCGTCGAGGACGACCTGGATGCCAAGTCCCAGTGGCCCGACCCGTGGCTGTCGTTGAACCCGTTCTTCGCCGGCGGCGGCACCGTCCTGGAGCTCGCCGGTCAGAAGGTGCTGCACGAGGAGTGCGCGCGCATCTTCCAGGCGAACAAGACGGAGGGCGGCACGGTCTGTGACGGCCGTCCGCTGACCCTGCACCAGCACCAGCGCGAGGCGCTCGAAGCGGCGCAGTCGGGCGCCTCCTACGTGCTGACCACCGGGACCGGCTCCGGTAAGTCGCTCGGGTACATCGTGCCGATCGTCGACAAGGTCCTGAAGGACCGCCAGGCCGAGGGTCCGGCAGCCGCCAAGCGGGTCCGCGCGATCATCGTCTACCCGATGAACGCCCTGGCCAACAGCCAGCTCAAGGAGCTCGAGAAGTACCTCCGCGACGGCTACGGCGAGGGCCACGAGCCCGTCACCTTCGACCGCTACACCGGCCAGGAGGACGAAGCCAAGCGCAAGGAGATCCGCGACAACCCGCCGGACATCCTGCTCACCAACTACGTGATGCTGGAGCTGATGCTCACGCGGCCCGACGACCGCAAGAGCCTCATGAAGATGGCCAAGGGCCTCGAGTTCCTGGTCTTCGACGAACTGCACACCTACCGCGGCCGACAGGGCGCCGACGTCGCCCTGCTGATCCGCCGGGTCCGCGAGGCCTGCCAGGCCGGTCGGCTCCAGTGCGTCGGAACGTCGGCGACCATGTCGACCGAGGGCACGAGCGAGGACCAGCGCAAGGTCGTCGCGAACGTCGCCTCGACGCTCTTCGGTGTCAAGGTCGAGCCCCGGCACGTCATCGGCGAGACCCTGGTGCGGGCCACCGACGAAGCGCCAGCGACCATTTCGCCCGAGCGCCTCAAGGCCCCGGCCGCGCCGCGGGCCTACGGCGACCTCGTCCGCGACTCGCTCGCGCGCTGGATCGAGACCCGCTTCGGCCTCGCCACCGAACCGGCCGGCGGCCGTCTCGTCCGGCAGAAGCCCGCCAAGATCGAGGACGCCGCAGCCGAACTGGCGGAGCGGAGCGGCGTGTCCGCGGAACAGTGCGCCGCCGCGATCCGGGCCACTCTGGAGGCCGGCTCGCAGGCCCGGCACCCGGTCACCGAGCGGTCCCTCTTCGCCTTCCGCCTGCACCAGTTCCTCTCCAAGGGGGACACCGTCTTCACCACCCTGGAGGGCAAGCTCTCCCGGCACCTCACCCGGGGCTACCAGCTCGAACAGCCCGACTCCGGCGGGAAGTTGCTGATCCCGCTGGCCTTCTGCCGCGAGTGCGGTCAGGAGTACCTGACGGTGTGGCGCACGGAGCAGGACGGCGAGGTCCGCTACGAGGCGCGCCGCGACACCTCGGCGACCGGCGGCCGCCAGGGCGACGGATACCTCTACGTCGACCACGACCGCCCGTGGCCCCGCGACACCGAGGCCGCGATCGCGGACCGGCGACTCCCCGAATCCTGGCTGGAGATCGACGACCGGGGCCAGGAGGTCGTCCGCAAGTCGCACCGCGACCGGGTGCCGCGAGCCGTCACCGTGGACCCGTACGGCACCGAGGGCTACGGCGAACTGGAGGCCGCGTTCATCCCGTCCCCGTTCCTGTTCTGCGTGCACTGCGGTGTCTCCTACGAGCAGACCCGCGGCCGGGACTTCGCCAAGCTCGCCACCCTCGGTCAGGAAGGCCGCTCCTCGGCGACCTCGCTGATCTCCGCCTCCGTGGTCCGCTCGCTGAAGTCGGTGCCGGAGGAAGCCCTCCACAAGGAGGCGCGCAAGCTCCTCACCTTCGTCGACAACCGGCAGGACGCCTCCCTGCAGGCCGGACACTTCAACGACTTCGTGCAGATCACCCAGGTGCGCGGCGCCCTCTACCGGGCCGTCGTCGAGGCCGGCGAGGAGGGCATCCAGCACGAGGAACTGGCCTCCGCGGTCGCCAACGCCCTCGCGCTCGACCCGGCCGACTACGCCGGCGACGCGGCCGACCTGCCGCCCGCCCTGGCCCGCAGCGCGGCGAAGACCCTGCGCGACGTCATCGCCTTCCGGCTCTACCTGGACCTCGAACGCGGCTGGCGCATCACCATGCCCAACCTGGAGCAGACCGGCCTGCTCGAGATCGACTACCAGGACCTCCAGTGGGTCGCCGAGCACCAGGAGCGGTGGGACCGCACCCACCAGGCGCTGCGCGACGCCGACCCGGCCCTGCGCGCCGAGATCATGAAGGCACTCCTCGACGAGATGCGCCGCTCGCTCGCCATCGACGTGCAGTACTTCCGCGACGACTTCGACTCCCTGCAGCGGGCCAGCGAGGAACGCCTCATCGACCCGTGGGTGCTGACCAAGTCAGACAGCCCCAAGGTCGGCACCGCCTACCCCCAGCCCTCCCGTCCCGGTCTGGACCGCTCCGGCCTGTTCCTCTCGGCCGCGGGCAAGTTCGGCAAGTACCTGCGCCGGACGGACCGTGCCTTCCACAGACTCGACAAGGGCGACCTGCAGCTCGTCATCGAGGAGCTGCTGAAGGTGCTGGCGAAGGCCGGTCTGGTCCGGGAGGTCTCGCAGACCCCGCAGCGCGCCGGTCGTTTCCGCGGCCCTGCCGGCCCGACCGCCACCGGCTACCGGGTCGCCGCCCAGACGCTGGTCTGGCGGGCCGGCAAGGGTGAGCGGGGCGCCCACGACCCGCTCACCCGCACCTACGCCAGCGGCGACGGCCCCCGGGTGAACACCTTCTTCCGCGACCTCTACCGCAACGCGGCCACCGAGCTCGCCGGCCTGTTCGCCCGCGAGCACACCGCCCAGGTCGACCCGACCGAGCGCGAGCGGCGCGAAGAGGCCTTCCGCAAGGCGGAGTTGAAGCTGCTCTACTGCTCGCCGACGATGGAGCTGGGCGTCGACATCTCCTCGCTCAACGCCGTCATGATGCGCAACGTCCCGCCGACTCCCGCCAACTACGCGCAGCGCTCCGGCCGGGCCGGCCGCAGCGGCCAGCCCGCCCTGGTCACCACGTACTGCTCCACCGGGAACAGCCACGACCAGTACTACTTCCGCCACTCCGAGCGGATGGTCGCGGGAGCCGTCGCCCCGCCGCGCCTCGACCTCGCCAACGAGGACCTTGTCCTCTCCCACGTCCAGGGCATCTGGCTGGCCGAAGCCGGTCTCAAGCTCGGCCGGGCCGTGACCGAAGTCCTGGACATCTCCCACCCCGAGACCGGCGACCGCCCCGACCCGGCTCTCGAACTGCACCCCCACCTGCACGCCGCCGCACGGGACGCCGACGCCCAGACCCGCACCGTCACCGCCGCCTACCAGGTGCTCGGCCCGCTGCTGCCCGAGTTCGCCCGGACCACGTGGTGGGACGAACGGTGGATCGAGGACCGGGTGCGCACCGCTCCCGAGCGCTTCGACCGCGCCTTCGACCGCTGGCGCGAGCTCTACCGGGCCGCACTGGACGACCAGTACGTCCAGAACAAGCGGGTCCTGGACCACAGCCTCACCGAAGGCGACCGCAGGCGCGCCGTCGGCCGGCGCAGGGAGGCCGAGACCCAGCTCAACCTGCTCAAGAACGAGAGCGCGGAGAGCAAGTCCGTCCTCTCCGACTTCAACCCCTACCGCTACCTCGCCTCCGAGGGCTTCCTGCCGGGGTACTCCTTCCCCCGCCTGCCGCTCGCCGCGTACATCCCCACCACCGGCCGCCGCCGGGGCGAGGGCGACTACCTCCAGCGCCCCCGCTTCCTCGCCATCCGCGAGTTCGGCCCCGGAGCGCTGATCTACCACGAGGGCGCCCGCTATCAGGTCACCCGCATCCAGCTCCCGCCGGACGCCTCCGGGGACATCACCACCAGCGAGGCCCGCCGCTGCGAGCACTGCGGCTACCACCACGACCCCCGCGAGCGCGACGACCGCTGCCTGATGTGCGACGAGCCGCTCGGCTCGGCCACCTACGGCCTGCTCCAGCTGCACACCGTCTACACCCAGCGCCGCGAGCGCATCTCCTCCGACGAGGAGGAGCGGCGCCGCGCCGGCTACAAACTGGAGACCTCCTACGCCTTCCAGGACCACGGCACCCGCAAGGGCCGCCAGGACGCCCGGGTCACCGACGGCACCGGCCCGCTCGCGGCGGTGGCCTACGGCGACTCCGCGACCGTCCGGATCACCAACGTGGGCCGGCTGCGCGCCAAGAAGGACGACCCAGCGGGCTACTGGCTCGACGTCGCGGACGGCCGCTGGATGAACGACCGCGACGCGGCCGACGCCTCCGGCGACTCCAGCGAGCTGCCGGTCGTCGATGCGGACGGCAACGAGAAGCGCCGCAAGAAGCGCGTCATCCCGTACGTCGAGGACCGCCGCAACATCCTCGTCCTCACCCTCGACGAGCCGCTGCCTGAGCCGATCGCGGTGACCCTGATGTACGCCCTGGAGCGCGGCATCGAGGCCGCCTTCGAACTCGAGGACTCCGAGCTCAACAGCGAACTCCTCCCGCCGAACGACGGCCCGCGCAACCGGTTCCTCTTCACGGAGGCCGCCGAGGGCGGCGCCGGCGTACTCCGCCGGCTGCAGTCGGAGCCGGACGCGCTCGCCAAAGCCGCCCGCCAGGCGCTGGAGATCTGCCACTTCGACGAGGAGGGGGTCGACCAGGGTGGTCCGCACCCGGACCGCAAGTGCGCGCGCGGCTGCTACGAGTGCCTGCTGACGTACGGCAACCAGCTCAACCACGCGCTCATCGACCGCCGGACCGTTGCCGCTCTGCTGCTCCGGTTCGCCTCCGGCGTGGCAAAGCGCGACGAGCGTGGCGAGTCCCGCAGCGAGCAGTTCCGGCGCCTGATCGCCGTGCAGGGACCGGAGCCGGCGGAACGGCCGGGCGAGGCGGCGGAGCCTGTGGACGTACTGACCCCGTACGAGCGCGACTTCGTGACCTGGCTGAAGGATCGCGGCCTGCGTCTCCCCGACGAGACCCAGACCCTGATCACCGAGGCCAACGCGATGGCGGACTTCGTCTACCGGATCCCCGGCGTCAACCTCGCGGTCTTCGTCGACGACCACGACACCGAGACCACTGCTCTGCGTGACGAGGACGCCGAGGAACGCCTCTACGACGCCACCTGGGACGTGATCCGTTTCCCCGCCGACGGCGACTGGGACGCCATCGTCGCGCGGCACCCCCGGTACTTCGGCACCGCCCACCCGACCAGCTGACCGACGGAACCGACGAACCACCCGACGAGGACCTCACCTGATGACACCCACCTACTCCGCCGGTTCCCTGGTCACCGCCCGCGGCCGCGAATGGGTCGTGCTGCCCGAGAGCGCCGCCGACATGCTCGTGCTGCGCCCCCTCGGCGGCTCCGACGACGACATCGCCGCCGTCTTCCCGGCCTTCGAGGACGTCAAGGGCGCCGAGTTCGCCGCCCCGTCGCCCGACGACCTCGGCGACCAGCGCGCTGCCGGGCTGCTCCGCTCGGCCCTGCGGATCGGCTTCCGGTCGGGCGCCGGCCCGTTCCGGTCCTTGGCCGGGATCGCCGTCGAGCCGCGTGCGTACCAGCTGGTCCCGCTGCTGATGGCACTGCGGCAGAAGACCGTGCGGCTGCTGATCTCCGACGACGTCGGCATCGGCAAGACCGTGGAGGCGGGCCTGATCGCGAGTGAACTGCTCGCCCAGGGGGAGGCGAAGGGGCTGGCCGTGCTGTGCTCGCCGGCCCTGGCCGAGCAGTGGCAGGCCGAGCTGCGGACCAAGTTCGGCATCGACGCTGAACTCGTGCTCTCTTCCACCGTTTCGCGTCTGGAGCGTGGTCTCGACCTCGGCCAGTCGATCTTCGACCGGTACCCGAACGTCGTGGTGTCGACGGACTTCATCAAGTCCCCGCGCCACCGCGACGACTTCGTCCGGCACTGCCCGGACCTGGTCATCGTCGACGAGGCCCACACCTGCGTGGCTGCGGACGACGCTGCGGGTTCGGGTGGCCGGGCTTCGCAGAACCAGCTGCGGTACGAGTTGCTGCGCCGGGTCGCCGAGAAGGCCGACACGCACCTGCTGCTGGTGACCGCGACACCGCACAGCGGCAAGGAGTCCGCCTTCCGGAACCTGCTCGGTCTGGTGAAGCCGGAGTTGGCCGCCGTCGACCTGGACAGCAAGCGTGGGCGTGAGCTCCTCGCCCGGCACTTCGTCCAGCGCAAGCGCGCCGACATCCGGCAGTACCTGACCAAGGAGGATGGACTCAGCGACGACCGGCTGGCGGAGAAGACCGCTTTCCCGACTGATCGGTACTTCAAGGACGAGACCTACAAGCTGTCGCCGGCCTACCGCGACCTGCTTGACGACGCCATCGCGTACGCGAGCGACCGTGTCGAGGCGGCGGGGGTGAAGGGCAAGCGCGAGGCCCGGATTGCCTGGTGGTCGGCGATCGCGCTGCTGCGGTCGCTGGTCTCGTCGCCGCGCGCCGCCTCCCAGACGCTGACCACTCGGTCGGCCACGGCTGTTGCGGTGAGTGCCGAGGAGGCCGACCGGCTCGGCGCGCCGCTCACCAGCGACTCCGCGGACAGCGACACCCTGGAGGGGCTGGACGTCGCGCCCGGCGCCGAGACGGACGACGCGGGGGCACGGCTGGCGGCGCTCGCGGAGCGGGCAGCGGGGCTGGAAGGCGTGGAGCACGACCTCAAGCTGAAGGCGCTGATCAAGCACCTCAAGGCGCTGCTGGCGGATGGGTACAACCCGATCGTCTTCTGCCGGTACATCCCGACAGCGGAGTACGTCGCCGAGGCGCTCCAGGGGAAGGGAGGAGTGAAGGCCACGGTGGCTGCGGTGACGGGCACCCTCTCGCCGCAGCAGCGCATCGAGCGCATCGAGAAGCTCGCGGAGGAGGCGGGGGACAGTCTGGCGGCGCGGCGCGTGCTGGTCGCCACCGACTGCCTGTCGGAAGGTGTCAACTTGCAGCACCACTTCGACGCGGTCGTGCACTACGACCTCGCCTGGAACCCCACTCGGCATGATCAGCGGGAGGGGCGCGTCGACCGGTACGGGCAGAAACGCGACGAGGTCCGCGTCATAACGCTCTACGGTGCGGACAACGGCATCGACGGCAAGGTGCTCGAAGTCCTCATCAAGAAGTACCGGCAGATCCGCAAGGACCTGGGCATCTCGGTGTCCGTCCCGGACGAGACTTCGGCGGGTGTCACGGACGCGATCGTCGAATGGCTGCTGATGCGGGGGAGGGAAGGGCAGCAGGAGGGGCTGTTCGCGGTCGACGACCTGGTCGATGCGAAGGCCGCCGAGCTGGAGAAGGACTGGAACTCCGCTGCTGAGCGGGAGAGGACCTCCCAGTCCAAGTTCGCCCAGCGCACAATCCACCCGCAGGAAGTGGCGCGCGAGGTCGCGGCGATCCGGGACGCGCTGGGGAGTGCGGGGGAGATCCGGGACTTCGTGCGTGACTCCCTCAATGCCCTTGGTGCCGTGTTGCGGGACACGGAGGGAGGGGACTTCACTGCGGAGGTCTCCGGGGTGCCTGCTGGCCTGCGTGATGCTCTCGCTCCTGTTGTTGGCGGCGATGCCGTTGAGACCGGGCGGCCGATCCCGTTCCGCACCGACCCGGCGGTCGGGCGTGGTGAGGCGGCCCTGGTTCGCACTGACCCGGTTGTGGGCGCACTCGCCGGCCATGTCCTCAACGCCGCTCTGGACACGTTGGCGGAGGGAAGCCGACCGGCCCGACGGTGTGGCGTCGTGACGACGGACGCGGTGTCGGTTCGGACGACGCTGCTGCTCGTCCGTTACCGGTTCCACCTGACTTTGCCCTCGCGCAGCGGGGACAAGCAGATCGTGGCCGAGGACGCCCGGCTGCTCGCCTTCCAGGGAGCCCCGAAGAATGCCGTCTGGCTGCCGGACGGGGATGCCCTCGCCCTGCTCGGGGCCCAGGCCACTCTGAACACCGATGTGCACTTCGGTGAGCGGACCATGACCCGCATTCTGGGCCAACTGCCGGACGTCCAGGGGTACCTGGAGTCGTACGGCGAACAGCTCGCCGCCGACCTCGACGCGTCCCATCGGCGCGTCCGCGAGGCCACCGGCGAGATCGTCCGAGGACTGCGCGTGCGTGCGCAGCGGCCCGCCGATGTGCTCGGCGCCTACGTCTACCTGCCTGCGAACCCGTCGACCGGAGAGGGCGCCTGATGTCCGCCACCACCCGCAACCAGGTCTTCTCCGCGGTCCACACGGTGGGTGGGCTGCTGCCTGCCGACATACTGGTCCGCATCGCCGAGGGCAAGGACGTCTCCGGCGCCAAGCCTGCTGATTACGGTGTCATCGGCTCGCGGTCGGTTCGTGACGACGCCGAACGCCACTGGGACTACCTCAAGGGCGTCTGGCGGGAGCTTCGGACCCGCCTGCCTGAGGATCCCGAGACGGGTGTTCCCGCTGCCGACCCGACCGGTCTGGCTACCGTGCAGTGGCTGGAACCACTGTTCGCGGAGCTGGGCTTCGGGCGGCTGACGGCCGTGGGCGCGGCCGGAATTCCGGCCGACAGTGACGCGGAGAAGATCTTCGGCATCAGCCACCGCTGGCAGCACACGTTGATCCACTTCGCTCCGTGGAACGCCGACCTCGACAAGCGCCCGGGCGGAGCCGGCACCGTTCCGCCGCAGTCGCTGGTTCAGGAGTGTCTCAACCGCACCGAGGCCCATCTTTGGGGAGTGCTCTCCAACGGCCGTCGGCTGCGGCTCCTTCGCGACTCGAGCGCGCTGGCGACGGCCTCGTACGTCGAGTTCGACCTCGAGGCCATCTTCGACGGCGAGCAGTTCAGCGAGTTCGTGCTGCTCTACCGGCTGCTGCACGTCTCGCGGTTCGAGGTGGCGGAGGGCGCAGCAGCCTCGACGTGCCGGCTGGAGAAGTGGCGCACAGAGGCCATCGCTTCTGGCGTGCGCGCACTCGACCACTACCGCGACGGTGTCCAGCAGGCCATTACCGTCCTCGGCACTGGCTTCCTGAAGCACAAGGACAACCGGGACCTCCGGGAGAACCTCGACGCGGACGACCTGCACGCCGCTCTGCTGCGTTTCGTCTACCGTCTGATCTTCCTCTTCGTCGCGGAGGACCGGGAGGCCCTCCACCCGCCTACCGCGACCGAGGAAGCCCGCAAGCGCTACGCGACCTACTTCTCGTCGGCCAGGCTTCGCCGCCACGCTGCCGCTCGTCGGGGTACTGCGCATTCGGACCTCTACCAGGCGCTGCGGATCGTCCTGGATGCGCTCGGGGATGAGGCTGGCCGTCCCGAACTGGGACTTCCCGGACTCGGCGGCCTCTTCGATGACAGCGACGCCGATGCTCCGCTTCGCGGGATGTCCCTCTCCAACAGTTACCTGTTGGAGGCGGTTCGCTATCTCTCCCGGATCCGGGATACGAACTCCGGGCGTTGGCGTGCCGTCGACTACCGGGGCATGGGCACCGAGGAGCTTGGCTCTGTGTACGAGTCCCTCCTGGAACTCGTTCCGAAGCAGGGCACTGGTACGTCCGCCTTCGAGTTGGTCAACCGGCTCGGCAATGACCGTAAGAAGACCGGCTCTTACTACACGCCCAGTTCGTTGATCGAGGCGCTGCTCGACTCCACTCTCGATCCATTGATAGACGCCGCCCAGAAGCGCGGCGAACAACGCGCCATCGAGACTGGGCAGTCGGATGTCGCGAAAGCGATCGTGGACGAGCTGCTCTCCTTGACAGTCTGCGACCCTGCTTGCGGCTCTGGTCACTTCCTGGTCGCAGCAGCACGGCGGATCGCCAAGCGGGTAGCAGCCGTCCGGGAAGGAAACCCCGAACCGACGCCCGAGGCCGTCCGTCACGCCTTGCACGAGGTTGTCTCCCGCTGTGTGTACGGCGTTGACCTTAACGGGATGGCGGTGGAGCTGGCGAAGGTGTCACTCTGGCTGGAGGCCCTGGAACCGGGGCGGCCGTTGGGTTTCCTCGACGCTCACGTCAAGCATGGCAACGGCCTGATCGGCGTCACACCGGCCCTGCTGCGTAAGGGCATCCCGGACCAGGCGTTCAAGGCGGTCGAAGGTGACGACCCTGCCTATGCCGCCAAACTGGCGAAGCAGAATGCCAAGGAACGTGAGGGGCAGGGCACTCTTTTCGAGGTCGCTGTGGAAACGAAGGTTGCGAACGAGGTGTTCGCGGCCGGCCTACGCCGAATCACTTCAGCCGCTGCCGGGACCCTCCACGATGTCCATGAACAGGCCGAGGCCTACCACAACTGGGCGAATTCAGCCGAGTATGTTCAGGCCATGCGGGTTGCTGACGCGTGGTGTGCGGCGTTCGTGTGGCGCAAGGCGGAGGACGCGCTGCCCGCTGTCACCCACAAGGTGTTTCAGAAGTTCCAGGACGCCGGGGCGAGCGAGGTTCCCGAGGGTGTCAAGGGAGAGGTCGACCGGCTGAGCCAGACTTACCGCTTCTTTCACTGGCACCTGGAATTCCCTGAGATCTTCACGGTTCCCGACGATGCCTCGGATCCGACGGTTGACCCGGCTACCGGTTGGGCGGGTGGGTTCTCGTGCGTTCTCGGCAACCCGCCGTGGGACAAGGTGGACTTCGAGGACAAGAAGTACTTCAGCGTCGCGGAGCCCTCGATTGCGGCGATAGCGGGAGCCGCACGCAAGACGCGCATTGAAAGATGGATTGAGGAATTTCCGCACGAAGGAAAGCGCTATTTGGATGAGCGTCGCAAGGTGAAGTCAACCTTCCTCTTCGCGGGCAGCTCCGGAGCCTTTCCGTTCTGTGGTAAGGGGCTCACAGTCAAGGGCGTGAACTCCCTTCAGACCGACCAGTTGTTCGCCGAGCGATTCGTCTCGATTGCTGCACCCGATGGACGCGTCGGATGCATCATTCCCACGGCCATTGCCACGGGGGCGGGTGCACAGCACCTGTTCGGTGACCTCAGCCGGCGTGGCGCCATTGCCTCACTGTACGACTTTGAAAACCGCAAGCCACTGTTTGAGGGTGTGCACGCCAGCTACAGGTTCTGCTTGCTTTCCCTGGCTGGCCGCAACTTGCGAGTGCCTGCAGCGCAGTTCGCGTTCTTCCTTATCGACCCTGACGATCTTGTCGACCGGGACCGTATCTTCGAGCTGTCTCCCGAAGAGATCGGCAAAATCAACCCCAATACGGGTACGCTTCCTATCTTCCGTACCCGGCGTGACGCCGACCTCACGGCGGCCATTCAGGATCGAATCCCTGTCCTGTGGAACGAGAGTGAGCGGCGGGGCAATCCGTGGAGTATCAGCTTCAAGAACTTGTTCAATATGACTGATGACTCGGATCTCTTTCGTACCCAGGAGGCGTTGGAATCCGAGGGGTGGGAGCTGCGCGGTAACGTCTTCGTTCGCGGCGAAGAGCGCATGCTGCCGCTGTATGAGGGCAAGATGGCTCACCACTTTGACCATCGCTGGAACTCGTACTATGGCACCGGCAACGACGACCGGCGTCGACTGGGCTTGGCTGAGAAGCAGGATGTCTCGGCGGCCGCAATTCCTCGCTACTGGGTTGTTGGTGAAGGGGCTACCCAGGTTGTACGAAACGGCAAGGTTGTCGAGGTTTCTGGCGTCGCGAGCCGTCTGAACGACCTGTACTGGGAGCACGGATGGCTCTGCGGTTGGCGAGACGTCTGTCGTACAACGGATGAGCGGACGGCGATCCCGGCGTTCCTGCCGCGCACAGCCGTTGGTCACACCTATCCTTTGATGCTGCCGAGGGTATCGCCTGCTCTCGCTGCGGCCCTGATCGCAGCCCAGAGCTCGCTCGTCTTCGACTTCGTCAGTCGGCAGAAGATCAGTGATGCTCACATGAAGCTCTTCATCTGGAAGCAGTTGCCCGTTCCTACACCAGCGATGATGGAGCCACACCTTCAGTTCATTGTCCCTCGCGTCCTCGAACTTACATACACGGCCTACGATATGGCCGGACTCGCGAAGGATCTCGGTGATGCCGAAGCGCCGTTCCGATGGGACGAGGACCGCCGCGCGCAGCTCCGCGCTGAGCTGGACGCCTGCTTCTTCCATCTCTACGGCGTCAGCTACGACGACGCGCAGTACATCCTGGGTACCTTCGTGTCCGACTCTGGTGGCGGTCTGAGGAACAACGAGATTGCCAAGTACGGCGAGTACCGCACCGAGCGCCTGGTCCTCGCCGAATACAACCGCATGGCCGTCGCCGGCGTAAGCCTCGACAGCCCTCTCGTAGACGGCGAGAACTTCATCTCTACCCTGACCCCGGCCCCCGGCCACGGCCCCCGCCACCCCTCCACCGCTGAGGGGCCGAGGTAACCGGCAGCATCACTTGCCGCTCGGCACGTCTCGTGCCGAGCGGCGACGATGCGGCGGCCCGGCGGGCTGATGGGCACGTCGGCGGGCGCAAGGCTCCTGTGCCCGCTGGCGTATCCCGCTCCCCGCTTTTTATAGCAGGTGTGACCGTGCCGGGCGCCCGCGGCGCTGCACCGACAATTCACCGACCCCATCTGCCTCGGCGATGGCGCCAACCAGGCTTCACAACCTCACGTTGAGCCGTAGGCTTCGGGAGCATGGTGAGAACTGAAGCATCGCCGTACCGTGGCCTGATCCTCGACTTCTTCGGTGTCCTGACGTTCAACATGGTCGAGGTGATCTCCTCGTTCGAGGACCGGGAACGACTCGCCCGCGGAACCTTTCTGCGCGCCTGGGCCGACCCCCGGGGGCAGGATCTGTTCCGTCAACTGGAGTTGGCCCGGATCTCTCAGACAGACTGGAACATCGGTTTCGCGGCCCTGATGGGCGTCGCGCCGAATGACCTGATGGCGCGGTACCTGCACGACGCCTTCCCGGCCTACTCGGTCATTGAGGTCGCGCGGCAGGCGCGATCTGCCGGGATCAGGACGGCGGTGCTGTCGAACAGCCTGGGGCGGGAGCCCTACGATCCGTATGCCGGCTTCGACCTTCACGGCACCTTCGACGCAGTGGTGCTGTCGGCGGACTACGGTGTCCGGAAACCTGACCCTGCTGTCTTCCGGATTGTGGTGGACACGCTCGGCGTCCGGCCGGAGGAATGCCTCTTCGTGGACGACAGCGAGGAGAACCTGGCCGCCGCCCTGAAACTCGGCTTCACCCCGGTGCTCGGGCTGGACGAGGACGTGGTCGCCCGGCGACTGCGCGAGCTCTTGCACCTACCCAGCGTCTAGTGCCGCATCAGGCAACGTTCGCCCCGTCGTGACGTGTCGCCCGGTTGCCGTGCCGGGCGACGCTGGACCGTCAGAATGATCACGTGGCTGA